>JAVTWQ010000010.1:0-27526 GCA_032229905.1 Saccharimonas sp. (SeqCode)
CGATCAGCCGCTTGCCGCCACAGTCCTACCCAGGGTTAACCGGCACATTGAGCAGCCGATTAACCCTGAACTTGGCACCGAATCCAAAGCCCAAAACAAATATTACCTAGACTCACCTGGTACAGCTCTTGAATTACTTTATAGCACACCAGGGGTAGAGTTTAAGCAGCGCACACATCAAACCGACTATTACATTATTAATGGCGATGAAACTCCAAACTTTGAGACTGAGTATGTGCGTATACGCGAAGAAAATACCCAAGAGCCTGCTGGCAGCGGTGCCCCAAGTGGCTATATTTGTAGTGTTACCTATAAGTCTAAAGCCAAGCGATTAGACGATAAATCCCTAGTGCGTAACCAACAAACCGTGCGGATTACCGACGATGAAGGCTATTCCCTACTGGACGAATTCGCCGACCGGAGGGTCCGGCAAGTCGTAAAAGAGCGGACCACATTCAACTATAGGGGTGCCGTAATCAACATCGATCAGGGCGTAGCTTTCAGCGATGCAGGACAGGAGCCTACAAAACCACTCGGTGCCGGTTGCTTTATTGAGATAGAGCACGAAGTTAGCGATAGCGAAACTACACAGAACATCTTAAATCTATTAGGCCTAGCCCAGGCCACCAATATATCAGCCCCGTACGCCAATTCCGAATACTTTATTAGCCGTTTTAATGATCGCTATAAGCAACATATGGTGAATAAGCTTGAACTGCTAGAGGAGTTATCGATAAAAAACGGCGATTACGTAGAATATGATTCTAAAAGCGGGATGCTAAATAAAGGGGTCGATTGGAAACATTTCCTTGAAGACGATACGGACACTGGGTTTGCTAAACTTGCCGAAAGAGACGAGGGTATACAGAGCTCGCTAATTAATTCCATAAATAAAAAGCTTGGCACGGTCTTAAACTTTATCGAGGAGCACTCGCCAGGGGGAGATATAGTGCAGGCCTTTAGCGGCAACTTAACCGGTTATAGCCCGGTCAGCGGCATCAAAACCCTAAAGGGAGTAGATGGATTCAAAAACTATAAATTGCCCACTGAACTATTATCCAGCCGTATCACCCTAGAGATCCGTGGGCTATCCAACCAACACACAAGTTTTGATGATGGCACCCGTATGTTCTTAACCCTTGGTAGGTTAAAAACATACGATACTAACACGGCGCCAGTCGTGGTATTTTTACACAAAATATTCCGAACAAAGTCCGATAAATACAGTGCGCCGACCAACCAATGGATCGAACGCCACAAGGTGCGCTAGGCTTTAGCCGCCTTTATTAACCCGCGGAACAATGGGTGGGCGCGCATGGGCCGGCTTTTGAATTCGGGGTGAGCCTGGGTAGCCACAAAGTAATCACACCCTGGCGCCTCTATAAACTCCACTAGTTTTCCATCGGGTGATGTGCCACATATAGCGATTCCGCCGCTCTCGATATCTTTAATAAAAGCCTGGTTTACCTCGTAACGGTGGCGGTGGCGCTCGGTTACATTTACCGAGCCATAAGTACCGGCTACTTTACTGCCCTTTTTAAGCTTGGCTGGGTAATCGCCTAGGCGCAGCGTACCGCCAGTACCCTGTTTGCCCTCTTGGCCAGGCATTATATACACCACATCTTGCCGAGTCGGCTCAAACTCGGTGCTATTAGCCTCATTTAGGCCAGCCTTACGAGCGGCTGCAATTACTGCCACCTGTAGGCCTAAACATATGCCAAGGTAAGGCTTATTATGGTCAAGCGCATAGCGAGCGGCCGCTACTTTACCATCTACGCCCCTTGTGCCAAACCCACCCGGCACCAGTAGGCAGTCCACCGCTTCAAAATCCTTCTCGGTTGCCTTTTCGGCATCTATCCAGCGGATATCAGCCGCCACTCCTTCGGCCCAACCGGCGCTTTTTAAGGCCTCAATCACGCTTATATAGGTATCGGTGTTATCTAGGTATTTGGCAACCAGGCCAATAATCGCCTTTTGTTTATACCCCTTGGTATCGGCATCGACTAGCTTACGCCAGGCCGCTAGCTTAGGGGCAGTTTTAACACCAGTAAATTCGCTGAGCTTTTTATCGAGATCGCGGGCCACTGTTAAGGGCACTTCATACACGGTTTTGCAGTTGGGCATCATCATAACACTATCACGCGGCAAACCGCCAAATTGGCTGATTTTAGCCGCAATCGCCTCGGGCGCTGGGTGCAAGCTATCGGTCCGTACCCCCACTACATCTGGCATTATGCCGTAACCACGTAAATCATTTAGGGCATTTTGGGCCGGCTTGCTTTTGAATTCTTGGCTGGTGCCCAAAAACGGCACATATACAACGTGCACGTATAGGCACCGTTCGCGGCCAACCCGGGTACCAAATTCGCGGATTGCCTCCAAAAAAGCCAAGCCTTCGTAGTCGCCGGTCGTACCGCCAATCTCTACTATGTGCACATCACTACCCTGCCCAGCCTTAGCGATAGCCTCCATAATAGCACCCGTTAGGTGTGGCACCAGCTGGATAGTCTGCCCGCCATACTTGCCGGCCCGCTCGTCATCTATCAGCTGCTTCATCAATCGGCCCTGCAAAGTAGCGCTTTTTTGAGTTAGCTCCAAATCCAAAAAGCGCTCGTAGTGGCCTAGGTCTAGGTCAGTTTCGGCGCCATCTTTAGTTACAAAACATTCGCCGTGCTCTTTGGGGTTTAGCAGCCCCGCATCGACGTTTAGGTAGGGGTCGCACTTTTGGATAGATACATTTAGCCCCTTAGATTGAAGCACCGCCCCCATACTGGCGGCGGTGATCCCTTTACCGACGCCGCTTAATACACCGCCGGTAACAAATATGAATTTTGTGTTTATCCCCATGTTGTTTTTACCCCCATGGAACTTTAGTATAGCACTATTTAGTCCACATACGCTATAGGTAGCGTGTTGTAATTATTTATATATACTAGCTGTAGCGTTATGCCACAGATTCATCTAAGAATTCAGCTAGTGCTGTTCGAGCCCCAAGGCTCCGGGCAGCACGGCCTGCCCTAAGCTTATCCATAGCCTCGGCGTCTGGAGTCAGAACAATCGTATTGCCCGGACCTCGTGTAGCCGTATGGCCAGGAGTCTGCTCCTCGGCAATAGCGAGCTCTTCAGTCCATGATAATACTCTAAACTCTTTATCCATACTAATTCACTCCTTCAATAACATCTAATTGCTTCATGGCATCGGCTATGGCCTGTAGTTTTTGCTCCAATGTCATATCACTGTTTGTAATTGTTTGTCCCATATCCCCTCCTTAATCACAAAAGAAAAAGAACACCGCACCCCACGGGCGGTCTTCTAGGCTTTCCTCATTATTAATGTTTGTTTATTGCACCACCTCCAAGTAGCGTCTACATACCACTATAGGCGCTAGCACTAGCGTTTTCAAGTCAAAAAGCATGTACTTTTTACCACAAGACCGCCCCTGTTACAGGGCGGCCTAATAGGCTAGCTAAGCCTGTTATTTATCTTCTTTTAATTTGCCTTCACTATTACCAGCGTTTACTTCGTAGCTAGTATTGGTGCTTTCAAAAAAGTTCACTAGTTCATAAGTATCGTTAGCGGTTGCCATCCATTTGGCTGGGTTGCTCACCTTATATTCAGGCTCAAACCCAAGCTCTTCGAGGCGGCGGTCGGTAAGGTACTTGACGTACTGGTTCACGTAATCAGCGTTTAGGCCCAAAATACCCTGGGGCAGCAGTGCCTTGTTGTATTCTTCCTCCATCTTTACGCCGTCAAGAATCATCTGCCTAATTTCGGCTGCAAACTCTGGGGTCTGCAAATCTTCGTTTTCGTCGAGTACAGTCAAGATAAGGTTCATGCCAAACTGTAGGTGCAGGCTTTCATCGCGCACAATCCAGTCGATTAGGCTACCAAAATTGCGTAGCAGGTTGCGTTGCCTAAACGAAAGCGCCACCATAAAGCCACTATAAAACCAGATACCCTCAAGGATAATGTTATAGGCAATGAGGTTGCGTACAAAATCTTTTTTGCCTTCAGTTGTGGTGATATCTAGCTGTTCGCTAGTCATGCGCTTAATGTATTTAAACTCAAACTCTTCCTTTATGGCCATAGTTGGCTCATCCACGTGGGCGGCGTACGATTTTTCACGGTCAATTGGGAACGTATCAAGCACGTATTCAAACGCCATGCAGTGGTTGGCCTCTTCCCACATCTGTTTGCTTAGGTACAGCTGCGTCTCGGCCGTGCTCATATATGGGTACACGCCAAACGCCAGGGCTTTATTGACTAGCAGTTCGTTGGGGTTAAAATAGCTCATCAAAAACGTTACAGCGTAGCGTTCTTCCTCGCTCATTTTTTCCCAGTCAGCTAAGTCCTGGGCTAGCTGGATCTCGTTAGGGAACCAAGTGTTGGCTACCGCTTGGTCATATAAATCCATGGCCCATTTGTAGTGGATTGGCTTTAGTAACAAGCCCTCTTGAATTGCTGTTCCTAGTATACTCATAGTTCCTCCTTTGACTCTATTTATTCACATCCGTCGCATATGGTCAAACTTGCTGGGTCGATTGGCGCCGCCGCTACACCGTTACGGGCAGCGTGTTCGTTAGCGGCAACCTGGGCCTGTTCCATAGCATCGCTAATAGCCTGCAACTTTTGCTCTAGTGTCATATCATCGTTTAGTATTGAGTTTGCGTTCATAGGTCCTCCTTTTAGTTGTTATTTTCTCTAAAATCTATCTTCTTATTGTTTCTATTTGGCGAAGCCAAACCCCTTACGCACTGCACCGGTTTTAGCGGCGATTTGCTCGGCCTTGTTCACCGTAGTAGTGCTTTGTTCGGCCTGGTGCCGCGGTTTCATGTGCAGGTAGTAGGTGGTCTTAAGGCCGCGCTTCCAGGCCTCCATATATACCTGTTCCATGTCATCAATACTACGGCTTTCTAGGTACATGTTGCGGCTAATGGCCTGGTCAACCCATTTTTGGGCCCGGGCTGCTACCTCAATAAAGGCATACGGGCTAAGCTGGAAACAAGTCTTATACACATCTTTTAGGGCCTGCGGAATACCCTCGATATTAGTCAGGTCGCCTTGTTCTACCAGCAGCTGATCTTTCACCTGTTCCCATACGCCAAGCTCCTTTAGGTCGGTTACCAGGTTGGTATTAACCTCTAGGAACTTGCCATTTAAGGTGCTGCGACTGAATATTTGGCTAAACTGCGGGTCAATACCGGGTGTTGTGCCGGCCACATGGCCGATGTTGGCCGTAGGCGCAATGGCCATTAGGGTGGCGTTACGCATGCCTTTGGTGGTTTTTTTGCGGAGCTTTTCCCAATCTAGGCGCTTTTTGCGGGTAACATCCACTGGCACCTTGCGGTCAATCTCTAGTAAATCAACTGTATCGATTGGCAGTTCGCCCTTTTGCCAGCCGCTCCCCTTAAAATCGGGGTAGCTGCCGCGGGTTTTGGCAAGTTCGGCGCTTTCATCAATCGCGTGGTAGCTAATAAATTCGGCCAGCTGGTCCATGGTGTCGTAGGCCTGCTCGCTCTCATAGCTATAGCCCAGCTTTTCAATCACATCGGTAAAACCCATTATGCCTAGGCCCAGGGCGCGGGTGGTTCTAATGCTATTCAGGGCCTCGGGGATTGGTGTATCAGTGATATCGCACAGGTTATCAAGCTGCCGTACGGCGCTACGGGCGGCCTTTTCTAGCTTGTCCCAGTCCCAGGTTTTGGCCTGCACGTCCAAAAAGGCTGTTAGATTAACACTTACCAGGTTGCACACACTAATGTTTTTGGCGTCATTTGGCAAAGTGATTTCGGTACATAGGTTACTGCTATGAATAGTGCTGGTGTTGTTATTAAGCGCCCGGGTATTAATGGTATCTTTCCAGGTGATCCAGGGGTGGCTGCTAGCCTGCAAACGGATTAGTATCTGGCGCCACTGCTGGCGGGCTGGAGTTTTTTCAAAGGTCCTTAGCTTGCCGGCTTCGGCTAGTTGTACGTATTGTTGGTACTTTTTACTAAAATCTTCACCGTAAAGTTCGCTTAAATCTGGCGTATCGGCTGGGTCAAACATGTACCAATCTTGGTCATTTTGTACCCTTTTCATAAACTCATCGCTTATATATACGGCAATATTGGCAAACCGCGTGCGGTAGTATGGGTCGCCATTGTTTTCACGCAGGTCCATAAACTGTGGAAAGTTAAGGTGCCAGTTTTCCATATATATAGCGGCCGCGCCAGCTTTTTTACCCTTGCGGCTCACCGCAAACAGGGCTGTATCAATCATTTTCATAAACGGCAACGGGCCGGTGCTTACGGTATTAGTGGTTTTAACAGGGCTGCCAGCCGCGCGCAATTTATTCATGCTGATACCAATGCCACCGGTGCCTTTAGCAATCCACATGGTGTCGCGAATGCTTTTAGCGATACTTTCCATATCGTCTTCGACATCAATCACGAAACAGTTGCTTAGCTGCGGGAACGAACCACCAGCGTTTACCCTTGTGCTACCACCTGGCAGGTACTCTAGTTTGCTCATGTGCTCATAAAAATCTAGAGCGGCGGCGGTTGGGTCTTGTTCATTAAAACTTAAGCCCATGGCAATGCGCATGTGGGTGAACTGTGGGGTTTCGAGTGGTTCGCCGTTGAGCTTGCGCAAGGCGTAGCGGTTGCGGTTAGTAATGACACCTAGGTATTTGCTTAGTTTGTCGCGTTCGGGGTCTAGGGCGCTAGCTAGCTTTTTTAAATCAAATCTTTTTTCATCGGCCATGCGCTTATCTAGCAAACCATCTTTTACGGCTTGCTTTATATACTTAGGGAACTCGGTAGCGTGCAGTTTTTTAAGCTCGGCTGCGGTTTTATATTCGCCTAAGCTGTTTTTATAGATATTTTTTAGCAGTAAGCGGGCAGCAATGGTGTCAAAATCTGGGTCATCTTTTACGCTCTGCAGGGCGGTTTGTATCAGTGATTCATCCAGTTGTTCGGTCGTAATGCCATCAAACAAGGTAAGCTGCAGTTCGGTCGCCACCTGCACAACCTTTTGGATTTGGTCGGGCAAGCCTTCGCTCGCCTCTACTAGCGCTAAGTTAATCTGGTTGGCGTCAAAGTCTTGGCGGCTGCCATCGCGTTTTACTACCTGAATTGGCATGCGGTTCCTCCTGTTTTAGCGACTAGCGAACACACCATCCACTCTCGTATGGTGGACGATATTGTTGGATTGTTGCTGTTGTCTGTTGTTGCGATCGCTACTATTTGTAGCGTCTTACAGCTAATATAAACCACTATATTTAGTAGCACAAGCGTTTTATGTATGTATTTTTTACAATTTGCCCGCCCACCCCATATAGGCACCTATAGCGTAGTTGTGTTCTTTACTACACTACCTATAGTGTTAATGCTTAGTTATAAATACAGTCATGGTGTAAAAGACTAAGGCCCCTAGGGTATTGGCTAGTAAGTCCCACGATGTATCGGCAACTGTGCTTAGGTGGCCGGTTTCGTATAAGACAATTTCAAATAACTCATTGGCTACGCCCAGGGCCGAGACCAAGGCAAATAGCGAAAATACCTGGAGCAGCCAGTTTGCCCGCCAGTTGAATGATTGTTTTAGATACATCCACACGCAGCCAGTAAACAGCCCGCCGCCTACAAAATGAGTTGTAAAGCTAGTGTCACGCCCTTCGATCAGTGGTGAAGGCAGCCACCACGACACAATGTACAGTGCGCAGGCCGCTACTAGCCATGGCGTATATTTTTTAGAGTCTTTACCGTAGTGTTTTATCACAGCCGGTACGGCCGTAAGGATTATAAGAGGGATAATTACAGATAAGGCGATGGCGATGATCATGTGGTTCATTATAGGGTAGCTCAAATAGTTTGGCCACTGGGATATCGGTTAAAGCCTCTTCCGCTTGCTTAGAAAGCAAAATGCTCCGCGCTTTTCTAAAAGGAGGGATTCGGTCACGTCCCGCGACCCCGGAACTGCGCGTGATAAGCACAGCTTATCCGGCAGATTCCCTTGCGGACTGCCACTGGCAGTCCTCACCCTCGATCCGAGGGTTCGAATCACCTGCTCTGCCAATATAAAATTACGACCACACGGGTCGTAGTTTTATATTGGCGCAGTTTTACAACCGAGCTAGAACCCATTTTGCGAAAAAGTGCTGAAAAACACAAGGCGCGGGCGTTGCCCGCCCAAAGAAAAAAGAGGGGGTGGTTTTGTTTTATTTTTTGGAGCAACTATCTACTTAACTGACCAGATATGGCAACATCGTGCTGGTAGAAAGCGTCAAGAGCTTGCTCTAGCTGCGCTTGGCCCCGCACATCGCCATGGTATGCGTTGAAAAGCACAGCAAAGTGGCTATTCTTTCCAGCCTTGAATTGTTCATGTAGCGCAAGCATAGCAAAGACAGGTGCCCTATATGGCACATCTTGTCGAACGCGCAAACCACCGCCTGCTACCTGCTCAATGCCAGGGCTGCCAACAGATAGTTGTGCAAGGTATTCTGTCATACCTTCGTTTGCTTCTAAACCCTCGCCATTTATCTGAAGTCCACAGCGATAATTCTCCTGTGTTTGAGCCGAACCAGCATGATGCAGCTCGTGAGCCACGACATGATGAGCATCAGAGCCATTGCGTAATCTTGCCGAGCGAACGCTGCCGTCAAACTGCACCTCTACACGTAGTGAACCTATGCGGTAATCGCCCGCAGCACCACTATTGTCTGAAGTTACTAAGCCTTCAAGGTGGTCAAAGCTACCGAAAGTTGCTCGTTGTAACTGTCCTGCTGCACGCTCCAGCATGTCAATACGAAGTCCAGTCGTTTCGCCGATTCTTTGCGTCGTTGCGTAAACTTGACCCTTGGCACGCTCTAACACCTCACCGTAGTGCTGCTTCAGATACTTTTCGCCCTCAAGCGAACGACCCGCTAGATATACTGCTAATGTTGTCATGAGTTCACGATCTGGATTTTCAGTAATTGCAGCCAACAGGCGGTCTTTACCCATTTTGTCATCAGATTGCGCAATATCATACAGAGAAGCACCTGTTCGTGTACGTAGGAGTTCATCAAATTGCCTCGCCCAAGGCAAGCGAGCGTCAAGAAAGCCAGTAGCATTCACAAAGAAATTATGACCAATCGGCTGGTCTTGACTACCCGATACAACTCGTTCGTGTAAGTTCTGCACAGGTATAGAAAGTATCTCTGGATGAGTAGTGGCAATATTGCCAACCGTACCAGCCTGATATGCTTCAAGAATTGCCGTTCGCTGTGCCGTGAACATCTTGCCCACATCACGCAGGGGTGTAGTGCCATCGTCAAAATCTAGCGCAAGTCGAGCGACATCTTGGGGAGCCGATAGCTCGGCTGCAAGGTGAGCCGTGTCGGTAGGTAATCTCTCGTATTGGCCACGAACATGTATTTGGTCAAGTACAGGGTTAGATTGAGAACGTTCCATAATGCCTATTCTAGCATAAATTGCAATAAAACGCAAGCGCTTTACTCAAGTTGCTCCAAAAAATAAAACAAAACCACCCCCTCTTTTTTCTTTGGGCGGGCAACGCCCGCGCCTTGTGTTTTTCAGCACTTTTTCGCAAAATGGGTTCTAGCTCGGTTGTAAAACTGCGCCAGTAGCAAACTTTTTTGGAAATCGTCGCCCGCATGGGCGGCTTTTTCTTTCGCCAGGCGGAGCGCAAGCCAGATGTTTTCAGGGGGAAAATGGGAGCTGGGGCGCGGCTGGAGCCGCGCTTTTTGGTTGTCCGCCATAGGCGGATTTCTGGTAAAATAAGAGTGGACACAAGTTAATTTTCGGAAATTCCGTTTTTTGTAGGCTTTAATAGCCGTCTCGTACAATCTGGGATTTCCTAGCTTGTGTCCAGCGAGGCGGCTATTTAAGATCTAGGGGGTAGCGATGGCTGAAAAATATTTCATTTATGCTCGCAAGAGTACCGATGTCGAGGACAAACAAGTTTTGTCTATCGAGGCACAGATAGCGGAGTTGAAAAAGTATGCCAAAGATAACCAACTATCTGTTGTGGACACTATTATCGAAAAGAGGTCCGCAAAAGTGCCGGGACGCCTGAAGTTTGGCGCAATGCTTACTCGAATTGAAGCTGGTGAAGCCAGTGGAATTATCTCGTGGCACCCCGACAGGCTTGCTCGCAACTCCGTTGACGGCGGACAGATTGTGTATTTACTCGACCAAACACACTTACAGTCGCTCAAGTTTCCGACATTTTGGTTTGAGAATACATCACAGGGCAAGTTTATGCTGTCTATCGCGTTCGGGCAGAGCAAATACTATATCGACAATCTCGCTGAAAATACCAAACGAGGGCTACGCCAAAAAGTACGACGCGGCGAGTTTCCGGGGCTTGCGCCCATCGGGTATATCAACGACGTGCGAATACATACGATTATTGTCGATAAGCGTCGCGCCCCGATTATCACGCGAGCCTTTGAGCTATACGCTGACGGCGGTAGCCGTCTGCAAGATATTGCCAAATTCCTGGCAGATAGGAGCATAAAAACGAGGAGTGGCAAACATCTCACGAAAGATATGGTGAAGAAAATACTGACCAATCCTATCTACTACGGACATTTTAAGTATGCTGGCGAGGTACACGAGGGCAAACATGCGCCGATTATTAGCAAGAAGCTGTTTGACGATGTACAGGCAACTCTAGAACGACGCGGACACAAACGCAAGGGCACGAATGCGCCCCAAGCCTTGTGTGGCTTGTTATCTTGTGGTGGGTGTAATATGGCAATTACTGCCGAAAAGAAAGTGAAGCACCAAAAGAATGGCAATGTACACGAATATATTTACTACCGTTGTTCAAGAAAACATAAAACAATTGTCTGCAAAGAGCCGACCATAGCTGAACCCGACCTTGTAGCACAACTATCTAACATCTTGCGGAGCTACGCCCTGCCGAAGTCGTGGGCGGTAGAGCTAGAAACAATGCTCGCAGAAGACGAGAAGAAAGCAGAACAAAGTTCTGCGGTGTTTGTCTCTGACGCTCAAAACAAGGTACAGAGCTTGCAGAGCAAGCTCCAGCGACTACTCGACAGTTACCTAGACCAAGATATTGACCAAATTACTTACAGGTCAAAGCAAGTCGAGTTGATGAGCAAGAAGAAGTCGCTTGAAGTACAAATCAGCAAGCTAACGCTTACGAGCAATGTTTGGGTTGAACCTATGCGCCAGTGGCTCAAAATGGCTGTTTCTCTCTGTGAAATTGCCAAAAACGCTAAGCCAGTGGTAATGAAGCAGGCTTTTAGCGAAATTGATGGATTGAACCTGTTTTTAACAACCAAAAAAGCGCGACTTCAGCCGCGCGCCAGCTCCCATTTCCCCCCTGAAAACATCTGGCTTGCGCTCCGCCTGGCGAAAGAAAAAGCCGCCCATGCGGGCGACGATTTCCAAAAAAGTTTGCTACTGGCGGAGAGGGAGGGATTCGAACCCTCGGAGCCTTGCGGCTCACCGCTTTTCGAGAGCGGCCAGTTCAACCACTCCTGCACCTCTCCAGGGTGGTCTATGAAATTATATCAGCAATCGATTATTCCTATGCATTTGTAACAATATAATGCTTGCAAAAAGTAAGGCCACCCCTCTCGACAGCTAGGCTGTCGAGAGGGGTGGCGGGGTTAAGGACTTCTAGGCCGCATCGGCGACGCTAGATTGGGCAATGGCAACAAGGGCGGCTTTTACGCTAACGGCGATTACCTGCCCTTCTGTGGGGACGAGGTCTGAGACACCCAAGGAGCTCAAGAGCGTGCCGTTATCTTCCTCGATAACTTGGCTGACCGGAATGCGTACCACTGAAGGATCGAATTCGGTCCAACTCGTAACACTCAGGGCATGCTCAGTAAGAGCCACTCGAACGAGCCTCTCTACTCGTAGGGTACGTTTGTTGCCCATTTGATGGCTATTGACCGCGTCACCAAGAGCAAAGATAGCCTTAGTCACCGACTCCCTGTCCTGGATCACCTCTGTCTCAAGCCAAACCCTGAAATTGCGCTTCTCGCCTCCGACCGATAGGTCCATCGAGAACGAATCATGAACAATCTTGCGAGTGGTAACGATATGAACTTCAAACACAGAACCTATGTAAAACAGAGATTTAGGCTTGTTGTGGTACCAGACGGGCCGGCCAAGACAAGTACGGTATGCGTGATCTCCTGGTAGTAGCGTCTTTACACCAAACGCACCTTGGGTCATCAAAAAGTACAAGAATGCTCCGAGCGCCGTGATTGACAACGAAAGAATTCCGGCACCCAGTGGACCCCAATCACCACTGAAAAGTCCTTGCTGTAGCATATCCACCTCCTTAGGGTATAGGGAACTACTGCATGTGGGAATGATAGCATAAAAGCAATATATACCAAACCGTGAGCGCCATAGGGGTATAATGAATACATGCAAGATAGCGTCTTTACAAAAATCATCGCCGGCGAGATCCCCTGCCACAAAATCTACGAGGATGATAACGTACTGGCCTTTTTAGATATTGAGCCAAAAACCGAGGGTCATACACTGGTGATACCAAAAATAAACCCCGCTGAATTTGTGTGGGATTTAAGCCCAGACACTTACCAGCTACTCATGGATGCATGCCAAAAAATCGCCCTCCACCTGCGCGAAAAAACTGGGCGTAAGTACGTAC
Source organism: Saccharimonas sp. (SeqCode) (assembly GCA_032229905.1). Classification (GTDB taxonomy): domain Bacteria; phylum Patescibacteriota; class Saccharimonadia; order Saccharimonadales; family Saccharimonadaceae; genus Saccharimonas. The sequence goes on from JAVTWQ010000010.1 coordinate 12,644, forward strand.
ACATGGCAATTGTCGGCACCGATGTACCCTACGCACATATCCACCTTGTGCCGTTCGATGATACGTCCGAGCTACACAGCAGGCTTGAGGCTACCGAAGAATCACTCGCCCAAATAGCTAATAAACTACGGTTCTAATGATTACGATCATCGCCATAGGCAAAAAGCACGAACCGTGGGTGGCTAATGGTATCGAACGCTACCAAAAGCGCCTGCACGCGCCCTGGGATATACGCTGGGTACTTTTGCCGCATTCGGCCCTAAAGGGCGATACAGCCCGCCAAAACGAGTCCCAGGCCATATTAAGTAAGCTCGGCCCCGCCGATTACGTAATACTACTAGATGAACGCGGCAAACTACTCGCTTCGCCCGCCCTAAGCCAAACTTTGCAGCAATTATTTGTTAATTCCAAAAACGTCGTTCTGGTAATAGGTGGCGCTTACGGCGTGAGCGATGAGCTAACCAAGCGTGCTAACCTAGTTTGGTCGCTTAGCCCCCTAGTGTTCCCTCACCAGCTGGTCCGGCTTATCCTAGCCGAACAAGTCTACCGCGCTAGCGAAATCGCCACTGGCCACCCATACCACCACGCCTAGTTTTGCTGCGGCAAAAACGCACTAACCATGCCCAGAAACCTCGCCACAACATAGGCCATGGTGGCGCCCTTGATATCTTGTATATAAGCATACACTTGACAAATAATAAAACTTGTGCTAAGTTTAATAGAGTTAAACAACAAAAACAAATAGGTATTATAGATGATCCAAACAATCACCAACTGGTTTATGACAACAATTAGCACGCTGACTGCTATAGGGATCTTTATGCATGATGGCCATTTTGATAAAGCCATGGTAACCACTACTGAAGCGCCTATTGATGCAGCTCACATTAGCCGCACCGGCCACACACACGCTGACTATAATCTATCAAATAGCTTATTAAATAATAGCTTTGCCTACCAATCCCCCGCTGTTCCGCCCAAAAGCCGCAGCGAGCGCAAGCACCGCCTCCGACTCCCCGGCGAGCTAGGCCACCACGCTTTTGATGATGTTTTGATGCCAATTGTTGCTTAGCGCTAAGCTAATTTGGAGCAAATTAAAAACCGGTTACCACTATAGATTGCTCTACAGTGGTAACCGGGATAGTTGGAACTAGGAATAATTGGGCGGTAGAGAAACTTGTGCCTCTCAGCCGCTCTTGTTACTTAGGGGTCGAGGCGGTAGAAACCGCCACATCTCCACCACCCACACTGACGACGCAGCCAGTCTTGGCTGCGGCGCATGCCTGCGTGGCGATGTCGATCTGACCCAGGATCTTCCCCGCGTCGGCGCCGTACTTGGCCTGTGCGGCTTCGAGCTGCTTGGCGTTGATGGTCTTAGCCATCTCCGCCTTGGCCTGTTCTTGCTGCAACCTCAACAACGACTCATCCTGCGGGACAATCTTGTCAATCGTGATCCGGACCGGGCCGCAGTTGAAATTGCCCGTGCCGGGCTTGGAAGGATCACTCCAGCCAGACGTGTCTCCGCTGGAGCACATCAGGTCCTTGGTAGAACCAGTGGTTGCCCTCATGTTCTGCATGAAAGCGGCCGCGATGTCGGCGTTCAGCTTGGTGTTCTGAACGTCGGGCTTCATGGCATCGGCGTAGGAGTACTGAGCGATGGTGTCGCGGACAGCCTTCTCGTAAGCCGGTGTGGCGTTCTCGCCCAGGAAGCCCTTGCTCCAGCCATCCGTTGCAAAGTTCGCGTTGCGAACATCCGCTTTGTCGGTAGCGCAGTTGTACTTGTTGCACAACGGGAAGAAAGCCGTCTTCAGGACGTTAGCGTCCTGATTGAGCGTCCAGCCCATCCAGTTGCTCACGACCACCTGGATGCTGTCCTTGGTGTACGCGACAACAGGCCCAACAGGCTTTCCGTCGGCGCGCACGTCAGTGCTTCCATCCATGAGCCTGATGTTGCGGGCGTTGCAGGCGAAGTAGTACACGTTCTCCGTGTTGCTCTTCTGGGCCTGCTGACCTGGCAGGTAGACGTTGTGAATGTTCGCATCGCGACCATCACGACCGTCGCCCTGGGTGTACGCGCACATGTCCGTTGTGGTGGCCACGTATGTGCAGCCCGCCAGGCTGGATCCTGCAATCAAGGCGCCAAAGAGCGCCATGGCAATGTTCCGAAATTTCATGACTTTTCCTTATTGTCGTCATTTGTAATGGATATTCAATTGTCTATGAAATTTTTTCGACTACTCGTAGTCGCGCCTGATGTCCGTGCTCAACAGGTCAGCCTTCATCTGGAAGTCTAACACTGCCATTGCACTTTCATCGCGAACAGCCTTCAAGATGCTGTTAGACAGCCCCTCAATAGCCCAACGTCCGCTATAGAGCAACGCTTCTGCTCCCGGTGGCACCGGGGCATAGCGCGGCTCGTTTTGGATCTCGATGTACTTCTCAAGCAGTTCCACAGCGGTACGCAACCTCTGTGCAAAACCCTGAATGTCAGACTCGCTGACACCCTTTGCCCTCTTGAAGAACATGCCCGTGTCCCTGATGATGTCACCAAGTTGACTACTCATCCTGGAATCATCGATTTCGGGCATGAGGCGCTTTAGCTCATGCAGCCGCTCATCGACAAGCGAAGGAGCGTAACGTACGGGGTACGGATCACGCTTCTTCCAGAAGATAAGCCAGCCTACGCAAGCTAATACACAAAATGCACTAGTGATGAGTAGCGGCCAGTTGGGGCCATCGGGCACAGCCGGCTTCGGCACCACGGGCGTAGAAGCCTGTGGCGTTGGGTCGGGGTGGGCCGTCTGGTACTTGTGCACCTCGCTTACGAACACAGTGGTGATCTCTACGGGCGTTCGAGCAATGCTCTTAGCCCTGCTGATCAAATCAACCGTGACCGTATCAGGCAGCTTGTTGGAGTAGGCACCCACACTCCGGTCATAGGCGAGCACCAGGATCGACGGGTCCTTGAGGGACGCGAGAATCTTGTTGGCGGCCTCGCTTTGAGGGATAGTAGTGCCCTTGGAGGGGATGATGACGACCACAATGTGATCGCCTTGCTTCAGCAGTTGCTTGAGCTCGCTCAGGCTCGTGCTAGTGGTGCCATCGGTGTCAGGCGCCACGTAAATACTGGTCCGTTGCAACGTGTTAATGGCCGTCGTAACAGCGTCTTCTTCTGCGCTAGCAAAAGAAGCCATCTGCAGCCACACACACGCAGCTACAACCAGTGAAGCGATCAATCGTTTCATGGTTTCCTTTCATGTGGTCTAGTACCGCTAATCAATATCAATCTTTTACAACTAATATGAATTAGCGATACTAGGGTGGCTGCATATCTAAATATGCATATTCCTAGTTTGTTAAGGTACATCTCATAGAGAACCCTCTGCGGGCTACCACCTACAAGATAACTGGTGTATTCTAGCACAAAAGTCAAAATATGTCAATATTATGATTTACGCTAGCATGTTTCGCCTGTACCTAGCGCGGCTCTTTAGCTCTATTTTGCTACAAGAAAACGCCTAAAACGTTTCGGTACAAACATTTCGCCTTAGTGTGCGAATGCTTATCCCGGAGCGTCATAGGCGCTTGCGGCTTGGGCATAGCTGTTTCGGTACCCGGTAGGAACACTGGATGTCCTTGCTGGGTAGTGGCATATCAGCCACCATAACTACAGTATAGGACATTGAGATAGATATGTCAATAGTACCACTACCCTATCACCTCAAGCTCATGGGCTAGGCGCTCTATGGTAGCTTGTTTTTCGGTGAGGGCTGTGTCGCCAAAGCAAAGCAAAGGCCCCGCAAGCGCGGGACACAGTGCTTGGTCGGGGCTTGCGGGGCAGCCTGACGGGGTCAGGCAATCTGCCGAACCTGGGGCGAGTAGCCCAGGGCCTGCAGGCGGAGGATGGTCTTGGCGAGGCCGCCGGTGACCCACAGCTCACTGGGATCATTCTCCCGCTCGAACACCTCACGGGTCATGACCTCCTGTGCGAAGTCCCCCGTGCGGATGTCCAACGAGGTGCCCCAGGCAAACCGCTGAACGATTTCCGTCTTGGGATAGCCTTCGCGCATCAGCGAAAAGTCCCAGTAGTCCAGCACCAGCTGAAGCCACTTGTCGGGGTTGTATCCGGCGCCGGCCATCTCGGCCAGGTCGCCGAGCTTTAACCACTCGTAGTGCCCACGCCGGCGCTCACGCGCCTTGATAACGTTCGGGCTCTTGCCGTCCTTGATGGGCTCGCGGACATAGTTGACCGACGGAATGCGGACGGCTTGACCCAGTTCACCCCTGTGAACCTGGCGCGCGCTCGTGAGCACGAAGCCCCCGCGATTTGGGGTGATGAGCCCAAACGGCACCGTGTCGTAGTACACGACATATTCGGTACCGTCCCGATTGGCGTAGCGGACCTCGCCTTCCGGCTGCAAGCCCACGAACTTGCCATACGGGCGCCACTTCGGCACCTCTAGGACCCACATACCGTTGGGGATAATGTTGGGTGTCTCGATGCACTCATGCTTGAGCGCGTCATGGAAATGCACGCCGAGGTGCTCAGCCTCGCCACGCAAGGTCTCCCACTTGTAGTTGGTGAACGTGATACCCTTAGGCGTTTCGGTCATTACAACCATCTCCTATGCGATACTAATGTGGTTTCCGTGAAGCGTATCGCCACCCCACGGATTTCGCGCGTTTGCGGCGAGGAAAAGGAGGGGGCCATCCCTTTCCTCGCCGCAAAACAACACGTTTGTTAAAGTACGTGTTGTATTATATCAAAAATACCAGGTTTTGTCAATATATTACAGGGATAAATTTAATCTATCACCTCAAGCTCATGGGCTAGGCGCTCAATGGTAGCTTGTTTTTCGGCTAGGGTTTTGCGGCTTTCGGTTACTAATTCGGCCGGGGCTTTGACTATATAGCCTTCGTTACTAAGGCGCTGGCTTAAGATTTCGGCCTCCTTACGGGTGGCAGCCAAGCGCTTTTCCAGGTTACTTTGGTGCTCATAAAGCATTTCGGCGCTGATATCTAACCACGCATCGCGGCCGCTGGCAGCCAGGCGTAGCCCCCTGGCGTTATCGGCAGGCTTTACGCTATTAACACGGGCTAATTTGGCGATTAAATCGGCATTATCGGCCACCAGGCTGTCATCCATGTATAGTAAATCGTATTTGCCATTGCCCGGTAGCTCGCTTGTAACATAGCGCACCTCTGTTACAAGGGCCCTTAGGCGCCCAAACTGGCCAGCTGCAATATCATCACAATCTCGTACGACTGGCCACTTTTCGCCGGCTAGTATGCCGTTCGTCCAGCTTAGGGTTTGCCAGATTGTCTCCGTAACAAACGGCGCAAACGGGTGGGCTAGGCGCAACACTGTATCCAGCACCCAAGCTAACATGCTCAGGTGAACATCGGCCTTGCTGGCCTCAATATACCAGTCAGCTACATCGTCCCAGATAACGTGGTAAAGTGTCTCAGCCGCCTCTGAGAACCGGTAATCGGCCATTAAGCGCTCCACATCAAGTGTGGCGCTATTTAGGCGGCTAATTATCCAGTGGTCGGCCAAGCTATGCGGCTCGGGCCGCGGTGTTGGCGTGGTCTCCCCTACTTGGTCCTCGATATAGCGGGCTACGTTCCATAGCTTATTGCAAAAATTACGGCCAGCCACCACTGTTGCAGGGCTAAAAGCCTGGCTCTGGGCGGCGCTGCGGTTGCTAATAAGCCCCAGGCGCAGGGCGTCGCTGCCATATTCGGCCACGAGCTCCATAGGGTTTATTACGTTACCCTTACTTTTGCTCATTTTTTGGTTGTGCTGATCGTTTACTAAGCCGTGCAAGTACACGGTCTTAAACGGCACTTTATCGGTGCGGTACAGCCCCATCATAATCATGCGGGCCACCCACTGGTACAAGATATCAAAGCCGGTCTCCATGACATCGGTTGGGTAAAAGCGGCTCAAATCGCCATTAGTCAGGTAATCGGTAACGATATATGGCCACTGGCTGCTACTAAACCAGGTGTCAAAGGTGTCTTCATCTCTGATATATGTTGTGCCATTAACAACAATCTGTTTTTCATCCACTTGGTCGCTATAGATCCAGTCGCTGTGATCGAGGGCGTTATAAAAAGCCGGGATAGGTATACCCCAAGGGATCTGGCGGCTGATGTTCCAATCGCGAATACCACGGAGGTAATTGATAACCTGGCGACCCTTGCTTTCGGGGATAAACTCAATTTGCTGCTGCTCAATTGCTGCAATCGCCCGTTCAGCCAGCGACTTAAGGCTAATAAACCATTGGTCGTACACTAGTGGCTCAATAATAGTGCCGCACTTGTAGCAATGCCCTACAGAGTGCACAATTTCGGTCTCTCCGCGCCTAAGCTCTTCACTCTGGAGTGCCGCTAGGATACGCTTACGGGCATCTAATGTGGTTAAGCCCTCAAAAGCGCCTGGCACGTTGGTCATGTGGCCATCTCGGCCAATCACATTGATAGGCTCTAAGCCGTGCCGCTGGCCCATCTCAAAGTCATTTGGGTCATGGGCCGGGGTGATTTTAACAGCGCCTGTACCGTAGGCCATATCCACGTAATCATCGGCAATAATTGGGATTTCGCGGTTGACAATAGGTAGTAATACCTTAGTCCCCACCAGGTGAGCGTAGCGCTCGTCCTTAGGGTTCACCGCCACCGCCACATCGCCCAGCATGGTTTCGGGGCGGGTGGTAGCCACTACTATCTCCCCTATCTTGTCGAGAGTTGGGTAGGCGATACTCCAAAGAGTCCCCTTTTCTTCCCTATGCTCTACCTCTATATCGCTAAAGGTGGTTTGGTGTTTTGTACAGTAATTTACTATACGCTCACCCCTGTAAATAAGCTTTTCATCCCACAGCTTTTTAAAAGTTTGGTGGGTGGTCTTAACGACCTTTTCATCAAGGGTAAATACGAGATCTTTCCAGCTAGCCCCTGCCCCGAGCGCCCTTAGCTGGAGCTCCATATTGCCACGATTTTTATCAACAAAGTCCCATACCTGGGAATAAAGCTGCTCACGGGTGTAATCAAACCGGGTTTTGCCGTGCTTTTCTAGCTCGCGCTCGTACACCACCCAGGTTTCAAACCCAGCGTGGTCGGCCCCTGGTATATAAACAGCATCAAAGCCCTTCATGCGGTGGTAGCGGACTAATAAATCCTCTAAATCGGCCATGAGGGCATGTCCAATGTGCAAATTGCCATTGGCATTAGGCGGCGGCATAACAACGCTATATGGTGTCCCCTCCCCTGTGGGCTCAAACACGCCGCTGCTTTCCCACAGGGCGTATATGGTCGGTTCGTATTCGTTTGGTGTGTAGGCCTTAGAAAGTTTCATCTCACCCCTGCTGCGGTTGTTATTCACGCGAAAATAAAAATCAAAAGCAAGATATGGTTACGGCACCTCCACGTTAGTCTAAACGCCATAACCTCTCTGTTTCCACCTTATTTATCGCGTTTTTGTATTCACCTACCATTATACCACACGGTGTATACTAAGGGTATGTCAATAACAGTGTGCGACAACAGCCAACAGTGGGATGATTACGTAAATGACCTAGGCGGCCACCCCCTACAGCTTTGGGGCTGGGGCCAACTTAAAGCCGCCCATGGCTGGAGTGCCATAAGGTTAGTGTATCAGCAAGATAACATCGTAAAAGGCGGCGCACAGGTGCTAGTGCGCCAGTTACCCTGGCCCTTTAAGCGCCTAGCCTATATTCCGCGCGGGCCTTACGGCGGGCTAGGGGATAGCGCCAGCGCCATGGACGAGCTTGCCGCCTATATCAAAACAGGTGTTGGCGGTGTATTACTAAGCGCCGAACCCGACCAGGCGGCCGTAGAGTGGGGGAATAAGTGGCGTAGATCCGCTAACACTATCCTGATACCTCATACGCTCATACTAGACCTTGCTAAAAGTGAAGAAGAATTACTGGCCGATATGACCAAAAAAACTCGCCAGTATATCCGTAAAAGCGAGCGTGATGGCGTAGCTATCAAGCAACTAAAAGCTCGGGATGAGCTAGCAGCAGTGTTGGCAATCTACCGCGACACTGCAAAAAGGGCCAATTTTGCCCTGCACGGCGATGATTACTACTATGATTTATTTGACAAATTAGGCGAAAATAACTTGATTTTTGGGGCCTTTTACGAGGGTGAACTGGTTAGTTTTGTGTGGAGCGCCATAAGTAGTACTACGGCGTTCGAGCTATACGGTGGCATGAGCCAGCAGGGGCAAGACCTGCGCGCCAACTACGCCTTAAAATGGCACGCGATACTTAAGTGCAAAGAGTGGGGGATAGCCCGCTATGACATGAACGGCCTGCTAAACGACGGCGTGAGCAGCTTTAAAGAGGGCTTTGCCAGCCACCAAGACACGCTCGCCGGCACCTACGACTATCCGCTCTCACCCCTATACCCAATCTGGGCCAAGTTACTACCTAGTGGCAAAAAGATTGTGCGTAAGTTTAAGCGTTAGATTTTAACCGCGCCCTCGCGGTAAACAATCATATCGCCAATATCGTTAAATCCAATAATGGTGCTCGGCAAACGAACACCTAGTTCGCCTGAATCAACGTAAAAATCGACCCTATCGCCAAAGTAAGCCATGGCCTGGCGAATATTAGTGGCGGTAGGCTCACTAGGGTGGTTTGCGCTAGTTGTCATAAGCGGCCCGGTGCGTTCAAGTAGCTGCAATAGCTGGTGCGAATCGGGTATCCTAAGGGGTAAAGAGTCGCGATCAGCCTTTAAATAATCCTCTACATCTGCTGCATTAACCACAACACTTAAACTAGCTGGCCAATACCTGTTAGCAGCTGCCAGGGGCGCGTAGGGGAACCCTAAGGCCTCAAACTGGCCAATACTAGCGCCAATTATAGTGCCTGGCTGGCTAACCCGCTCCTTAACGCTATACATGCGCTCAACGGCTTTAGCTTTACTAGCCTTGGCCACAAGCCCATACACCGTATCGCTTGGTATTACACCAATGGCGCCAGCATTAATCATCTTAATAAGGCGCGGGCTATTGATAGACTTAAACACCTTGGCCATTACTTATTCCAGGCGGTTTTAGTCATGCTAAGGCTAGGCATAACATCAAAGTTATATGGGTCAGCAGGCGGTAACTTTTGAGCCATAAAGTAGCCTAGGCCGGCTATCATGGCGGCATTATCGGTACAGAGGGCCATAGGAGCATATTCTATATCGATAGGAATGCGCTGCTGCAGCTGGGTGCGCAATTCGCTGTTAGCGGCCACCCCGCCGGCAATTACAACCGAATTAGGCCCATAGGCGTCATAAGCCGCTCTGGCTTTATCAACTAGCGTCTCAACTGCTACGTGTTGGAAGCTGGCGGCAAAATCATTGCGCTGTGAGGCCGTAAGGAGCTCTGCAAGGCCATGCGACGGGGAATCAAAGGGTTTGCCACACTCAGCCTGTACGGCCCTTAAAACGGCTGTTTTGAGGCCAGAAAAGCTATAGTCGTATGGGTTAGCCATGCGAGCCTTGGGCAACTTGTACTTTAGTGGGTCGCCTTGCTGGGCCGCCACACCTATAGATGGCCCGCCAGGGTAGGGCAGGCCGATAATCTTTGCCACCTTATCAAAAGCCTCGCCCACAGCATCATCTTGGGTTTGGCCTAATAGTTCGTAATCGCCGTGGTCTTTAAATAGCACCAGCTGGCTATGGCCACCACTCACAATAAGGGCAAGCATGGGGAATTTTGGCTGGCTTTTGGGCAGATTAAAGCTAAGTGGCGCCTTTTGTTCGGTAATAAAGTTGGCGTAAACGTGGCCCTCGACGTGGTGCACGGCGTAAATAGGCTTTTTGTGGGTGATGGCCAGTGTGCGGGCGGCAAGCGTACCAACCAACAGTGAGCCAATCAAGCCGGGTGCATAAGTTACAGCAATAGCGTCAATATCATCCCAGGTACAACCGGCTTGCTCCAGCGCCTCATTTATCACCGGGTTAATGGCCTCAATGTGGCTGCGGGCCGCAATTTCGGGCACCACGCCACCATAGTGTTTGTGGATATCAATTTGGCTGTTTACGACATTACTAAGCAGGCGGAAACCATCTTCCACCACAGCCGCTGCAGTTTCATCGCAACTGCTCTCTATGCCCAAAACTTTCATCTCTGTTATTATACCATAACTGCTCAAAACCCCATCTTATAGGGTCTCACCCTAACCTCTGTTGTTTTTTGCCACTACGGTGTTAAGTGTTATGCGACTAAATTGCCAACTGATGTTTTAGTAACTCAAGTTCAGCCTTTTTGCCCTCGTAACCTTGCACAAAGTCCTTATACTGCTCTGGCGACATATCACTGACCAACCTTGGCCGTAGCCAAGCTGGCGGCTTACTCGCACCTAAATAGTAGCGAATACTCGACCATTGATAGCCCAAATACCGCCTAGGATTAAGGTGAATGTAGCGCGTAATATGCAGCAGGTACGAATCATCGCTTATACGCGAAGCCTTAAACACCCCCTGAAAGAGCGCGCCACTATGGCGGTATTTTTTATTAAAATACATCGTGTAAGCAGTAGTTATAGATTTAAGAAACTTTGTGATAGACTCCTTATCCTCCCATTGATATGCCAAGAGGTGAAAGTGGTTATCCATGAGGCAATAGGCCGGTATTTGCACATCATATTTTTCGTACAGCTGACCATCTGATCGCTTGCTAATAAGTTCAGGGTCGAGGTGCCTATCGATTAACGACAAAAACTTAGCCCTGTCTTTATCATCAAGGAATATTGCAGATTTATTCGCCCCACGGTTATAAATATGATAGTAAGCTGGGCTGTCATAAGCGCGCACAACGTTTTTTGCAGGCATACAGATATAATATCATCGACTGGCAAAAAACAACAGAGGTTAGGGTGAGACCCTATAAGATGGGGTTTTGGGCGGCTGGAGTAGAATAAGAGCATGACGAATATAAAGGGAGTGCTAGCTAGCGGAGTGCGGAAAATGTTACCGAGCGGTATGGCTGGGCGGATTGAGAGCGGCTACCGCAAAGGAAGGGTCAAACTACTTACCGCCAGTTACGGCAACCCGGCTAAGGGCCTGCGCGTAATAGCCGTTACCGGCACTAATGGCAAAACCACTACTGTAAGCTACCTAAACGAAATCCTTAAAGAGGCTGGCTACAAAACCGCCATGTTCAGCACGGCCCAAATAGAAATCGACGGCGAGAAGCACGTAAACGACCTCAACCGCACTGTCGCCCTAACAAAAGACCTGATGAATTTTTACCGCAAGGCCAAGCGCGCCAAGGCCGATTTTGTGCTAATAGAGGCCACCAGCCACGCCCTAGACCAACGCAAACTCAGCACCACCCCTGTAGAAATGGCTATCATGACCAACCTCACCCAGGACCACCTAGACTACCATAAAACCATGGAAGGCTACGCGGCGGCCAAGGCCAAGCTGTTCAAAATGCAGCCAAAATACATCGTGCTAAACCGCGACGACCCCTGGTTTGAATATTTTGATGTGTTCCCAGCTGGCTACCAAAAAATCACCTACGGTAAGAGCGACCAAGCCGAAGCCCGTATCGACCACGTAAAGCTATACCGCAAAGGTACCGAGCTAGATATGGTGATCGACCACCAAACCAAGCTCAGCCTCGCCACCGCCTTACCTGGCGAATACAACGCCTACAACCTAGCCGCCGCCGTAAGCGCTGCCTACCTACTAAATGTGGGCCTAAAAGACATTACCGAGGGCGCCGCCAACCTTGAGGGTATTCCGGGCCGGTTTGACAGGGTAGATATGGGCCAGCCTTACGATATTGTGGTAGATTACGCCCACACGCCCGATGGCTACGAAAAGTTGCTCACCGCCGCCCGCGAAATCACCAAAAACCGCGTTATCCTTGTATTTGGCAGCTGTGGCGATAGGGATAAGGCCAAGCGACCCATTATGGGCGAAATCGCCGCCAATATGGCCGATAGAATCTTTTTAACGGATGAAGAAAGCTACAGCGAAGACCCTCAAATAATCCGCGACCAAATCTACGAAGGTATTGAGCGCGCCCATGGCACCGCCAAAACAACTGAGGTACCCGACAGGCTAGAAGCCATCAAAAAGGCCCTCAGCATTGCTACCAAGGGCGACACAGTGCTAATAACTGGCATGGGCCACGAAATGTACCGGATTGTGAACGGCAAGCGTATTCCGTGGAATGATGCGGAAGCGGTGCGAGGAATATTATCACCAGATAAAGTTAACGGGCCCAGCAACTAGTACTGGGCCCTGTGCGGTCGGGGAGGACGGGACATCTGCGCGCGCACGCGCGTCTTTGCCCCTGGGGATGTAGAGGGTGATAAACTCACTGGTCTCTTCATCTTTTACCACAATCTTCGTCTCACCATTGGTGTGACTGGTGTGGATTACCTTCAGCGTTCGCGGCCGATCAATGATGACGGCGAACGTTGTGCCATTGGCTATCGCTTTGAGAGCTACATCTAGCAGCTCATCAGCGGGGCCAACATCAAGATGCTTAGGCATCTTCCTTCCTATCTCTACGCAATAATTACATTATCATATTTATCAAATGTAGTCAATAGATTAAACTTGTTTTGCAACCGAAGCTAGCGTATTTCCCAATGCCATGGCTACTGGCCCTGCCTGTATATCGCTTAATGAACAGGCGTCGCCCAAAGAAGCCTCGTCAAATGGAGGGCTCAATAGGGCTACTGTTAGGCGCCTGCCATCAGGTGACCGACTAGGCTTCAAGCTATACCCCGCCATAACACCCTCTGATGTTGCAGTCTTACCGCCAAGAACAATCGCCTCAACAGAAGATTTAAAATCTAAATATAAATTCTTACCATCAAAATTAACTACAAAATCAACACCAAGCTGATCTTCTTCAGGAGTAGCGCGCCTACCCTTTACCATATCTGGGAGCATTGCCCCCAACCTATCAACAAGGCTATGGTTGATAGCTTCAGTCCTTGCCCCCCGTAAGAATACCATCATTTGGCGCTGTGATATATTCATAGGCTCAGGACTCATCTGTAAAACACCGTTATTTATCGCGCCAGCGATATCTCTCAGTTTCAAGTCAGAACCTTTTCTGTACATATAATCAGATAATTCCTGATTGTACTTGACCAGCTCTAGCTTACAGCCCCGGTAAAACCTAAGGTCCTCTGGGTTAAGTATTTCACCCTTCCATTCGGTAGCTATACGAGCCCTGTAGCTACTGGCTGGGTACTGGCCAATTAACCGTAGGCGAGTTGCTTCGTCATCTGTTAGGGTTCCATCCTCGGTATGAACATCTGTGTATTGGCTAACATATTCAGATAGCGCCATGGCGTATTCATAAGACGTCTGGTCCTCGGGGCTTGCGCCACGGTTTCCGCATAACTCTATAAAGTCTTGCTCATACGTGAACTCAACAATCTGTTGTGATGCGCTTGCCCAGCTGCTTGCTTCATCAGTAACACGATCATGGCCTACGCGTGCTTCAAGTGGAGTTTTTGTTTTTTGCATTTGATATTAATTTAGCATAAACGGTATAAAAAGTCAATACCAGCTCTGCTTGTGCTTCTTGTAGTAGCCCCGTAGAGTAAGGCGCTCGCCGACTTTTATCCATAAGCCATATTTAAGCTGATTTATGGGCAAATCAAAGGCGCCAACGTAATCTGTAATTTGCTTATTAAAGCTGGTTTTGAACTGGCCGATGCCATAGTAGGGGTGGGCTCGGTCGCTGGCCTGGGCGCTTGGCGGGGCGCCGCAAAGATCGTGCTCTAAGCAGCCGCGGCTTTTCATCCATTTCATAACCTCCCACTGCAGTAGGTGGCTGGCACCGTAGGCTTGCTTATCGCGCACACTAGCGCCATCTTTATAGGTGCTTTTATGGCCTAAATACATGGCAAAGGCGGCCGCTACTACCTGGCCGTTGGCGTAGGCAAAGAATAAACTACCCCTGTTGGTGCTGTAAAAGGTTTCCCAAAATTTGCAATAATAATCGTAGGGCCGCAGGGAGCCTTCAAAGCGGCCGCTGGCGGTTTGTACTAATAGATCATGCATAATCTTGGCATTTGCTTGGCTAAACTCAACCGGCTTTACAGTAACGCCATCACGCATAGCCCGGTTAATAGCGTGCCGGGCTTTTTGGTTAAAGCCAGCCAAAATATCGCTCTCACTAGGGCTTAAACTCACCAAAACCGTAGAGCTGTTGGGCTGCACGGCGCGCGATGGGACAAAACCTAGGCCAATAATCTGCTGCTGCACACTAGCCGCTTTAATAAGCTCTGGCTCTATTTTGATAGCAAACACATTGTGCTGCGCTGCCTGTTTGCGGAGCGAGGGCAATAGGCTAGCTAGCTGATCCACACCGGTAATGCCCGGGCCCTTTGGTAGGTACCAAAAATTACCTAGGTATTTAACCGATTTTTGTAAGATTGTTACCGGCACGCCGTTAAATGTAAGGTACAGTGGCTCCCAGCCGCCAAGGCGCTTGGTTTCGGCTAGTTCGGCACTCTGAAATACGCTCCCACCACTGGGAGATAGGCTAATTTTTTTATCCCACGCTAGCATTTCATCGGGTGTCATATTGCCATAATTATACCACGCTAAACCAACTAGCACTCATGCTTGACGAGTGCCAACTGGCGCCGTACAATAGATATATCGAACTAAAAAGGAGGATTTACACATGAGTACGCCTATAAAGCCACTTGGTGACCGTGTAGTTGCCACGCGTGAAAAGCCAGCCGAGCGCACCGCGAGCGGCCTATACATACCCGAAAGTGCCCAAGAAAAAACCGCTGTTTTTAAAGTAGAGGCCGTTGGCAAAGATGTAAAATCGGTCAAAGTTGGGGACAAAATACTGTATAACGGCTACACCAGCGA
>JAVTWQ010000010.1:27626-54305 GCA_032229905.1 Saccharimonas sp. (SeqCode)
ATGTAAAATCGGTCAAAGTTGGGGACAAAATACTGTATAACGGCTACACCAGCGAATTTAAATACGGTGGCACCGACTACCTGATTATTAAAGAAGAAGACATTTTGGCGACTATTTAGGGCAGTAACATGACTGGAAGTACATTCTTTGCAGGAGCCATCCAAAGGATAGAAATTGACCCCGTAAATGCCGTTTTGGTAGGGCTCCTATTTATCGGAGGGCCGATACTAGTGGCGTATTGCATATATGCACTACATAAGAACAAGAGGGGTCAAAAATGATTAAGAAAACATTTTGGCGACTATATAAAACAAGATGAATATTCATTTTACTTGGTATGAAAGCATCTTAAGGTTGTGGTCGACTCCGCAAGTCATTCTGCTGGGAGCGACAGTGATATTGATTGGAAGTTTAGCAATAATTGTATACAGGAATAGGAGAAAACGATGAGCAAAAAGACATTCTACGATGAAGATGCCCGCGGGCGAGTGCTAGGTGGCGCCAAGGCGCTATACGATGCCGTAAAGGTAACCTTTGGGCCAAAAGGCCGCAATGTAGTAATAGCCAAGGGCTACGGTGGCCCAACCGTAACACACGACGGCGTAACTGTAGCTGAGAGTATCGATTTGCCAGAGGTAGACGACGAGACCCTAGGCTATAAAGTTGGCGCCGAACTTATAAAACAAGCCGCTAGCAAGCTAAACAAAGCCGCCGGTGATGGTACCACTACTGTTACTGTGCTTACTTATAGCATCTTAAAAGAGGCCAACCGGCTAATCGCCGCCGGGCATAACCCCATGGAGCTACGCCTTGGTATAGAGGCAGCTGGCGCCCAGGTGCTAAAAAAGCTAGATAGCCTGGCCGAAAGCATAAAAGGCGATAAAGCCCGCGTAGCCGAGGTAGCCACAATCAGCGCCGGTGATAGCGCCATTGGTAAGCTAATTGCCGATGTGATGGAAAAAATCGGTGAAGACGGCGTGGTAACGGTAGAAGCTGGCCAAGGCCTAGAAATGGAGAGTGAAGTGGTTGACGGCTTTAGCCTTGACCGCGGCTGGAGCAGCCCATTCTTCGTAACCGATACTGGCCGCCAAGAAGCCGTATACGACAAACCAGCTATCCTTGTAACCGACAAAAAGATCAGTAGTGCCGCCGAATTTGTGCCTATGCTAGAACGCCTGGCCCAAGCTGGCAAAAAAGATTTAGTCCTATTTGCCGATGAGGTTGAAGGCGAAGCCCTATCTATACTGATTTTGAACCGATTAAAGGGCGTGTTTAACACCGTAGCCGTTAAGGCCCCTGCCTATGGCGATAGGCGTAAAGAGGTTTTGGCCGATGTTGCCGCCCTAACTGGCGCCACAGTTATAAGCGAAGAGTTAGGCCTGACCTTTGAAAATGCCAGCCTAGAGGTGCTTGGTAGCGCCCGCAAAGTAATTGTAGGTAAAGATGAAACCACGATTATTGAGGGTGCCGGCAAAAAGGCGAGTGTAACTGAGCGCGTTAAGCTAATCCGCCAGCAGGCCGCCGCCACTACTAGCGACTACGAGCGCGAACAGTATGACAAGCGCGCCGCCGCGTTAGGTGGCAAAGTGGCAGTTATCCGTGTAGGTGGCGCCACCGAAACCGAAATCGATGAAAAGAAATTCCGGGTGGATGACGCCGTAGCTGCCACTAAGGCGGCGCTAGCCGAAGGCGTGGTAGCTGGCGGTGGCGTTACGCTAGTGAATGTCGCAGGTGGCATCACCATATCAAACACGGCCGATAGCGAAACGGCCGGGCGTCAGATACTAAAAAATGCCCTTAAAGAACCGTTTATGCAAATTATGCATAACGCTGGCCTGAATGCCCAGGCGTTACTGGCCGATGTTGAGAAATCGGCCGCCGGCAAGGGGATTGATGTAATGAAACCCGAAGCTGGCCTAGTTGACCTTAAAAAGGCCGGCGTAATTGACCCTGTGCTTGTTACTAAACAGGCAGTTCAAAGCGCCGTAAGCATTGCCAGCACCGCTGCGACCATGGGCGCACTAGTGGTGGATATCCCAGAGCCAGAAGCCCCAGCCGCCCCAGCTGGTGGTGGCATGGGAATGTATTAACCTAGCCCTAAATCTAAAAGCCGGGCATGCTCCCGGCTTTTAAATTGCAGCAAAATAATCAGCCCTTTTGGCTTAGTATGCCTAAATAAAGCGTAGACTTAGCTGGCACTGCCTACTGGTTAGAATAACAGATTGTTTTAGGCAGGTTGGCAAAAACTCACATAGGTTAGGGTGAGACCCTGCAAGCTGGAGGCGGAATAAGTGCATGTAAAAACCCGGCTGTGCAGGCGGGTTTTTACTGTATGCTTTGAGTGGTTAAGCTTGAGGGTTGGTAAGAAAATCGATTTCTTTGATGATATTTAGCAGTGCATCGGCCCGCTTGGTTTCATCAACTATGGCTTTGGCGGCCTCGTGAGCTGGGGCGATGAGGGTTTTATCATCGGTTGAGCGGATAAGCAGCAGGTAAGTATCAAACTTTTCTTCAGGGCTGACATTTAGCTTATCAACTAGAGGGCGAAGTTCGCCGATAGCCTCTTTTTTAACGCTATCAAGCGAGGTATCACTTGCGGTAACTGCCGGGCTAACCGGTAGTGGAGATAGGCCCGGAGTAGGCATAGCTACTGGCTCAGCGACTGGGGCGGGGGCTGGCATTGGTGGCAATACAGGGTCGGCTGGCGTAGCGCCTGTGCCGGCGGCCTGTGAAGCATCGGCTTCCTCTGTTACTCCAGCCAAAACCTTGGCTAGCTCTTGGTCATCACTAATTGGTTGTTGTGCCGGTTGTAAATCCATATCCACCCCTATTTTTTACATAATGCTTATGATTAGTTACTAAATACTGTATCATAGGAGTAGATAATAGGGCAAGGAGTGGGAATGCTAGATGATATGAATGTGCTAACTCAGCGCGACAGGCAAGGGGCGCTTGAGGTGGCCGAAAACTTGTATAAACAAACTGGGTACCAGGTGGTGCTTGAAAACGCCGCCCATGACGGGCGCGAAATAACTGATGTAGTGATTGCAGGCATGGGCGGTAGCGCCCTTGCGGCCGATATTGCGAAAGTCTTGCTAAAAAACACCCTAAATATACCGCTTGAGGTAGTTAAGGGCTATAATTTGCCTAAATATACAGGCAAAAACACCCTTGTGATTGCTAGCAGCCACAGTGGCAACACCGAGGAAACCGTAAGCTGCCTAAACCAAGCCATTGAACTAGGTGCCCAAATCGCTGTTACGGCTACTGGCGGTAAGCTGCAACAGATTGCGAACCTACATGATATTATGTTCGCCGCCATGCCCCATGACACCCAGCCCCGCATGGCTGTGTTTTACAATCTACGCAGCATGCTCGCGATTATGCAGGCCTTTGGGCTACCTACGGGACAGCTACTTGATGCTGTCGCAGCTAGTGGCGATTGGCTAAAAACTGAGAGTGATAAGTGGCTAAAAACTGTTGGCGTGGAGCAAAATTATGCTAAACAACTAGCCCTACTAGCCGTTGGCAAGAACCCTGTTATTTACGGTGGCACGCTTACCGCTCCGGTGGCCTATAAGTGGAAAATCAGCTGGAATGAGAATGCTAAAAACGTGGCCTTTTGGAACTTTTACCCCGAATTTAACCACAACGAGTTTTTGGGCTGGACCAGCCACCCAGTTGAAAAACCTTTTGTAATATTCGACCTGCGCTCTAACCTAGAAAACCCGCAAATCTTAAAGCGATTTGAACTTAGCGATAGACTACTTAGCGGCCTACGGCCTAAAGCCAATGTAGTAAACCTAAAGGGTGAAACCCTATTAAAACAGATGTTATGGGGCTGTGTACTGGCCGATTTTATCAGCATATATGTAGCCATACTAAACAACGTCGACCCAACGCAGGTGGATTTGATTGAGAAGTTCAAGAGTGAGTTAATTTAGAGGCTCAACTCTTGTCCTGGGGTCGCTTGTCTTGTTAAACTATTATTGTCGAGGGACTGCCTCGACAGCCCAATTTAAGGATAATCATGGGTATCAAACGGAAATTGGCAACGATCGCCTCGGCGGTCGTTCTTGGAGCAAGCGTGCTTCTAGCCTCTGCCCCTCAGGCCTCCGCACTCAGCTCTGGTGAGATGACCCAGGCATGCAGGGTGCAGTACGGGTCCGCCGGCTGGGAGGCGTACCTCTACTACCCCAGCCAGGGTGTGTATGGGTGGAAGTGCTACTACAACAACGCCCCTTGGGCCGTGTGGTACAACGAACGCAAGGATCTAAGCGTTCAGAACTACTGCAGCAAGGTCTATGGAGTAAACGCCCACTTCAGTAACCAAGGTGATCCGTACTCCTGGTACTGTAGCTAGTACCGGGCATTGGTGCGCTCCGTTGTCGCAAGGCATCGGAGCGCACCTTCAACTCTATTTTAGTCATAACAGTTATGGTATATTGTCATTATGAATAAGAAATCACAGAAGCTAAAATTATCAAAATTAGAGATCGTACTCACAGGGCTTCTTATTATTTCCATCTTAAGTATTACTGTTTTATCCTATAACACCTACTGGTTGTGGCGGAACCACGACTGGCAGCAAAATGAGATTATGTTATATAACTCACGGCTAAATAACGTCCGCGAATGCCTTAAGCACCAAGATTATACTTGTGCTGAGAATAAATATATTGACTCCACTACACTGCTAGAGCAAACCGCAAACAACTAGTCTTTCAATGATTTGTGTGCTAAACGACCCTAGATCTCTATGGACCTCTATGCCATGCTCCCCACAAACCTCCTCAAAATAAGTTTGGTTACCGCTCTTGTACTTTGGGCTGATGCCAAAAACAAATTTAATTCCTGACGCCCACGTAAATGATTTAATATATTTGTTCAGTACAGTATGATGGCATGGGCAAAATGCTGATGCTTTTACCTATACGCCAGGTTTGTTAACATTTAAATATGAGTAGATATTTTAAGAGCGCAGAAGATATAAGGCAGGTAATAGCTGACATCAACCATGGCCTTGCTAGAGTTACAGACCCTGATAGTGAAGAAACCATAAGACGACAGCAGAATATGGACAACTCAATGGCGCGGGCCGCAAATGTATTAGATGCGCTAACCGAGCCTACTAGAGAAGGCTGGCCAGTTAGTATTAACTTTATTAACGGAACAGAGGAAACAAGAGCTGTTATATTATCTAAGCAACACGGTGAGGATGTTGTTTGCCCGGCAAGGGTTAAGCCCGGCGAAGTGACGAAACTTCGTTTTAATCGCCTTGTTACGGAATACTTCCCAATAACGGGTAAATCAATCTGGGTTCCACACTATGGGCTTGGCGAGATGATTGGAGTCCCTGCTATGGCAAAAGCGATGAAGCTCGGGGGCCAACTCGTTGTTAGCGAGGAGATTGACGAGTGGCTAAGGCTGTACGATAGGTCAAGGGACTAGTCGCTACAACATCTATAGAACAGAAAATAAACCCGGATTTACTCCGGGTTTATTTTTATAACTAAAGGGAAAAAGCCCAGCCCGACAAAATGCTCGCCATTTTGCCGGAGCGATAGGAAAAAACCGATAGGTTTTGTCCTATAAGCGAAGCGCTAGTGGTATTGCCTTAATGACTCGATAGGGTGCTTGCGTGCGGCGCGTAGGGCTGGGTAAAAGCCGAACAATATACCAACGATAAGCGACATGCCCAGGGCTATGCCGGCTACTTGCCAGTTTACGCTTGGTACAAAGTATAGGAACGTACTAATGCCAAACGCCACGGTGTAGCCGAGTAAATAGCCTAGTACGCCGCCCATTAGGCTCATCATTACACTTTCGAACATAAACTGCAGGGCAATGCTACTGCTGGTGGCGCCCACGCTCTTGCGGATACCGATTTCGCGTGTGCGCTCGGCCACACCCACCAGCATAATGTTCATAATACCCACGCCACCGACCACTAGGCTGATGGCCGCAATGGCCGCCATAACAGTGGTGATTGCCCGCATAAAATCGCTGGTTGATGAGCTTACGGCCTGACCACTCATAACATGGAAATCGCGCTCATTGCTATGGCCAGCCAGCACCGCAGCATCGACAGCCTTAGCCACTTCGCTAGGGCTAGCATTATCTTTAGCGCGGATATCAATTTGCTGGATTTGTGAGCGATCTTGGTTAAGTGAGGCGCCAACCCCAAAATTGATGATAACAGCGTTATCAAAATCAATACGGTCGTAATTAACTGGGTCAAAATCGGCCTTAAGTACGCCAAGCACGGTAAATTGCACGCCACGTATAGTGAAGGTGAGGCCAATCGGTTTTTCGGTACCAAACAAGTTGATAGCTAATTGGTGGCCTAAGATAGCAGCGTGATCAGTAACGTTTGTATCTATAAACTGACCATCTTTGACCTGCAATTGCGATGTGGTGATAAAATCTGGTGTTGTTGCTACAACAACAGAATTTGCTAGCGTTTTTGTGGATGTAGAAAGGCTAGCCACTTGGGTCATCAGGGGCGCAGCTGCTGCCACTGAGCCAATTGATTTAATTGACTGCACGTCCTTTTGCGACAGAGTACTCGTACTGTAACTTTGCTGATTGGCCGGCGCTGTAACAGAGGTGAACTGTGTATCGGCTGGGCCTGGGCGTACCACCACTAGGTTGCCGCCTAGCTTATTTAACTGGCCCGAAATAACATCTGACAGCCCGCCGCCAAGGGCTAATATGGCCACAATGCTGCCCACGCCAATGGCTACACCTAAAGTGGTGAGGAAAGTCCGCATGCGACTACGCCGTAAAGACTGGAAGGCGCTTGCTAAGTAATCACCTAGTAACCACATTACTTTTCGGCTCCTTTGCGGCTACGCGGTAGCTTTTTAGTACGTTTAACAGCTGGGGAAGTAGCTGATTTTTTACGCTTTTTGGGGGCTGGCTTTTGCTCGGCTACATCAACTAGCTTGGTATGGAAACTAAGGGGTATCTTAACCGCTTTATCGTCATACGACACCTTAATTTTGGTATCGCTGGCAATTTTGCCATCTAGCATATTGATTACCCGCGTAGCATAGCTAGTAAGCCCCGGGTTATGCGTAACCATAATGATAGTATTGCCCTTTTGGTGCAGCTCGGACAGCTCCTCCATTATTACGTGGCTAGCCCGGCTATCTAAGTTGCCGGTTGGCTCATCGGCCAAGATAATGCTTGGGTCGTTAACCAGGGCCCGGGCGATAGCCACCCGCTGCATCTGGCCGCCACTAAGCTGCCACGGCATGTAGTATTCGCGCTCTTGCAGGTGGAAGTTCTTTAGGCTTTCGCTAGCAGCCAGAAGGCGCTTAGTACGCCGCATACCCTTATATGTAAGAGGTAAAGCGACGTTTTCTAGTACGGTCAGGCGGTTTATGAGGTTGAAGCTTTGGAACACAATACCAATTTGGCCAGAACGGATTTTGGCCTTTTGGCGCTCGCTTAGGCGATCTACTGGCTTACCATCTAACAGATATTCGCCGCTATGAGGAGCATCCAGCAAGCCCAAAATGTTCAAAAGCGTAGTTTTACCGCAGCCACTCGGGCCCATAATAGCAATAAACTCACCCCGTTCCACCTTTAAATTAACCGCATCCAGCGCATTGTGCTGGGCGTCGCCTAAGCCATACGTTTTTGTTAACGCACTAAGCTCAATAACCAGTGGCTTGGGTTGGGTGTTTTTTGCCATAATCTTACCCTTAGTATAGTTAGGCGTTTTAAGATAAGGCAAGCATTATCGGAAAGATTAGTGCCGTTAAAAAAACAACTGTTATAATATCCCGCAGTGGAGAGGTGTCCGAGTGGCTTAAGGAGCACGCTTGGAAAGCGCGTGTACGGGGCAACTCGTACCCAGGGTTCAAATCCCTGTCTCTCCGCCAAATTAAAAAGCCGCGGCCAAGGCGCCGGCTTTTTATTATAGATACTTAGCGACTACGTGATCCTTATTTATGCCGTTTATGAGGTTGGTGAAACCGTACTGCTCTAATATGCGCATAGAGGCGCCAGAGCGGGCCCCGCTGAGGCAATATAAAATGATTTTTGCATCTTTTGGCACCACAGACAGCACTTCAGGCAACCCGGCTAACAATGTGGCCGGTGGAATGTTAATAGCGCCAGGGGCGTGGCCTTTTATGTACTCACTAGGCTCGCGTACATCAATAATTAATTGCTCCATATACTACCTTAATGTAAACGATTTACAATTGAATGTAAAGCCGCTATACTTATAGATATGACGAAACAACAAAACAACATACACGATGTAGTAATGATTGGGGCTGGGCCAGCCGCCTTAACGGCCGCTATTTATACCACCCGCGAAGAAATAGAAACCGTGTTATACGAAAAGGGCGTGGTAGGTGGGCTAGCCGCTACCACTGACTGGATTGATAATTACCCTGGCTACGCTGAGGGCATAGCCGGCATGCAGCTAGCCGATGAACTCCGCGGCCAAGCCGAGCGGTTTGGGGCCAAAATAGAGTTTGGAGAGATTCAAAATATAGCCCAAAACGGCGATTTGGTAGAATTAACCACCGATAACGGGCCGGTGAGCGCTAAAGCCGTGCTGATTGCTACCGGCAGCGACCACCGTAAGCTGGGTGTACCAGGTGAAGATGAATTTTATGCCCGTGGCGTTCACTACTGCGCTACCTGCGACGGCGCGTTTTATAAAGATAAGCGCTTAATTGTAGTTGGCGGTGGTAACAGCGGCGTGCAAGAGGCCCTGTTTTTAACCCGGTTTGCAAGCCACATCGACCTACTAGTACGTAGCGAACTGCGCGCTAGCGAAGTTTTGCAGCGTAAGCTAGAGGAAGCCAAAGGCAAGATTACTGTTCACACCGGAGTATTAGTCGACGAAATCACAAGTAAAGATAATAAGGTGGTTGGCGCCAAAATTACTAATAAAGCTACCGGCAAACAACAGCTAGTTGAGGCCGACGGCGTGTTTATATTTATTGGATTACTACCAAATACTGATTTTTTGAAGGGAAGTTTGGTTGAGCTAGACGATTTAGGCTTTGTTAAATCAGACAGCAACCTACAGACCAACCTGCCTGGCGTGTTTGTAGCGGGCGACGTACGGAGTGGCGCTACCATGCAAATTGCCACCGCCGTAGGCGAAGGTGCCACCGCCGCCCTAAAGATACGCGAATACCTAGAAAAGAAAGATTAATATGCTGCAAGATAGCCGCGCCACCAAGTATACGACCGCCGTACGCGACTGCGTAGCTAGCCTAGGCCACGCGACCAATACCGAAATACTAGCTAGCCTAAGGCATGAGTTCCCTGGTGTGAGCGCCACAACTGTGCACCGTGTAACCAACCGCCTTTTAGAGCGTGGTGATTTACAGCTTGCCCCTAGTGGCAGCGCCAATTTGCTACGGTTTGATGCTAATTTGCAGCCGCACGATCACTTTATGTGCAGTACTTGTGGCCTGTTAAAAGATGTCAGCCTGCAAAAAGATGTACGGCCGCTTGTAGAACGGGCCCTGGGCGATGGCTGCACTATTACGGGCAGCTTAACGGTGGCTGGTGTTTGCAAGGGGTGTAGGAGAGCCCGGTAAGGCCGATAACTATAGCGACTAAAGCCTTTTCCGCTTGGCGATACGATATCGCTCTGGGCCTTTCAGCCCATCGCTCCTCCTCTCAAAAAGGGACCCGTGCAAGCACGAGTTTCCTTTTTTCGCTCCGCCGAACGACGACCCAGCAATTTGCTAATAGCAAATTACGGTCGTACGTCCGTACCGATCCGGTAAGATACCAAAGTAAAAAGAGGTCATGCTGACCTCTTTTTACTTTGGTACACCCGATACGATTCGGCGAAGCGCCGTGCACAAAAAGGAGCTTGCTCATTTTTGAAACAAGCCGAGGAGCGACAGGCCTTGGCCTGGAGCGATAGGACGACGCATTTGCCTTCAGGCAAATGTAGGCTCGTACGTTGGCAATAAAATAAAAAAGACCGACTAGGCCGATCTCCTTTACATGGTACACCCGATACGATTCGAACGTACGACCTCTTGCTCCGCAAGCAAGTGCTCTATCCAGCTGAGCTACGGGTGCATATCTGCGAATGTTACCACTCGCAGTTGTAACTATAAGGTACACGCTTTAAAAAGCGAACAGGGGATATTGTATCAGTAATAAGAGGTGATGGCAAGACTAGATGCGCAGGCGAGCTAATAATTTATCCAAAAAATCAGGGGTTCGGGTCTGCATAGGCAAGCGGGCGGCCAGCATGTCTACTAGTGGCTCGCCAACTTCTTCTGGGAAATAGGCCGTTACGGCCATTTGGAAGCGCTTACGTGGCACCAATACAACCGAGTGGCTACCGGCGTGAGACACCACACTAAAAGACCTAAACATGTCATAGGTATAAAGCTTGTCATCGATATGCACACCTTTGCGGCTGACCGTGTAGTCTACTATTTGGGCCGGCCGGCGCATGTAAACAAACAATGCTGCTGCCATAACAGGGATAAGTATGGTAAATGTAACCGCCTGGATAACAAAAATTGATACGTCCATGAGGGCTAAAACAACTACACCAAACATGATAAACCAGCGACTAGATTTATCTTGGTTGATATATTCGGGGGCCTGCCAGCGCAGGGCTGCCTGGTCATCCTCAGAGGGTTCAGTTGCCTGCTCGTCAATCATCTGGTCGGGGCCACCAGCTTGCTCCGGCTGAGGTTCGGCTACCAGCTGCTCGCCAGATAATGGCTGGAACGGTGCGCCACTACCTTGAGGATTTGGCTGCTGCCAATCTTGAGTGCTGTTATCTTGCTGCATATTTTTAGTATAGCACGAGCGAATTAGCGGCTACCGTGTTGAGGTACCGGCCGATTGAGACTGCCCACCACTGGTAACCCCAGTGGTGTTGGTAAATGTGGTCGTAACAAAATTAACCGCAGCGTAGGCCAGCAGGGCAACAATAATACCGACAATGGCGTACATAATGGTGTTTTTAGCAGCCTCAACCTGCTTGCTGTCGCCGCCCGATAATACGTAGCGCAGGCCACCAATCACAATCATAATAACCGCCACGGCACCGATAATGAACAGTAAAACGTTAGTAATGGTCGAAAATATGCCGCCATCACCAAACAGCATGGCCGGCTGACCGCTACCACGCGCTGAATCTGCCCCTTGTTCAACCACGGCAAATACCGGGCTAGTAACTAATGTGGCGCTAATATAAGACAACAGGGCTAGTAGGGCAACTTTTGCTTTCATACCATTAACTATACCATCATCTGTACCAAAATGTGCGGCTATGTTACAATTGTTCAAGTTACAGCCCATAGAACCTTTGCCACAACACCTAAAAAGCCTTTATCATAAAAGGCCGAAGTAGGGAGGAGTACCCAAGTGGCTGAAGGGGACGGTTTGCTAAATCGTTAGTATGGGGAGACCTGTAGCGGGAGTTCGAATCTCCCCTCCTCCGCCAAGCAAAGAAGGCCCGAAAGGGTCTTTTTTGCTTGGCGGAATGTGGCGGAGATTTGAGCTATCGCGTAAATTGCGAAGCAATTTGGCGGCGAGTTCGGCGTAGCGAGTGAAGACAGAGAAAGCAGCGTTAGCTATTTTCTCTGTCAAACGAGCGGAGGAGCGACAGGCCTTGGCCTGGAGCGATATATCCCCACTGAACAAGAGTGCATCAGGTAGAGTAGGGCATGCTTCATTCAACAAATAAGCGAAGTGTCTTTTAGCCACTATCATACAATAAGACCGACCTTGTTTTACGGCATCCTTTACTTAAATAGCCTTCAAACTCAGGCAATGAGGGCGAGATATCGCTCGTTATACTCGCTACTCCGCTTGTTCGCCCTGGTAAAAGCAAGCTTTTCCAGGGCTTCGCTACGCTACGCCGAACCCGCGGTCGCATTATTACATAATGCCCGCGAGTTCAAATTCGCGCCTATTCCGCCAAGCAAAACGACCCCATACGGGGTCGTTTTGCTTGGCGGAGAGGGCGAGATTCGAACTCGCGGTGAGTTGCCCCACGACGGTTTTCAAGACCGTTACCTTAAACCACTCGGTCACCTCTCCATATAATGTAAGTGGGCTCCCTGCATTATAATCTAAACACCCCTGTTAATTCAATGGCTCACGGCTAATAACCGCCACCCACACCTGGCTCGCGCCGGCCGCCAGGAGCGCTTTAGCCGCAAAGTGCACCGTAGCCCCAGTAGTACAAACATCATCAATCAGTAAGTATGGGCCACTCAGCCGCTTATTGCACTTAAACGCCTGTTCGGCCTGTTTAATACGCGCCGCTCGGCCGGCACCGCGCTGGGTAGTATTGCGAGCCCGCTTTAGTGCGGCCTTATATGGAATATTCCTATGCGATGCCAGCCCTTTAGCCAGTAGGGCTGCATGGTCGTAACCACGAGAGCGAATATGCGAATGAACCGTTGGCACGGCCGTAATAGTGAGCTTAGGTGGTAGAAGGGGCAAGGCCTGGTGCAGTAAGTCAGCTAGTACAGTGTTGGCAGCCCGCCCGCGCTTAAACTTGTGGTAGCCAATGAGCTTACGCACCGCCCCTTGGTGCAAGGACACAAACCACCCCTTAGAATAGGCTATCTTGCACTGACTACAGACATCGCCATAGCGCGCCACCGGCCTTAAACAGGCTAAACATTGCACTGGAATATCACTAATGATGTCATATTTACAATATTCACACAAAAGAGCCCCGATCCGACCGCAAGAGCAACAGTAGTGGGGTGCTGCCAGGCCCGGTAGCGTAAAACGTATTGTATTTTTTACGTTTATCGACATTTATGTGTTGATTATACCTTAGACTGTACGGTATACTACAAGCATACATTTTAGAGCCTAGAGAAAGTGGAGGATATCATGGCCCGCAAACAAAATGACGATCTATTGATCGAAGACGAACTGGCTGCTGCATTCCTGAATGATGACAGCTCCGCAGATACACCAGTATCAACCCAAATCGGACTACCAGCCGATGATCAAAGCTGGACTGAGCCAGAGGACGAGTTCCCAGGCCAACTAGCGGTTGATGTATACGAAACCGCTGAACAGCTTATGGTAAAAGCTCGCACTGCCGGTGTGAACAAAGACGAGCTTGATGTCAGTATCAGCGATGGTATTTTGACAATTAGTGGCACAATGAGCAGTAGCGATGAACACGACGCTACCAACTGGCACATCCAGGAATGCTACTGGGGCGAATTCAGCCGCACGCTAGCTTTACCAGTACCAGTTAAGGAAGATGAGGTTGGCGCAGTCCTAAAAGACGGCGTGTTGACCATCACGTTCCAAAAGGTAAAACAAGAGCAAGCTAAAAAGATTACTATCCAGTAATTAGTTTGTAGCCGCAATTTAAGCCCCGCCCATAAAGCGGGGTTTTATTTTAAATCCAGGCAGGCGAGGGGTCCCAATTCAAAACCCCAGGCCTAGAGCCTGGGGTAATGTTACCAAGGAAAATATGTTAAGCGGTTGTTTTAAACGCGCCAATCACGAAGTTGACTACGGCGTAGGCCAGTAGGGCCACTACAATACCAACAATTGCGTACATAATGGTGTTTTTAGCACCTGTTACTGCGGTGCTATCGCCAGCTGATATAGTGTAGCGAATACCACCTACTACAAGCATGATCACTGATACAGCACCGATGACAAACAGCAGTACGTTAGTAATTGTCTTGAAAACCGGCTCTTTACCATCACAGGCTGAATCACCCTCGGTACCAAACAAGCATGGTGCTTGGTCGGTACCTTTAGCACTGTTAGCACCACTACTCAGGCTCATGTCGGTCGCACTAGCTGTTTGCATAGCCACACCGGCTACACCTAGTGCTAGCACTGGCGCAAATAGTAGCGCAAGTAACCTGTGTTTTATTAGTTTGTTCATTATTATTCCTTTCCTTGGAAATTATCTTACCTAAGTTATACCAGATGACGCTTTATTTGTTAAGAGGCTAGCCAAGTTTTATGCTCGATATAACAAAGTTAACAATTGCGTAGGCTAGCAGGGCAATTACTACACCAACAACAGAGTACATAATGGTATCCTTAGCACTCTTAACGGCACTAGCATCGCCGTTTGACGTAGTATATTTCAAGCCACCAATTACAATCATGACAACCGATACAGCACCAATAACAAACAGTAATAAGTTTACTATGTTTCGAATAATTGTGCCGGCATCAACCGTAGTAGCGCCACTACCACTAGCACTGCCAGCGCCTTGAGTAACACAATCTTTAGCATTTGCACATTCCGCCAGCGCTACCGGGACGGGGGCTAGGCTAAAAGCTAGGGCTGCCGTGAAGGTTAGTGCGGTTATGCTAGTTGTTAATTTTTTAAACATAAATTCTCCTTTATTTTGTCCAGTTCCAGTTTACAACAAAATTCACTATAGAGTAGGCCAAAATTGCTACTACTACACCAACGACGGCCCACATTACGCCATCTCGGCCACGCTTAATTGACCCAGGGTCACCATTGGCCATCACTATACGCATACCGCTGATTACTATCATTATTACAGCCAGCCCACCCAGAATATATAGGGCGGTGTTAACTATATTTTTAACTTTAAAACCGGCGCTATCTTGTTGTAGGCTTTTATCATTAAGTACTCCGCAGCCAGGGTCAGTGCAGGTGTTAAATAGATCCATAGCATATACTGGTGGCGCAACCATGACGCCAAGGCCAATAAATAGCATTAGGCTAATAAATAACCGTTTCACCTAGCCGACTCCATTAACAATTATTTGGGTAATGGCAAAGGCCAATAACACAATTACTATGCCAATCAATGCATAGAGTATGATATCTTTAGCCTTTTTGATATCAGCTGGGTCGCCATCAGATATAACATAAATGTAACCGGCATAGACAATCATGCCTATAGCCACGGCCCCAAGCCAAAAGTACACCGCATTCATGATGTTCAGCACCACATTATCAGCCTTAGTGGGGCCTTGGTAGCCTATTTCGCCAGCGTTTAGTAGCGCAGCCGATAGGTATGAGACTATAACTTCTTTCATTACTTAATTGCCCCTGATACTGCCCCTACAATAGCGGCCGCTAGTAGGGCAATTATTAGCCCAATTATTGCGTTGGTTATGGTTTGCTTAGCGCTTGTTAAGTTAGCCGGCTCACCCTGGGCCACAACGTACAGGAACCCACCTTTAATTATAAAGTAGGCCGCTACGTAACCCACGATCATTAGGGCGGCCTGAATGACGTTTAAGATAATCTTGATGATGAAGTTACGCATTGCATCGGGGCCATCAGCACTTTTTGGGGCTTTAATTTCACAAGTGCTAGAATCAGCCACGCCGTTGGCGTACCAAGCCGGTATACCAAGGAGGTGATCGTTACAAGCGGCTAGGGCGGGGGTGGCCGCCAAGCCAAGCGCTGTTGTTATGGATACAACGACTACAGATAAAGCCAAAAATATTTTGCCGCGCATTATCCTAATACTCCACCTGGGATAATCCAGTTAAGGGCCACAAACATCAAGCCATAAGCCACCAGGCCAATAATTACATCGATAATAATGGTTTTCGAAGCCTTAACCTGGGCAGCATCATCGCTAGCACTAGTGTACAAAATACCGGCCCATATAAGCCCACCAACGGCCGCAATACCCACTAGGGCGGTCAGTATGCGGAGCACCCACTTAAGGAGCTCGAATATGCCGCCTTTAGTGCTACCGTCGCTAGCCTTGCTACATATTGAGCTAGGCAGGACTGCACAATTCAACTCAGCAGCCCCAGCTAGCTGAGTCGTTAATAATAAGCCACCAGCCGCCACGGGCACGCTCAGCGCCAGGGCAGTAAACGCATACATAACCAGTTTTTTGAATTTTTGCATAACGCTAATTCTACGGTATCCTACTTTTGCTTTTATTTCAAGCCCAACAGCTCACAAAAACAGATGTGGAGTGGTTGACTTTTTACCGCTAACATGGTAGCATAAGAACGATATGTGGGATAGGCTTAAAAAGCACCCGCGCGGTAGATTATCGCTGCGGAGTTTATATCTGTTGGCCACTAGTGTTTTTGTGGCCGTTTTTGTGTGTATAGCCGCACCCCACACCGCCTTTGCCGAAGATGTATTGCGCACCAGTGATGGCTTTAGCTACCAGGGCAAAGCCTATACAACCAAACTAACGGTGCAGCCGGGCGACCCGCGTAACCTTACTACGGCTGCCGCCGGCCCCGTAACCGCCTACGAATATGTTGATACGGCTAGCAATAAAGTATCAGATATATACTTCGCTAGTAGTGTTGACCCAGCCACGGCCACCAGCGCCCTGTACGTTACATTCAACTACACTCCGCCCAGCACCTATGCCCAAACAGGCGCTCCAAGTACTCTAACCATAGGTAAAACCGTTATTACCAGTGCTAGCAACTCAAGCGGCTGTAACCTCCCAGGGTTAGGCTGGATACTCTGCCCCGTGGGTGATGTGCTTAGTAAGATGGTAGACGGATTTTACGGCATCATAATGACATTCCTGGATGTCCAACCTATGACAGCCGGCAGCCCTATCTACGACATATGGAACGCCGTACGCTCCATCGCTAATATCGTATTCTTGATTGTCTTCCTTATAATCATATTTTCGCAGGTCACTAGCGCTGGCATATCTACTTATGGTGTACGCAAGGCCCTGCCGAGGCTAGTTATTGCGGCATTACTAGTTAACGTATCGTATTTTATCTGCGCCATAGCTATTGATTTATCGAACCTACTTGGCCACAGTGTATATGCACTATTTAAATCATTTACAGATAGCCTAGGGGCCGCTACCGTAGATGTTACCTGGTCAGCCCTAACTGGTGCAGCATTCGGGGCAGGGGTAGCCGGTTCAATTGTAGTCGGCCACCTTTGGTTTGCCGTGGCCACGGCCGGCAGCCTGTGGGCGGTTTGGTTTACACTGCTTGGCATGCTAATCACAGTTGGCCTAGCCGCCCTAACGGCCCTACTTATACTAGCCGCTCGGCAGGCAATCTTAATTGTGTTCGTTATTGTGTCGCCAATTGCCTTTGTGGCCTACGTGCTACCTGGCACCGAAAAATGGTATAAAAAGTGGCAAGAGACCTTTGTAGCTATGCTCGTTATGTTCCCGATATTTTCGGTAGTTTTTGGCGGGGCGATGCTAGCCGGGGCGGCCATAATCATTGGCGCTAACGGCAATATATTCTTAGTCATACTCGGTAAGGCCGTTCAGGTTATACCACTCGCTATTACTCCGTTAATTGTGAAGTTTAGCACTGGTATACTAGGCACCATCGCAAACCTTGCTAACGACAGGAAGAAGGGCCTGGTTGATAGGGCCAAAAACTGGACAAAAGACCAGGCCGAATATAACCGTAAAAAGAGCCTAGCAAAAGACCGTAACCTTATTCATAGCGATAAGAGCAAGTTATTGAACCGTATCGGCAAAACCGGTTGGCGTGGCACTGCCCAGGCTTTTGACAACATCGACCGCCGCCAAAAGAAGGAGATGGAGGGGTTCGAAGCCGCCAGCGAAGCCCGCGCTTTTAGCACCCTAAAGTACCGCAAGGCCTATCAATATAGTGCTGAACAAGGCTTAAACAAAGATACCGCCGAAAACAACCTAAAAGCCGGCTGGGACGAAGCCCGCCGTACTGGGGTAGATTACCGCGGCCGGACCAACCACAAGCTTGTAGCTAGCGAGTTAACTAACCGAGCTAGCCAAACTGAGGCCAAAAACCAAGCCGAAAAGCTAGATCGTATGCACGCTGAAATTGTAGCCCAGGGTACCGGCAGCGAGCATATTAGTGGCCTAAATATAACTAATGCTAAGTTACTAGCCACTCTGCAAACTACAGCTGGCAACATCAAATCCACCACTGAAGAGATTGCTTTTACAGGTATAGCTAAAAAGATGGCCGAACGCACTCACCAAGATAATATCGCCAATATACTACGCGATAACGAGACCGAAATTGTAATAGAGCGCGACCGCAGAGGTAAAGCAACCAGATCTGTTAAGGTACGTGAATATGCCGGTGGCATTAAGGGCGAAGAGGGCGAAAATGCCGCCCTAGCCTACGCCGTAGCCTCGCAGCGTAAACAATACGGCGAGGCCGTAAATGAGATGAATGAGCTTATTAAGCACATGAACGTCGATACGGGCGACCTGCAAGATATGATTATGGGCCGTAAGACAACGGCCGTCGGCCACTATAAAGATAGTCATGGTGTTACCAAAAACTTTGATTTCAAACGCTCTAACGAGTACGCTGTAGAGGCCGCGCTCGAAAACAATATCGCCATTGGTACTGTACCAATGGTAGATGAAATCTTGATTGAATCTGGCAAGGCGCTAGAGCCATATAAGACAACCATTGCGGCCTCACTGGCTAAAGCCGGCCACACTGGCCGTAGTATTTACCAAGGCGGCCGCCTTATTAGCGAAGTTGGCCAGGGTAAGATCAAAGACCGAAAAGACCTACTGGCGTTTATACAGGGTATCATTGCCGATGGTAAGTTTAGCGCCGCCCAGCTGGCTGACCTTGATGCACCAGCTGCAGCCAACTTCCTCGAGGCCGCACGGCATGATCCACTCGCTAGCTTTGCTAGCCCAGCAGAATATGCTGAATTCCAAGGCAAACTTAATGCCGGCATCGCACGCCTTGCCGACAAGGCTAGGACAGCAACGAGTAGTGGCTACACCCAGGACCGCGTTAAGGAGAATACTCTCGAAATACTTGATGAGATGTCAAGGCTATAACAATAGCCACAAGCTACTTGACATTTTCGCTAGCATGGTGTATAATGAAGCCATAAGTTGTTTAAATTATTTGTATTAATAAGGAGAATATTCAACTATGGTAAAGAGTATTGAAAACACTGTCTTAAACCGCCGAACTCTATTAGGTGGATTACTCGGCATCGCTGGCGTCGCAGCACTGGAGGGCTGTGCGCCCAGTGGTAATGCTAACAGCAGCCCTACTAGTAACGGTGATAAAGTACCTGCTAAGTCACCAAGCCCTGAAGCGCCAGCCACACCGGCAGCAAAAACCGCCCAGGAGCTATACCCACTGCCAGCCAACATGCAGCCAGAATATATTGCCGCTCACCCAGAAGAAATTCCTACTATTTTTGCAACAAACGCAAAGACGCTAGAAGAGTATGTAAAGCAAATCTTTGACCGCCGAAATGCAATGCACAGATTTGGCTCTGATTCAGAATCTGGTCAAAAGTATAAAACTGGTGATAGCAGCATACTAACAACCTGGGAGGATCGTTCAGTTGAGGCATGGCGCGCAATGTATGGTAACCCGGCAGATACTGTACCTACCAAGCAAACTATGGATGAGATAACTGCCTTATTGAATGTACAACTTATCTCGAGCGTAACTACAGCTAGTGGCGAGCAACTAAAAACACCCACTGTCATATTAGACACACCTGACATGAGTGCAATCAAAATCACATCCAACAAAGACGGTACTATAACTGCTGTAGTTACAGTAAAAGCAGATATAACTGGCGACTGGGATACTATGAATAAGATGCTTCCAACTGGATATCAAGACGTGCACGGTGTTAACACCTGGGAGTTTAGGGGCTGCAAGCCCGATGTTAATAAGCTCATGAAGTGCCGTGAGGTTGCACTAACCGAAGGGCACTTAGAAACGCCAACGGCAAACAACTAGTTAGCTAACTGGTAGCTAAAGGGCTAGCCCATCAATGGCCGGCCTTTTAATTTAACCGCTTATGCTATTTAATAAGTAGTGTATGTTTGGAGCAACCCGCATTAATAAGCGACCGACTAGATCGACTGTTTTTGCTGTGCTCATGCTCATGACCTTAACTGTGTCTATAATATCAGGTACCTCTACTGTATTTGCAGATGGCAACAATGATATGACCACGGCAAATAACAGGTACTATGCCGGTATACTCTTACGCGAATGTATGCGCCAAATGAACAAAAACCAGCAAATGGGCGGAACTATTAACGTTGTGTTAACACAAGATCCAGCGACGATGTTCTCCGGCGGAATAACCACTGGCGATACCACATACATAGGTAACAACGATAATTCTGTAAACATTGGCCAGTACTACGCACCTGGCAGTGGTAATGCAAAATGCCACGATGGCGGAACTGTTTCAAGGGCTATGACCGACTTTGACAACATAAGCGCCGACGCACTTTATAAGCTATTTGGTTATGTAAATGGCACCGCTACCATACCCGCTGGTACGTCATGTAACGCAGCTTACAGCTGTACTACTAGCGGAGGGACTGTTAACACCTATACGCTTAATGGAAAAAGTCCAGATTTTTCAAATATAGATAAAAAATTATCTACAAGCAACTATCAGCAATATTTTGCCTATGTAAGTGTGTTTAATAAGCAGACTCAGTGCAGCTTAACCGCC
This sequence comes from Saccharimonas sp. (SeqCode), assembly GCA_032229905.1. Taxonomy (GTDB): domain Bacteria; phylum Patescibacteriota; class Saccharimonadia; order Saccharimonadales; family Saccharimonadaceae; genus Saccharimonas. The sequence continues at coordinate 48,049 of JAVTWQ010000010.1, forward strand.
CCACCAACAGGTAAGGGCGATGCCGTAAACGTAAGGGTACCGACTGCCCCTAAAGACCAATCCGGCAAGTGGACCGCTGTCGATACGCCAGCAGAATTTCCTATAACGAGTATGACGACACCTGGTAGCAACTCTGCCCAGCCAGCAACTACCACCCAAGTGCACGCCAACGTGGCACCTGTCAATAATTATGACTTTGATGGCCAAAACACCGACTGCAGGGGGCTACTAGCTAAAATAAATGACCTATCCGGCTTTGTTGTTATATATAATACCCAGCATAAAGATAGTCCAATAACCGCCATAGCTACCGGAGCCAAATCTGCCAGCACGGCTTGCGCTACGGGCTCTTCTGACCCTAACTGCGCATCCAAAACAACTTCATCTTGCACGATACAGGGAATTGGCTGGGTTGTGTGTCCAGTCACTACTTTTCTTGGTAACCTAGCCGACGGGGTTGTAGAAAAGTTAAATGATATGTTTATGGTGCCTTCTACGCAAATATTTAATACAAACAATGACACCTATAAAGTATGGCAACAGGTAAGAAACTATGCAAACATACTATTTGTTATTGTATTTTTGATAATTATATTCTCACAAGTTACAAGCTTCGGCATAAGTAACTATGGGATTAAGAAATTACTTCCAAAACTAGTTATAGTAGCCATTTTAGTAAATGTTTCTTTCCCAATCTGCGCTTTGCTGGTAGATCTATCTAATCTGCTTGGTTACGGTATAGGCAAAGTAATCTCAAGTGCCATATCCGTCACGCCCGCCAATACAGGCCAGCAGGGTACTGCATTTGGCGGCATTGTGGCTACCATTATAGGCGCAGCCGCATTTGCAGCGGCTATATACTTTGCCCTAGCCTCTCTAATAGGTATTTTAATAACAGTCGTTGTGATAGGCGTCACGCTTGTTGTGCTCCTTGGCATAAGACAGGCGTTAATTATACTGCTTATCGTACTCGCTCCTTTGGCGTTCGTAGCAATGCTACTCCCAAATACTGAAAGCCTATTTAAGAAATGGCGCGAAATGTTCCAGGCCTTGCTTCTTATTTTTCCAATAGCTAGCGTGTTATATGCAGCAGGCGGCCTTGCTGCAAAGGTACTTTCTGGATCAAACTTACAAATTGTACAAATACTAGCTGCTGCCCTGCCAACACTTGCGCTTGTTGCAGTATACACAGTATTTAAACAGGCTATGCATGGCCTACAGGGTGTGGGTGGTTTTATAAATAATGCCAGCGGAGGCTTAAATAAAGCCGGATCAAAAATTAAAAGCAGCAGCGATAAGCGTATTGAAGGTTCAAGGTATGGGCAATTTAGGAAGTTCCGCCAGCAGGAGGCTAAAGGACGCGCTGCGCAAATAAGAGGCGGTGTATACAAGGGGAAGGGCGGTAAATTTAACCCTAGAAACTGGAACTCAGGACTCAATAAAGGCCTAAATGCGGTCTCAGGTAGGTTCGGCAGCAGGCTGGCCGCCTCTGGGGCTGCTGAAGTTGGCGCACAGTTCGATGAGTATGTCAAAGATGCTCGATCACAGTTCGAGAGCGGTGCGGTATCAGATAGTGCTATAGCAGACATAGCCACTGGTGCAACAAAGGCTTCTGAGGCTGATCGCCATGCGGCAGTTATGCATATCATGGAAAAAGGCTCTCATGACCAAAAAAAGGCTATGCTTGAGAGCACTAGCAGTATGGGGGCACGCACAAGGACAGCCCTAGCTGATTCGTACGCTAAAAGTGGAATGTCCGACCTGTATGGAAAGGGGTTCGCAGCTAAAATTAAGGATGGTACTTCTAGTGGTGATCTACAGGAAGCCCTGCTTAGCAACCTAGGCTCGGTGAGCAGCCAAACAGTCGCTGGTAACAAAAATTATGCTGAAGATGTTAAGGCAGCTATTGATTCAACAGCATCGGGCTCGCCTGAACGTCAAGCTGCAAAGAAAGCCTTCGAAAGTATTATCGGGGGCGTTGACACCGATAAGACCCTCGCTGGTAGATCTGCTGGCGATGCACTAGCCGTGCTTGAAGGCACAAGGACTGCACTAGGAATACCGCGCCCGGCAACACCTCCCGCTCCATCAACGACCGCACCGCCAGCAGCAACACCAGCGCCAGCTGCAACGCCAACACTGCCAACTCCGCCAGCTGGGACTGCGGGGCCATAGGGTGATAAGCTAATACTATGGCAACCTACAAAGTAGCCCAAGATGTAGAGGCGGATGATAAACTACTCGGGCCGTTTACGGCGCGGCAGTTTATATACCTTATTATTGTGGCGATGGCTGGGTTTTTAGCCTACTTTTTGAGCACTATATTTATGCCACTGATGATTATACCAGCGCCGATTATACTGTTTTTTGGCGCGCTTGCCCTACCGCTGCGCAAGGACCAGCCAATGGAAGTGTACCTGGCGGCTATGGTATCGTTTTACCTCAAGCCCCGTAAACGCATGTGGATACCAGATGGTATAGAATCTTTAGTAGAAATAACTGCCCCAAAACTAGTTGAAAAACACCTTATAAAGGACCTAACTCAGGCTGAAACCGAACAGCGCCTAGGCTACTTAGCGAGTATTGTAGATACCCAAGGCTGGGCTATCCGCCATGTGGCCACACCAGAAACAACTAGCATGATAAGTGATGTATATAATGCCGCTCAAAATGCCGTTGACCCACTAGATAATAATGGCGATATCGCCCATAACTTTGATTCTATGATTACAGAGGCAAACGAGCGCCGCCGGCAAGAGATTGTTGAACGTATGCGTAGCCCGGCCCCGGCCGAGCCTAGCCAGCTAGTAGTAGAGCCTGCCGTTATGGCTACTCCAACCCCTAGCTTAACCCCGGTTGAGCAAGCAGTGTCCACTCCTGCGCCCGTGGCCGCAACTATGCAGCCTTCGGATATCCACTTTAATCCGTACCCAACTATCCACCAGAGTGTTGTGCAGCCCTTAGCAGCCGATGACCAAACCGCCACCGCCCCAGCTGCAGCCGTAACCACCGAACCTACCGAAAGCACTAGCGAAACAGCGGTATCACCTGATATAATTAACCTTGTAAACAATTCCAACTTATCTGTCGAAACCATTGCGCGTGAGGCGCACCGTATCCTTGACAAGGATGATGGCGACGAAGTAGTAATTTCACTACGATAACGACAGCAGTGTTGGCATAAGGAGAGTGGGATGCCGCCAAATAATCAGAACCCCGTTTTTGGAGCACCAGCTAGTGCTGCCGGTCAGCCGGTTGGTTTTGCGGACCCAAACGCAGCCCAAATGCCCCAAAACCCATTCCCTGGCCAGCCAGTTGGCGCTGCCCCAGGCACGCAGGCTCAACAACAATCGTCTAAACCAGCCGCCCCTAAGCCCGCTAGCACCCAAAACAGTCTAAAGCTGAGTGAGCTACGCGAAGACATGGTAATAATGGACGACGGCAGCTTTAGAGCTGTCATAGCCTGCAAATCTATCAACTTCGACTTAATGAGCAACCGTGAACGCGAAGGTATAGAATTTAGCTACCAAAACTTTTTGAATGCCCTTTATTTCCCAGTTCAAATACTAGTGCGTAGTCAACGGGTCGACCTAGGCCCATACCTAGATAAGCTTATGGGTTTACGGCAGGCACAGGATAATATGCTATTAGGCGTACTGATGGATGATTACATTAACTTTATAGATGTACTAAGCCAAGAAGCCAACATTATGGATAAGAGCTTTTTTGTCGTAGTGCCTTATTTCCCAACTGGCGATATTACTGGTAACGTAGTGGAGCAGGGCAAAGGGTTCTTAGCTAAGCTAATGCCCGTTAAATCGGCCAGCGGCGTAACAAGAATCGATAAAGCTAGCTACGACAAAGCTAAAGATGAAATCAAGAACCGGGTTGATGCCGTAATAAACGGCCTATCACAGGTTGGGGTAAGCGCCGTACAGCTTAACACTAAGCAGCTTGGCGAACTGTACTATAACGCCTATAACCCCGATACGGCCGTACGAGAACCACTGGGTGACTTTACTAATGTAACCGCCACCTATGTGCGCCGGGCCCAAGGCACGCCCGAGGGAGCTACCAATGGCTAAAAAGCTCGACCCAGTCGATATAGCCGCCCAACAGCGCGAGCGCGAACAACAAGAGGTAGAACAAGCCTTTTTGCGTGGTATGACCACCTTACGCGATTTGATTGCACCAAGCAGCCTTGAAATCCACTCTGGCTACTTTAGGCTTGGCACAAAATATGGCCGCACCTTGTATGTATATGGCTACCCCCGTGAACTCTACACCGGCTGGCTAAGTAGCCTAATTAATATCGACCAAGTACTAGATATAAGCATGTTTGTTTACCCAGTTGAAACCCAGGTGGTGCTAAATAACCTGCGCAAAAAGGTGACCCAGCTAGAAGCCGACATGCAGATAAACAGCGAAAAGGGCAAGGTGCGCGACCCAGGCCGCGAAGCAGCTTTGCAAGATGCTGAGGAGCTACGTGATTCTTTGCAGGTTGGATCTGAGCGGTTCTTTAGGTTTGGTTTGTATGTTACGGTATATGGCGATAGCCTAGAGGAACTAAGCTTTGTGCAGCACGCTGTAGAAACAATTTTTGGCCAGCAACTCGTATATAGCAAAACCGCCAGTAGCCAGCAAGAACAAGGCCTAAACTGTACGATCCCACAAATGAGCGACCAGCTGCAGATCCGCCGCAATATGAATACTGGCGCTATTAGCACCAGCTTTCCGTTTACTAGCGCCGATTTAACCCAAGATAGTGGTATTTTGTACGGCGTAAACATGCATAACAGCGGCCTAGTGATATTTGATAGGTTTAGCCTAGAAAACGCTAATATGGTGGTGTTTGCTAAATCTGGTGCTGGTAAATCTTTTGCTGTTAAACTTGAGGCCCTACGTAGCATGATGATGGGCAGCGATATCCTTATTATCGACCCCGAAAACGAGTACCAAAAACTATGCGATGCGGTAGGCGGCAGCTATGTCCGCTTAAGCCTAAGCAGCGATACGCGCATTAACCCATTTGACTTACCTAAGGTGATAGATAGCGAAGACGCCGGCGACGCCCTAAGGGCCAACTTAATCACGCTGCACGGCTTGCTGCGCTTAATGCTAGGCGGCACCCAAGTAACTGCCCAAGGCGTGCCAATGTCTGCCCTCACCCCAGCTGAAGAGGCCGATTTAGACCAAGGCCTAATAGATACCTACGCTAGGGCTGGTATCACCAGCGACCCACTAACCCACGCCGGCTTGCCGCCAACCATTAATGATTTATATGATACCTTACTGCACATGGGTGGCACTGGCCCGCAACTAGCCCAGCGCTTGCGTAAGTACACTAGCGGTACATTCGCCGGTATATTCAGCCAGCAGAGCAATATCGATATCAATAACAACATGGTGGTGTTTAACATCCGTGATTTGGAGGAAGAACTCCGCCCGGTTGCTATGTATATTGTTCTAAACCACATTTGGAACATCACCCGCAGCCAACAAAAAAAGCGCATGCTAATTGTAGATGAAGCCTGGCAGCTAATGAAATATGACGACAGCGCTAACTTTATGTTTAGCCTAGCCAAGCGTGCCCGCAAATATGCACTAGGCCTAACTACCATCACCCAAGATGTTGAAGACTTTATGGGCAGCAAAATGGGCCGGGCTATTGTAGCCAACAGTAGCATGCAGCTACTACTTAAGCAGAGCTCAAGTGCTGTTGATGTACTAGGTGATGTATTTAAGCTAACCGAAGAAGAGCGTAAGCGCCTGGCCAACTTCCCAGTAGGGCAGGGGTTGTTCTTTGCCGGCCAAAACCACGTGCATATACAAGTAATCGCAAGCCAAACCGAAACTCAGCTAATTAGTACTACACCAGCAGTAGCGCTGCAACAGGGAAAATAGAATGGAAGATAAACCTACTGATCCTAGGGATATCGACGGAGCAGTTAACGAAAAGTTTAACCCCCTAAATGCGACATCTCGTAAACTGAGCGACTTTGAAAATGAGGCTACTGACACTAATGAAGGCGACGCTATTAATAGACCGAGTGAACCCGGCTCCCTCAATAATGAAGAGTCTAAGAATAAAGCAACCTGGGATAATAACACAACAGAGAGACCAGCCCCCACCCGTAGGCAGTTTGCTCGTCAGCTAGTTAAAAAGGGTGGGCCGTTTGGCGGCCTGTTAGCTGTCCTTGTTGGTGTTGGCGCGCTATTAAGCGGAGCATTCCTGCAGGGCTCACTAATAATGAACC
>JAVTWQ010000011.1:0-47495 GCA_032229905.1 Saccharimonas sp. (SeqCode)
ATATTTTAGCCTACTGCCGAAGCGCAGATTTCATCTACGAAGAGCTTACGAATGATAATAAAGAATTTAAGTTTAAAGATGACGGCGGCGGCTTTGACCTGTACGAGTTGAGGAATAGGAATATTGCCTTTAACATCGGCAACCGACCAAATCTACATTATCCTTTTTTCGTTAATCCAAACTCATCAGACGAGAACGGTCTTTATGAGATTTCTCTTGAGCCCAATGAAGGCTGGGTAGAGGTTTATCCTCAAGAATCACAAGGAGTCAAAACCGTCTGGAGGTGGGGCAAGGATAAGTCTTCTCAAAATTTAAACTCTGTAGTATTTGGTCGGAAAGCAAATTCAGATTCTGGGTATCAAATTGTGAAGAAGTATCGCGAAGTGACCTTTGCGCTAAATTCAGTTTGGTCTGATGCTGATGTAAAAACCGACCGGGGCACTCTTGCGGTAAAAGCGTTATTCGAGAATAAAAAGTACTTTGACTTTCCAAAGCCCGTCGAACTTATCAAAAAACTACTGAAGATTGGTTCTGGCAATGAGTCGGTAGTTCTCGACTTCTTCTCTGGCTCTGCCACCACAGCCCACGCCGTCATGCAACTGAACGCCGAAGATGGAGGTAATCGCAAATGGATCATGGTGCAGCTACCTGAAGAAACCGACGAAAAGTCCGAAGCGTTCAAGGCTGGCTACAAAACCATCCCCGAAATCTCTCGCGAGCGCATCCGCCGAGCTGGAGAAAAAATCGCCGCTGAATACCCAGAAGCAACAGTTGACTACGGTTTCCGCGCTTTGCGCATCGACGATACAAACTACAAAGAGGTATACAAGCCTGCTGGCGAGCTGCAACAATCGGCTCTGTTAGACGTCGTTGATAACATCAAAGAAGATCGCTCGGAACTTGATCTGCTATTTGGAGTACTAACAGCATCTGCGCTTGAGCTGAACCGGCCGCTCGAGACACGAGATATAGCTGGTTCTACGGTGTACCTGTATGATTATTTTGCTGAGGTGTCTGGCCTTGTCGCCTGCTTCGCCGAAAGCATTAGCGAAGACGCCATAAAGCAGATTGCTGCGCTTAAGCCTCTCACAGCCGTATTCCGTGATAGCACCTTCCCCGATAGTCAAGCCAAGGTAAACCTTGCCGAGCACTTCCGTATCATTGCACCAGAGACTAAAGTCAAGGTAATTTAAGTCGTATGAAGTTACGATTTAAACACCAGAAGTTCCAAGAAGACGCCACAAACGCAATATGCAATGTGTTTAGCGGGCAGCCAAACGAGACACGTAAGTTCTTGCTCGATCAAGGCTCGTCGTCATCTGCAGCACAGTCGTTGTTTGCCGATACGCAGACCGGTTGGGCTAACCCGCAGATTCACTTACGCGAAGAAGATATACTCAAAAACCTTCGTGAAGTCCAGAAGACTAACAAGATATTACCTAGCAACAAAATTGAAACCCTCACAAGCAAAGTCGAGTGGGATGATGGGCGCAAGCAAACGGTTGTAAAGCCTGTATTCACCGTCGAGATGGAAACCGGTACAGGTAAAACCTATACTTACATAAAAACGATGTACGAGATGAATGCACGCTACGGCTGGAGCAAATTCATCATCGTCGTACCAAGTATCGCTATTCGTGAAGGTGTCGCAAAGTCGTTCCAGATTACGGCTGACCATTTTAAGGAAGAGTATGGCAAAGCCTGCCGCTACTTTATCTATAATTCAACACGACTAAATGAGTTAGAGCAGTTTGCTGATGATCCAGGCATCAATGTCATGATTATCAACACGCAGGCCTTCAATGCGACCGGAAAAGACGCTCGCCGAATCTATATGAAACTTGATAGCTTCCGTTCTCGCCGCCCTATCGACGTCATATCGTCCGTAAACCCGATTGTTATCGTTGATGAGCCGCAGAGCGTTATTGGCGTAACCGGTGGTAAAAACGTCACACGCGATAGCCTGGGTAAGTTCAACCCACTGTTTTATATCAACTACTCTGCAACACACCGCGAAAACTTTAACATGGTGTATCGGCTTGATGCGGTCGATGCCTATCAACGGCAGCTCGTCAAAAAGATTACCGTCAAGGGAATATCAATTCAGGGTACGACCGCCACCAATGGCTATCTGTACCTGCAGCGCATTAACGTTTTCCCGAACAAAAGCCCTTCTGCGACAGTCGTGTTTGAATACAACGCGTCGAGCAGCAACGGCATCGGTAAAAAGGTGAAGACGTTCGTCCATGGCGACAATATTTATGATCACTCTGGAGAAATTGAAGCTTACCGCGACGGCTATAGCATTGCAGAAATAAACGCTCGTGACGGGTTTGTAGAGTTTACGAACGGCCTGCGCCTTGAGCAGGGGCAAGTAGTTGGCGATAGTAGCGAAGCGGATATACGGCGTATTCAGATCCGCGAAACTATCATGAGCCACCTCGAAAAAGAACGCGAGCTGTTCAAAAAAGGCATCAAAGTCCTGTCGTTATTCTTTATCGATGAAGTTGCCAAGTATAAATATTATGATGCTAGCGGCGAGCAAAAAGGTGTCTATGCCGATATCTTTGAAGAAGAGTACAAAAACGCTGTCGAGCTGTTCTTTAGCCAGCTGCCATTCGACGAAGATACTGACTACCGAACATTCCTTGAGCGCGATGAACCATATCGTATTCACGCTGGGTATTTTTCGGTAGACAAAAAAGGCCGTGTGGTTGATAGCGACGTAAAACGCGGCGAGAGCGAATCTGCCGACGTTGACGCCTATGATCTCATTATGAAGAACAAAGAGCGCCTACTGAGCGCTGACGAGCCTGTACGCTTTATATTCAGCCACTCCGCCCTGCGGGAAGGTTGGGATAATCCAAACGTTTTCCAGATATGTACATTACGCATGAGCAGTGGCGATATCAAAAAGCGTCAAGAAATTGGTCGTGGACTACGCTTAAGCGTCAATAAAGACGGCGAGCGTATGGATGCAGAAGTACTTGGCACGCATAATGTGCATGACGTGAATTCCTTGACGGTCATTGCTAACGAAAGTTATGAGGACTTTGCCAAGGCGCTTCAAGATGAGTTCTACGAAGTTATCAAGAACCGTCCAAAAGAAGTTGCGCCTACGTTATTTGACGGTCAAGTTTGGGTAGATGCTGCGGGCACTGAACTTTCAGTAGACGGTAACAAGGCCGCTCTTATATTTGCCGCGCTTAATATGTCGGGGCTCGTCAAAGATGGTCAGCTTACGGATTCGTATCACGATATGACTCCCGAGCTCCGGGCGGAAAAAGTGTCCGAGATGCTGGGTAATGTCGACGGTAGTCTCCCCGCGTATGTTGAGCAGGTCTTGCAACTTGTTGAGTCTGTTTACGACCCCAAGAAGAACCCGATTGTATCGGATGCTCGCAACAAGACGACGCTCAACTTGGATCATGAAAAGTTTGCAAGCAAAGAGTTCAAATCATTGTGGGAAAAGATTAACTCCAAAACTTATTACACGGTTTCATTTAACGAAGAAAAGTTGATTGAATCGTGCGTAAATAGCCTGAATCGTCAATTGCGCGTGTCGCAAACGCTCGTAGTTATTACAGATGGATACCTTTCGACCACCAAGCAGAATACACCGGAGATGAAACGGCTCGTTGGTAAGCAGGTGGTGCTTGAAGAAGTTGCTGCAAAAAATGTCACTTTCGATCTTATCGGGGAGATTGCGACGTCAACAAGGCTTACGCGCAAAACGGTTGCAACAATCTTGCAGCGCATTGAACCAGTAGTGTTCAAATTGTTCGCTGCAAATCCAGAGGAATTCATCCGTGAGGCTATCAAGCTTATCGACGAGCAAAAAGCCAGCACAATCATCGAGCACATAACCTACGATAAGCTCGACGAAACATGGAACGCCGAAGAGATCTTTGTCGATGCAACCATCGGCGGCGAATACGGTAAAAACGTATCAGACGCCAAAAAGCATCTCTACGACAAATTGCGCTACGACTCGAGTACCGAGAAAACGCTCGGTGAGGAACTTGACGTGGCAGATACAGTTGAGCTGTACGTAAAGCTACCGAGTGGTTTCTACATCAACACACCAATGGGTAAATACAATCCAGACTGGGCGATAGCCTTCCGTGAAGGATCTGTGAAGCACATCTACTTTGTCGCCGAAACAAAGGGCGATACTAGCGAACTGCAACTTCGAGAAGTAGAAAAGGCAAAGATAGAATGCGCACGACGACACTTCTCGGTGATAAGTAGTGATAAAGTTAAATATAGCGCAGTCGGCTCGTTTGCGGAGCTAATGAAAGTAGTGAATGGATAGGTTATGGCAGATAAATTAGCATCAGAAAAAGTAATCATCTCCGCACCAACATCATTTTCGGGCTCAGCCGCACGTATGTGGCGGATGACCGATAGCGAAAATGCAGCCTTGAAGTGGCTGCTACTAGTACCTATTGCCCTCTGCTTGATATATATGGCGTGGTCGCTTGTAGCTATCTGGTATTTCGTCATCTTCGGCTTGTTCGGAATCTTCGTCATCCCATTCCGCCTACTAACCCGCAGTGGCCGCAATCGCAAACGAAATAGCCTCCAGCACCGTGAATTACTCGAAGCTGTCCGGAACAATCAAAAGAGAGAGCTAACAGATGACGAAATTGTCACGGTCATATTACCAACGATAAACAATGATGGCAAATAGTACGCTAAGCACAAACAACCGAGCAAACTCGGTTGGACTTCGACTTTCTTTCAGAAAATCAAAGTGATTATTAATATCATCGTGCCTCTGGCACAGAATAAATGTAAATACTATGCGCATATCTGATATCCGGTTAATAAACTACAAAATATTCGAGGGACTTTTTTCGTTAAAGCTCAATAGCGGGATGAATATTCTCGTTGGTGATAATGAAGCCGGGAAGTCAACGATTATCGAAGCAGTAAACCTTGCTTTGAGTGGCTTAGTGGGCGGTAGGTATATAAAAAACGAGCTTAGCCAATACCTTTTTAACAATAACGTTGTTGAGGCATATTTTGCACAATTACGGGACACAGGCTCAGCTGAACTGCCATACGTACTCATTGAATTGTACCTTGAGGGTGATGACACGGCGCGTTTTATGGGTAACGACAACTCACAAGGTATTAATAGCTGTGGTATCTTCATGAAAATCGCATTTGATGAAAAGTATCAAGCTGAATACGAAGAACTCGTTAAAGTAGATAACTTTAACACCCTACCTCTTGAGTACTATGATGTTTTCTGGGGGTCATTCGCAAGAGAAGCGGTCACTGCTCGCTCAATTCCGCTAAAAGCTGCCCTTATTGATTCAAGTAGTGCACGTTTTCAAAATGGGTCAGATGTGTACATCTCGAGAATTATTAAAGATTTACTTAATACTGAAGATATCGTCGCAGCATCTCAAGCCCACCGCAGAATGAGGGATGTGTTTAACGAAGACAAGTCCATCATCACCATTAATGAAAAGATCAAAGAAGCCGCAGATGTATCATCGAAAGAGGTTCGCTTGTCAGTAGATCTCTCTTCGAAAAATGCATGGGAAACTACGCTTCTAACCTACTTTGATGATGTACCGTTCCATCATATAGGCAAAGGTGAGCAAAGTATGGTCAAGACCAAGCTTGCCTTAAGTCATAGTAAATCAAAGGAAGCTAATATAATTCTAGTCGAAGAGCCGGAAAATCATTTATCGCACACTAAACTTAGCCAACTCGTTAAATACATCTCTGCAAAAAGAGATGATAAGCAGATTATAGTTTCAACCCACAATAGCTTCGTTGCAAACAAGCTCGGTCTCGCAAATCTAATCTTATTGAATGATGGTAGGACTGTAAGGCTCAATGAACTTTCAAATGATACCCAGTCGTATTTTGCTCACCTATCAGGCTACGATACACTTCGGCTCATTCTATGCAAAAAAGCTATTCTTGTAGAGGGTGATTCGGATGAGCTCGTTGTCCAGAGAGCCTATATGACTAAACATGAAGGCAAGCTGCCTATCGAGGACGGCGTAGACGTAATATCCGTAGGGACTTCCTTTCTAAGATTTCTTGAAATTGCCAGTAAGATCAACAAGCCGACTACTGTAGTCACTGACAACGACGGTAGTGTTGATGCTCTTAAGCGTAAATACACGGGTTACTTAGGAGACAATGTAAAAGATAATATATTGATCAGCTTCGATGATAGCATCGATACGGGTTCGCTTAAAATTAAGGACAAACCGTTTAACTACAATACCCTTGAGCCAAAAATGTTAAAAGTAAATTCACTCGCAAAATTTAATACAGTATTCGGAACATCATATTCGGATAATGACTCAATGCACAAATTCATGCTCTCAAATAAGACAGAATGCGCATTGAAAATTTTTGAAACAAACGAGAATATAATTTATCCGAAATACATTATGGATGCCGTAAATTGAGAAATATGAAAAATAAGTTGATCATTGCCGGTGCGGGCTCAGGAAAAACAACTTACATCATCAATCACGCGCTGAAGCTTAAAAATAAGAAGATTCTCATTACGACTTTCACGCAGGCAAATCTGGAAGAAATCAAGAGGCGCTTTGTGTGGAAGTACGGCTGCATCCCCGCTAATATAACCGTACAGACATGGTTTTCATTTTTATTGCAACATGGAGTACGACCATACCAGGGATGTAAGTATGATGGTGTAGTGACGGGGCTTTTTCTAGTCCCGGGACAATCCGCTGTCGGTATACCAGAAAAAGAGGTAGGAAGGCATTACTTTACTCCGGACAAGAAGATTTATTCTGACAAGATTGCGAAATTTGCCTTAGACTGCAATAAACTCACAGACGGCCTTGTTGTTAAGCGACTAAACGCTATATTTGATTCAATTTTTGTTGATGAAGTACAGGATATCGCTGGTTATGACCTTGATTTATTAAAACTGCTAATCGATAGCGATATTAATATTCTTCTGGTTGGCGATCCACGTCAAGGAACGTATGCGACGAATAATTCAGCGAAGAACCGACAATATCGAAGAGCGCAAACAGTTGATTTTTTCAATGATAAAACAGTAAACATAGAAACTGATGACACTACGCTGGGTATCAATTATCGCTGTCATTCTGAAATATGTAACATCTCGAATAAGCTATATGCCAATTTCGCGCCAGTGGCGTGCGGCTCCATGTACAGCGATTGCCATCAAGGTCTATACGTCATCAAGCCAGCTGATGTTAGTGACTACCTCCTAGCTTACGAGCCCATGCAGTTAATCAACGATATACGCAACAAACACGTGGATCGGTATCGCCCTTTTTTAAATTTTGGTGTATCGAAGGGGATGGAATTTGACAGGATCTTGATATACCCAACGGAGCCAATTCGGAATTGGTTTTTAAATCAAGAGGTAGATTCGTTAGCGCCCGTAAGTAAAGCGAAGCTCTATGTTGCTCTGACGCGAGCCCGTAAAAGCGCGGCCATTGTTAGTTCAAGCGCCATAGCGGGTGTCCCATTTTGGTATAAAGCCTCAGAAAACTAAAAGAAGACTCCTGTTCTCTCGCAAGCATTAGAACACGAATCTTCTGTTTTGATTCTATCAGACTAAAGCCTTAGGACGTAATATCTGGCAAATCTTTAAGCTTCTTGCCGTTAAACTGCCAGTAGTTAGCACCCTGGTACGCTCCACTGCTGTTTAATTGGCCTTTGTCTTCAAATATCTTGTACGTCAATGGTGATAGTTTCCAATTTTGGTCGCCGTATTCAACTTCACGTTCACCAACAACAGTTGCGATGATTGTATTGTCGGGAATAAATCGTATTTCGTCGCCGTTTTGTAGGCCTTTTGCACCACAATCATAAGTTATTACTCTGTTTGGTTTTCCTCTGGCCGCGTAATATTGTCGAGCATTGGTAAAATACGGCCAATAGCAAGTGCGGCAATGGTCAAGGAACCTATGACTATTCCGAGATATAGCGGCGTTAATGTCGGCTTCAAACTACTTGATATCGCAGAGGTAAACGCCCAGCCTACCCATACACCAAGACCACAGGCTAGTAGAGACACGCCTACTAGTGGGATGAGCGATTCTATCATGACCGTTTGTTTCATTTGTGCGGTCGTCATGCCGCCAAGTCGTAGCGTAACGAATGATCGCCTACGCTCTAGTAAGCCCCCGATCGTTGCAATAATCAAGCTGGCAATTGCTACGAATAGAGTAACCCCCATACCTGCATAGGCGAGATTAGCCAATTCAGAGATCAGAGGGCTGATGATTGGCATTTGTGCATACGTGCCGCTGATGACCCATGTTGCCGTGTTTACGCCAAGTGCGCTCACGATAAAACTACGGAGTTGGTCTAGACGGCTATTGTTGTCAAGGCGAACCAACAATGCGGGGTTTGATTTTGTGATAGAATCAGGGTCGGCATATTCCTTATCGACCAATTGTTGACGGATTCCATTGGGTGATACGTCAAACCATTTATTACCGTCAGCGGGGCTTTTATCAAAATTTACACCAACATAGGTAGTATTTAGCGGGCATGTTATGGCTGTGTAAATATGGGCAGTTTGACAGTGCATAATAAAGACCGCATCTGCGACGTTGCCTTCTATTTTCTTAGCATCTTTGACATACGATAGCTCCTGTATCTCTAACGTAAGCTTAGTTGATAAAACGTCACTTGAGATCAGAACAGTTCCATCTTTAAGCTGAGAGTATCCATTATTTGCGACTGCGTTTGCACTCAGTCCAGCCACACCGCTAATTCCAGTTAAATAGACGCTACCTGCGAATAATGCCAATACTACGCCGCTGACACTTCGAAAAATTCGACGAGATTGCATAGCGATACGCTTTGAGGCGAGTATCGTAACGGCGCTGTTTGTGCGGCGTGCGACAAGCCTTGAGATACTATTTGTCAGCCACGGGCCAGCCAGCAGCAGCCCAAACATAAGGCTCATAACACCAGCAATGAGCAGTAGTAGCGGCTCGGTGTTGTCTGCATTGTCTCGAAGCCAGCGTGCACCACTTGGTAGCGATAGCCAAATGAACATCGCCAAGCCAGGGATAAGTAGCAAAAGACGCCATGCGCGCGGGCGCTTACTTATCCCAGCCGAACGCATTACTCCTAGTGGTGAAACCTGTACGTGGCGCATACCCCACCAATTGGCCATTAAGCAAAATAGCAATGTGACTGTGACGGCGGACACATAGTACTGCGGTGGCACGGTAAGATCGCTTTGCCAAAGTCTCATACCAGCAAGCTCAAATTGGCCCAATAGCGGTAACGCAGCAACGTACGCCAGTGAGCCAACGATTACGCCAACCAGCGCAGCGGTTAGTGATTCGACAGTTATAATACGTGTCACTTGCTTCCGAGTTGCGCCAACCAACCGGAGTGCGGCGTATCGCTTCTCACGTTGTGCCGAGCCAAGTTGGGTTGCAATGGAGATAAATGTAACGATAGGAATAAGCAACATGCTTGCACCAAAAAGCAGTACGATACCAACTATGCCGCTATAGGGAGTAGTATCCATATCGCTTGAGAGTCTGTAAACGCTAACAGCACGCTCATCGCTCGCATCCTGCTCACCTATGCCACGGATAGCTTCGAGCGCATCTGGCGATGCTGAAAAGGCTTCTGGTATGACACCGATTTGTCTCGTTCCGAATCGCTTGCCGATAGCATCTTCTGGGTTATCTTGGATTATTTTATACAAGCCCTCTGATACGTAGTATTCACCTTCTTTCGGTGTTGGCAGCCCACTGAACTCCGGCGAAGTGACATCGCTGGCATGTAGCGAAATGGTTGTAATATCTTTGTTCTGCCATTTCAACAAGTTACCGTCACCAGTTCCTACCATTGCTTTTAGCGGAGCAATGCCTTCAATCGGTGTTTGATTCGTCCTGTTTGAAAATAAGGCAAATTGCCACGATGTATGCCGGGGTTGTGCTTGTATGGCATTTATGCCAGCTATAAAAACTAATATCATAAGCATACCTAGCGCAACTGCTGCGGCAGTCAAGCCAAGACGGTTCCAATTACTCTTGCCGGAGCGGGTGAGAAAAAGCCAACCAAGCCGCATATTACTTTTCTCCTACGACTTGGCCATCACGCACTATAATTTCACGGTCGGCATAGGCGGCAATGCTTGGCTCGTGTGTCACAATGATAACAGTTGTACCGTTGTCTTTGGCAGTTTTGATGAATAGCTCCATAATGTGTTCAGAATTGAGGCTGTCTAGCGAGCCGGTCGGCTCATCTGCGAAAAGAATCTTTGGCCGTAACACCATCGCACGAGCGATTGCCACGCGCTGGGCTTGGCCACCAGATATTTCGCTCGGGGTGCTTTCGTACTTGTCCATGAGCCCAACTTCATTGAGCCACTTTTTTGCTTCTTCATAGGCTTTATTGCGATTTACGCCGTTAAGTAAAAGGGGTAGTGCGACATTATCTAAAGCAGTGAGTTCTGGTACAAGCTGGCTAAATTGGAACACAAACCCGAAGGCAGTACGGCGCAAGATACTGCGTTTGTTGTCGTTAAATTTTGCAATGTCGTGGTTGTCAAAACTAATTTCACCGCTATCTACGGGAATAATTGCCCCGAGACTGTGCAGCAACGTCGATTTACCAGAACCGCTCGGGCCCATGATTGCCAACACTTCACCCTGCTTTACGTCGAGCGATACGCCGTGTAGTATTTCTGTCGCACCGTATGTTTTTTTGATATTTTTTGCGCTAATAATATTTATTGGCATAGTTCCTCCTTTAGTTTAGTTAACCGTGAGCTAGTCAGGTCGATCCACCTAAGATCGGCTTCAATATGAAAGATTGCGTGGTCGATTAGGAGTCTTGATGCCATCGTCGCCTCGCGGCGCGTTTTAGTTAGTTCGCGCATGCGTTCTATGTGCGCATGGCGCTGATTATCTAAATATGGCGCAGCGTCGCCATTCTCCATGATAGCAAGCACGGTTTTCATGTACAGCGTAGCCTGCAGCTGTGCCGACGGCGCTTCGGGTGTTTCGAGCCAGAGGCGCAAAGCTTGCTCTCCCTGCGGCGTAATGGCATACTTAACGCGCTCTGGCCCGCTGCTTGATTCTGAGTCAGCGACCTCCTCAACCTTTTTGTCTCGTTTCAACCGCGATAGTGTCGAGTAAATTTGACCGGTTAAAATGACTTTATCACTACCGAAGAGTTTGTCATAAATCCTCTTGAGTTCGTATCCGTAGCTGGGTGCTTCATTAAGTATACCGAGTAATGCATATTGTGCGTTCATGATCCCACTATACACCGAGTGTATAGTTTTAGCAATTCTTGAGAGTTGAACTAATATAGTTTTCACTTCACGTACTGTCCATTATACGTACCGAGCAAACCCGTCAAGGTCGTTCGTCCCGTTGGTAAACGTCAAGGGGCGCTCCACCTTGACTGCTTTGCCATGCGGCACTGTGTTTTAACTCCGTTACGTAAAGTAAGGGAGAATAACAGTGAACCACACCACGGGCTAAAGCCCGTGGCTTCTGGTCTTCTGCCTGCTTGGTTTACTGGTTCTGGATATGGGCCTTTATCTTTGCTTCCGTGACCTGACCCACCGATTCGGCAAAGTAACCATCGGCCCAGAGACTGTCGCCCCAGAGAAATTCATCAAGCTCGGGGAATTCTTGACGGATGACCTTGCTTGTCCCACCTTTCATAATCTGCATAGCATGGGCGACCGCCTCTTTCGGAGGCAATTGTATGAGCAAGTGGACATGATCGACTTGCACGTTCAATTCCTCAATAGTCCATTGGTTCATGTCAGCGCATTGCTTGAGTAGCTCATACAATCGCCTCGCGAGCGGGCCTCGGAGCACCCGCTTGCGGTATTTCGGTACCCACACTAGGTGATACTTGAGCCGGTGGGTCGTGTGCGCTCCTGTGCTATACCTCGTCATCCACCAAGCATGCCACAGGTGCCTACGCGGGCGCAAGCGCCCGCTCGCCACTAGCTATGCCATTCATCCCCGGGCTTAAAAGCCCGGGGTTTCCTGGCGAGGGAATGAATGTAGCAGAATCAACACAAACTGCAACCACCGAGTACGACGGGTGGAGTAACTACGAGACGTGGCTCGCAAATTTGTGGCTTACGAACGATGAGTCAAACTATGTACTCTTGCAAGAAACCCTCAGCAAGGACATGTGGCGGACATACGAACAAGCCGAGTGGCTCGAGATGATGCTACGATACGAGCTTGATGACGAGATCGATGAGCCGTGCCTGTGGCAGGACTTATTACGCGATGCCTTTGGTCGAATCAATTGGAGGGAGATAATCGAGAATAATATCGAGTAGCTTTCTCCGTCCTGAGCATGACGATAAAAGGCTCGATTTAATAGCGTACAAACTTACATATGGAAACACCCTCAGTCGAGGGGTTCCATTGCTGGTGCACCTCCTCTCGTGAGGGTGTAGGGAAGTAGCAGTTTGTGCTACCACTCGATGTAAGTACCGTTCACGCTTCCGCAGCCGTGAGACGGACCCCAGAACACATCGAGGATGTAGTTGTCGGGGGTGTCTAGGCCGTGGATGTGGAACAATTCGCCGATGTCGTAGTTCACCGCGTCACGAGTGGCCCGAGCCAGGGTCTCTCCGGGGTAGGGCTCGCTGAACTGGATCTTGATCCAGATGTCTGCGACGTTGACGTCGTGCTCGCCGTACTCGTGGAGCTGAACCTGCACACCGTCTTCCGGTGTGTCGGGGTCCATTCCGTAGTCGGTGCAGTTCTTCACGAACAGCTTCGGGAGCGAGGGCGCGAACACCTTCTGGATGAAATCTCTCGTCGCCTGTTGTCCGAGCTCCATGTTTGCGCGGTACACCCCGGATTGCGGAAATGCGTAATCCGGTCTGTGCGTTACATCGATGAGCGGCATCGCCGTTCCTTTCGAAGTATCATACGGATCTGCCGTATAACAGACTCAGACAGGTTGCCTAGAGTAATTGCATAATAACATAACGTAAGCTATATGTCAATATCTCCGTAGTATCTCACCTCAGATGAAGGGTAATTTTAGGTTCTTCCTTCCTCTGTCTCCTCATCACGTTTGAGTATAAAACAAAGGGGTGATTAATTGCTCTCAACCTTAATTTTGCGTTTTGCCGCAGCCTTGTATAGAGATCCGATACACAACCCAAGTAGCCCACCGCCAACTAGAGCAAGCGTAATCCATTCGAGGATACCACCTCCCATATCATTGCTAAGGACTTGACCTAGGTTAGACCAGTAGTATGGATCGCCAGAGTTGCTGAAATGCAGTTCAGGGCGGGTATCTTTGCCTATGATAATGAGTTCGATTGCCATATAGAGATAATACACAATGATTGCGACACCCCACGTAAACGCGCACGCAAGCGCAGTTTTGAGTTCAGAACGAGACCGCTTTGCCTCGTAGAGTGCAATCGGAACAAGCGGGACAAGCCAGATGCCGTAGATAATCATAACCCGCGTCGCCAAGGAGGTGTCTGATTGAGCTATTTGCTGAAAATAATAGTCGAATAGTCCAAATACTAAGCCAATTAACCCATATACAAGCCATCGCTTTTTGCTACTATCTGTGTTCGTCTGTTTTTCTATAACATCAACTGCCATACCGTTATTGTAACAAAGCTTTCCTTCCTCTGTCTCCTCATTGTACGGGTGAACCAAATAAGTCAAGGTAGTACAAGTCTCCACCTTGACTTCTTTGGTTTGCAGCCCGTGGTTGCTCGCCAGAGCGGCAGAAAGCCCGCTCAAGAATATACAAGGAGGGTCTGTTATGGACACTAAGCAAGCAGTAAATCAAACGTCAGCAAAGATAGCTGCAATAAACGACAAGCACCGCCAGAATATGGAGGGTTGTACTGTGACGAGGGGTGTTGTCGCTCTAGGAGATGATGCCAAAGAGATCTTCGTTAAGGTGAGAGACTTCTCTGACTTCAATGAAGATAACGATCCGTACGGCGAGCATGACTTTGGCTCGTTTACGGTTAGTGGGGTGAAGATATTCTGGAAGATAGATTATTACGACGAAGCCTTGAAAGGCTGGTGCGATCCGCTCAGTCCGGATTGTCACCGGGTATTGACCATCATGAGAGCCGACGAGTACTAACCCGTCGGTTTTTTAGTTCCGTCCTGAGCATGACGTTAAACGGCTCAGTTTTTATTAGTACGTAAAGTTTAAGGAGATTTGATATGAATATTGCAGAAAACATCACACGAGAAGACTTTAGCTACCGTGGAGGCGGCGTAGAGCTGGATTTAACGGCTTTTGGCTACGAAGATGAGTTCTTAAGCGCCTACCAGAATTACTTGGGCGGAGGGATGCTTGGTAGTACTGGTAACAGCTGTACTGTCGAAGATTGGCGGATGGATGAGAAGCTTGTCCGACTTGCCGAACGGTTGAGCGAATACTACCAAGAGCGCATGGAGGAGCTGGAGTATATCGATGAGTATAACGAAATGACTATCGGGCGACCGGTGAGCTATCCGGGGTTGTAGATATCCGTCCTGGGCATGACGTAAAACCGCCCGATTAACTTAACTTTAGGAGATAGATATGCATTATTTGGTACGTTTGATTGTTGAAGGTGACGACATTGATACGGTAATGGATCAAGCCAGATGCGTGATGGATAATTTAGTCGAGCAACATGAGTTTGATTGGTATCGCACGGAAGATGACGATTGTGCTTGGGCGGATTGCTGGAAACCGGTACCGCTTGATAGTGACACGGGCAAAGCGTGGGTTAAAGACGCTATAGATGCACAGTTTGACGAGTTCAAGCATAGTATGAAGGCCATCCGGTACATGGTGCAGAATTACAGCGATGAGCAGATATTCGACGAAGACTTTGGCGAAAAGCCTGAGATACACCTGTCACGCTATTACTTCAGCAAAGCGAGCGGTTGCCACGCAAACGCAGCTTTGCTTTACGACACATACGGTACCGCGATACCGAACAATGCCGATTTAAGGCGCTGCGTTGATGAAGCTATGAAGTACTGGGTCATTCAAGTAGACTGCCACAACTAGTTAATCTGTCCCGGGCAAGACACAAAACTGCCCGATTAGCTCTAGGCCGTGAGACTACTTGCCTCGTGCCTTTCGAGCTCTGTTCATATGGGCAACTACCTGAAAGTGCAAAAGTAACCCTGCTAGTACTACTGGCGCCAGGACGAATCGTTCAAAGTTCGTTCCCATCAATTGCATCACTAAGCTTAGGACGGTGAAAGCCGTAAGTCCATAAAATAGTCTTCTCTTCCACGTCTGCGCAGTTGATATAGTTCTTAAAACATTCAATGCAAAGATAAACATCGAGCTCAACAGTACGATACTGACAATCGACTGCGTGACTTGTGCTTCATAGTTTACCGACAAACCGCCGTTAACCCAGTTGTAAGGTACCACTTTTGCAATAACTAGTACGTGCACGAAAATCGTGGCTACGTAGTAGGCGGAAATTAATGGCTTCAATGTTTTTGATTTCATGAGTGGTATAGTCATAATCTACTAACAAATATACACTACGCAGACCGACCGAACCATATAACAAGCCCTGCGGGCTGTTACATCATTCGGATCGCTCCAGCTTCAGACCACAGCAAACCAGATCCGTACTTACCCCTTCAGCTAAAGCTTCAGGTGCAAGAACGAATCTGGCAAAACACAGCAAGGTACTAAAAGAATTACTATTTGCCACCAAGCGCATCAGTCGGTACATATTCTTCCAGAAAATGTACACGCCCGCTGCACTCGGTAACAAATGAAACACAATCTTAGTTCGAAAGTGGGTGACCATTGCATGCGCGCGATGCTTGCATGCAATCGTCACCTTGCTTGTTCTAAAGCGATTAGTTCGTCGGGAGTTTCTAGGCTCGACCAGATAGCTTCATTGCTAGTCTGCTGCTGTAGCAGTGCACTAGTACTTGTTGTATATACGGACATTGATTCATACGACTTATTAAGCAGGCTTCTGGCGAGCCGTGCGGCCAGTCGTTCAATGGCTGGAGTGTCACAGACAAATAAGATGATTGGGAACTCATTGCCTGATTCGGCGTAATTATTACTCTCTACATAGGTTATAAGTTGCCTCATGCGTGCGTTAACGGCAACGTCATAGCGTTTCCCGTCACGGAGATGGTAGAGGAAGTAGCGGGTAGTCTCATCCTCTTTAATATGAGCAAGGTACAGGTCCGGAAGGGGCTTTGGGAAATAGTCGAACCCACTGAGCTGTCTTGGCGTAAAGGCTTTCATGCCAGAATAAAGCCGCGTAAGATTTTGTACCATCCCAAAGACTTTGTTGCTCGCATCTAGCAACTGTTCGGAGGCATTTTTGTCTGCATAGGCACCATGGATTGTAGCCTCGGTTATGTAGGGAGTGGAATCTTGAATTGCCCGCAAGCCTTTAGGCGTCAGATAATACGATCCAGCCCGATAACGGAATTTGTAATCTCTGTCATATCTGAATGCTAGATGACCTGAATTTACCAGTACGGATAATTTTTCATGAACTCCCCCGCGACTTTTTAAGCCATAGAATGTTTGGACGTTAGCAATTGTAATAAACCTGTATTTAGCAATTAGTTCTAATAGGTCTTGTTGTTTAGGGTTTAATGATACGGTTGTTTTCATGATGTATTCTACTATTACTCTACTTCTACGTACCCCACTACTTTCTCTTCTTATATTTATATAATAGTAAAGAAGAAAAAATATACAAGTATATATGGGGTGATAACGGTGTTAATTACCGAGCACCGATGTTCGGTAATAAAACTGGTCAAAGTACTTGAAACTATCGTTATATCTATAGTATACTATTTATATAACGATAGTTAAATACTGCAGGAGGGTCGCGGTATGGCCAGTCAACAGGTACGAGAATTAGTCGAAAAAGCAGCCAATTCCGAGCAGTACTTTACGACCCTTTCGACACAAGCGCGCATTGAGATGATAGCCGTGCTAGTGGTGGACCAGATTATGGCCGATATCGACAACGGCGGCACTTTGCTAGAGGAAATAAAGAAGGAGGGGGATAAGAGCTATGTACAATCAACCGAGTAGGATGCGCTACGCCTATGGTGGCGTCCGCGTATCCTCAAAAGAACAAGGCCTGAAGGATTCGCCGCAGGCACAGATGGAGCAGATCAATCGTTATGCCGAGCATAACAATATCGTCATCATCGATTTCATCAAGTTTTACGAGTCGGGGTCAAAAAAAGACCAACCGATGCAACGGGCTATTGACCAAATCAAGCATGACAAGCGAGTCGAGCTATTTATCGTTAAGTCGATTGACCGTTTTACGCGTGGAGGCTTTAAGCCTTACGGCGACCTGAAAGAACAATTGGAAAAACTAGATATTGGCCTGATCGATACTTTTGGAGTTATTGGTACTCAAAAGATTAACACGCTTGAATACCTTGGGCTTGAATACGACTGGAGTGTCTATTCGCCAACGCTGAAGAGCGAGCTACTGGCAGCCGAGCAATCCCGTGATGAGATACGGGATATCATGAGTCGCATGATCGGAGCGCAGATTCGCTATTGTCGAATGGGTTACTGGGTACGCGGCGACATATATGGGATGAGGTGTAAGAAAATTGTCACCTCAAGTGGCAAGCGGACAATACTTATTCCACATAAAACCGAAGCTGCCATTGTTCAAAAAATGTTTCGGCTCAGAGCTGAAGGTAAGTTTACTGACCAAGAAATTATCGAGCAGATGAATACAATGGGGTTCAAGACACACATCCAATATTTACGAGATAAAACTGATCCGTCAAGAATCACCGGCAAGCGAGGCGGCGAGCCGTTGGTTCTAAAATCGTTCCTTCGTATGATCAACAACCCTGTCTATGCCGGAATCGCTTGCGAAAAATGGACTGAAAACAAACCAATCAGGCTCAAGTTTGAAGGGATTGTATCGGTTGACTTATTCAATAGGGCGAATAAGGGGAAGTTTGTAATCCATGACGCAGACGGCGAACTCAAGTTTCTTATAAACAAAGACCCGACTCGTGTCGTGAAGTCCGACAAAGGTAATATGCAGTTCCCTTACAAGCGTGTAGTTACCTGTCCGCACTGCGGAAAGCAGCTCCATGCTAGCTCCTCGCGCGGTAAGTTAGGTAAATACTACCCGGCTTACCATTGCCGCCGTGAAGGGCATAACTTTCGCGTACCGCTTCAGGAGTTTGAAGACACGATAACTGCCTACGTACAGTCGCTACAGGTCAATGCAGACTATCTGGATGACTTCATGGACGCTATACGTAAAGAATGGGAGCGACGTGGCGTAGTGACGATGAGTGAAACAGACGTGATAGACGAACAAATCAAAAACCTAACTTACGAAGCGAGGCAAAGTATGGATAAGATTAAGTTCTTGAATAGCGAAACAGCCATTAAATACATCGAGGAGGAACTTGTGCGTATCGAAGGCCAGATAGACCAACTTAAGTATCAAAAAACGACTCTAAAGGTCAAACAACCGGTCGAAATAGAGGATTTAATTCGGTATACCAAGTATTTCTTCGAACACCTCGACATTTTGCTTTTGAAACAGAGTAATCCGATTGCAAAAGCCAACTTTTTCAGCCTAATTTTCAACACAACCCCAGATTTTTCAGCGTTAGAAATTCGAACACCAGAAAATAAAAAAACGACAGAGCTATCTGACGTTTTTTTAGCGCTACTTGCGCCTGATAATCACGTGGCTGGGGTGGAGGGGTTCGAACCCCCGAATGCATGGACCAAAACCATGTGCCTTACCACTTGGCGACACCCCAATAGGTTAATTTGCAAAGAACATAGGCGATGTGCGTATGAAGCAGAGCTTCAATGTGCCTTGCCACTCGTCAATTTACTCCGTAAATTGCTCGTAGCCTCGCCTCAATCTACTTGAAGCATAGCTTCAAATCGGTTTCCGGCCTTGCGACCCGCCACGGGCGGCTCTCACACTTGGCGACACCCCAATACATGACCATTAATTTTGTTAGGCTGTTACCGGATGATAAGGCTTTGATCCATTGTGGACAGTAGATGATTGTCTCGCGCTTTGCGCTCGTACAGCCATGTGCCTTAAAGCTTGGCGACACCCCAATATTTTTGGTCAAGGATAATTATAACATAACACCGGCAGCGATTAAATTGACACCATAGCCCAGGGCTACTACTATAAACGTATGAACATCCCGCTTTTGCTAAGCTTCCGCGGCTACAAAAAGAAATACTTAACTAGCGATCTAATGGCCGGCCTGGTGGTTACGGCCATTGCCGTACCCGAACTCATGGGCATAGCAGCCCTGGCCGGCGTACCAGTGCAAGTGGGGCTATATAGCGCCCTGGCCGCACCCTTAGTATTTGCTGTATTTGGGGCGAGCCGGAGGCTAGTTGTTGGGGCCGATAGCGCTACGGCCGTACTGCTTGCTGGCGGAGCCGGTGTGCTAGCGGCGGCTGGGAGTGCCCAATATTTGAATATAGTACTAGCTGTAAGCCTACTTAGCGCCTGTTTGGTGGCCTTAATCGGTTATTTTAAGTTCACCTTTTTGGCAGATTTAATTAGCAGGCCGGTTATGATTGGCCTAATGGCGGGTATTGGCCTGCAGCTAATGATTGTTAAGCTACCCGAGCTACTAGGCCTACACATTGGTGGCACGCCAGCCCAGGTGTTAGCGGCACTGCCCGGCCAAATTACTAGCTCTAATGGCATGACATTTACTGTGGCCGTGCTAGCACTTGGTTTAATGATTATATTTAAGCGCTCACGCGTGCCAGGGGCGCTTATTGCCATTGCAGCGGCAGCTGGCTTGGCGGCCCTGTTCCACGCTGGCGATAAGGGAGTAGCCATGGTTGGCGCTTTACCGGCCGGCCTGCCACACTTCAGCTTACCGGTATTGCCCATAGCCGATATGCTAAGCTTGCTGCCAATCGCCTTTAGCGTAGCGGTGGTTATATTAGCCCAAAGCGCGGCCGTAATTCGCAACAGCGCCGATGAGCACGATGAAAAGCCTGATATACCAAAAGATATGAAAGCCATGGGCCTCTCTGGTATCGCATCGGCCATAACAGGTGGAATAGCCATAAACGCCAGCCCGCCACGTACCCTTGTGGCTGATTTTGCCGGCATGAAATCGCAACTTGCTAGCGTAGTGATGAGCGCCTTGGTGGCTATACTATTACTATTTGCTGGCAGCGTGTTTGATTACGTACCGGTAGCCGTGCTAGCGGCTGTTGTGTGCATGATGGGCTTCCATTTAATCCGTTTTAGGGAGCTAATTTACCTAGCGCAGCACCATAAAGTAGAATGCGCCATTGCCCTACTGGCCTTATTTGGTGTGCTAACACTTGGTGTATTTAATGGCATTATTTTAGCGGTAGTAGCTAGCCTGGCCGAGCGCCTGCGTCGCGAATATCACCCAAGCGACGATATATTACTACGCGATGGCCGGCTCAGCACTTGGGCCGAAGACCGCGTAGGCAACCTGAAAACTATCCCACAAAACGTGCTGGTATATAGCTTCGAAGAATCACTGTTTTTTGAAAACAGCCAATACTTTGCTCACCGCCTGCGTAAGGCTATACGCAGTGTTAAAAACCCGCTAGCGGCCGTGATTATAGATGCCGGCGCCATTGACGATATAGATTACACAGCCGTAGAGCAGCTAAAACAGCTGTACCGCCAACTTAGTATAGATGGCGTGCGGCTAGGGTTTTGCCACGTGTCCCCTAACCTACTTAACCAGTTCGAAAACTACGGGGTGATAGATTTAGTCGGTAACGCCGGTATATTCCCAACGCTCCGGGCGGCCGTAGAATACCGGCCCGAGCAACACGGTAGCGTGGTAGAGCGGGTGCAGGTGCTCAAGCTACCCAAAGGCGATTATGTAGTGGTTGGCGGTGCAGTCATGGAAGCCTTAAACCTAAGGGATTCAAACGATATCGATATTGTAGTTTCGCCTGGCGTATACGCTAAATTTGCCGCAAAAGTACACTGGCGCGAATATGTCCTAAGTACCGGCAAAGTGGTGCTAACGCATAATGGTATCAACCTGATGCGCAGTTGGTTAGGCTATAACCTAGCGGCAATTAAACGCCGTGATACATTTAATAAAGATAGCGTTGAGTTTATGGGTGTTGACCAGCTGATATCTTGCAAGCAGCACCTTGGGCGCCGCAAAGACCAATCAGACATCACTTTGCTTAAGGGCCATAAAACGCGCAGTCGCGATTAAATACTGATACCGATATAACCCATTAGGGTGAGCTTAGGCAGCTGGTTTGGCTGACTGGCGGTGCCGCTAGCTACCGCAACAACAATTAGCCCTAATCCTTGCAGGTGTAGGTATTCAATAGCCGCGTGTTCACGCTCATTTTCGCTCATCGTACAGTGTTCTAGGGTAATTGCTGGATCGCCGCAGGTATAAACCAGGTACTGGTGGCCGTGGTGGTAGGCAGCGCCGTCAAGGCTGCCACTATGTATATGGATAGGCTGTTTTGGGGTAGAAGCGCCGTTTTTAGTAGCGTAGCCGCGTAGTAGCTCTGAGTATTTACCGCTTGTTAGGCCGAGTGATAGCGCCTCAAAAAGCTCGCTGCTTGCAATGTGCTCTGGGTGCCATATTTGCTGAACGTGCATAGCTTTATTGTAAACCAAAGGCGGCGTACTAGTGCGATTTAGCTACGTTTTCGTTGCAAAAAGGCCGGTAATAGGTTGCGCCCGTACTCTATTGCGCCGTTACGGAACACTTTTACTGCGATAGACATAACAACGGCCGAAGACACCGCCAGTATAGCAATAACCACTATGGTATCGGTGAGGCTTAGGTTGCCTACGGCGTTACGTAGCATGGCCGGTATTGGTGCCGTTAGTGGGAAAAACGTCAAAAACCTCACGAATGGGCTATCGGGGCTGCTTATAAACAGGCTGGCCGCATATAGTGGGCCAAATAATAGCAGCATCACAACCCCAAGGTAGCCGCTGGCCTCTTTAGCAGTAGGGCTGGCGGCGCCTACTGCGACAAGTAGCCCTGTAAACAGCAAAAAGCTAAAGCTAAATAGCAAGAACCCGCTAAGTATACGTGCGCCATCAAGCGGTATGTTGCTAAGGTCAATAGAGGGCAAAGATAATTTATCATGCAGCAATATGTAGCCTATAACAACTGGCAGTAAAAATATAAAGGCCTGGATAATAGCGAGCGTAATCAGCGACAGCACTTTGCCCACAATCAGCGTTTTAGCCCTTAGGGTGGTCAAGATTATTTCCATGACGCGGTTTTCTTTTTCCTCTGTAGTGCTTGTGAGCATTTGGTTACCAAACATGGCAATCAAAAAGTAAAATAGCACCAGGAACAGGCCGGGAGCGATCATTTGCTGGGCGCCATCGTACAAAACACCGTTGCGGTAGGTGGTTACATTGGTCCCTACGGCGCTACCAAGTACCGCCGCGACATTGGGCGTTACGCTACTGCTAACCGCCTGGCTTAGGAGCGCCTTAGCCACCGAATCATACTTGCCGTTATCGAATAACCCTACGTCTTTTGCGTAAACTTCCACTTTGTCTTTTTGTAAATCGGCTGGGTAATATATGTAGGCATCTATAGAGCTGTTTTTGACGGCATCGATACCAGCTTGTTTACTTGTAGGCGCAGCTGCCTTGAGGTTAGCTAGCGTGGCCTGGCTTATAAGGTGTGATTCATCGGTTATTTGCATGCTGAATGTTGCATCTTTCATCTTTTGGGCAGCATCTTGGGTGGTTTTGTTACTCAAAAAGACAATGCCAAAAACCGCGGCCATAGCGACCGGGAAAGCGAGCGCCATTATCCAAAAGCTTTTCTTTTTGAGGGTCCGCCTTACTTCAAACTGGTAAACGTTGCCTAAATTATGCATGGTTGGCCTCCTCCCCTTGCTCACCGTAAACAGTCAAAAATATATCTTCGAGGCTTTTGCCATTAAACTGCTTACGCACAGCCGCCACACTACCGTAGGCATGGGCTACGCCGTCCTTGAGTAGCAGCACCCTATCGCATAAGCGCTCTACCTCGTCCATTTGGTGCGTAATAAATATCACAGTGGCGCCAGCTGCTCGGTGATCTTCTACTATATCCATAAGCAGGCGCCGGTTTACTGGGTCAAACCCCTTAGTTGGCTCGTCTAATATAAGTAGGTTAGGGTCGTTGATGATAGTTACGCCCAGCTGCACCTTTTGTTGCTGCCCGCCGCTAAGTTTATCAAGCCGGGTGTTAGCGTAGCTATCTAGGCCTACCCGCTTAAGGTAGCTAAGGGCCCGCTCCTTGGCGGTAGTAGTACTTAGGCCTTTAAGCTTGCCAAAATATACCATAATA
Organism: Saccharimonas sp. (SeqCode); assembly: GCA_032229905.1. Classification (GTDB taxonomy): domain Bacteria; phylum Patescibacteriota; class Saccharimonadia; order Saccharimonadales; family Saccharimonadaceae; genus Saccharimonas. The sequence goes on from JAVTWQ010000011.1 coordinate 23,355, forward strand.
TCAAGCACCTTCTCTTTTTTATAGAGGCCGCGTTCTTCGGGTAGGTAGCCTAGGCTTTTGGCGCCACTATCTGGCTGGTAAGGCATACCATTAATAGTTAGGCTGCCGCTAGTTGGTGTATATAGCCCCAAGAGGGCGCGGATAGTGGTAGTTTTGCCGCATCCGTTACTACCTAGCAGGCCAAACACCTCGCCTTTATTTACTGTAAAGGATAAGTCTTTCACCACTGTTTTATTGCCAAAAACCATCTTAAAATGGCTTATATCTACTACCGGTTCCTCTGTTTTCATATACTCTATAGTATCATTTTAGGTGTAACGAGTGGTACTATATATGCATGAGAACACGCATAGAAATCGACACCCAAACCTTCGTGCGGTTTTGGCTAGTCGTATTCGGTTTTGCAGCGGTAGCGCTGCTAATTTTTATTGCACGGAACGCCTTATTACTACTTGGCATCGCCTTCTTTTTGGCACTTGCCCTAAGCCGGCCAGTTAAATGGCTCGACAAAAAAGTACCTGGCACCAACCGTGTTGGCGCGACGGCCTTAGCGTTCTTGGCTGTGGTTGCAGTGGTAACCGTAATAATATTCTTGGTTATTCCGCCGGTTATCGAGCAAACTGCAAAGCTTGTAGATACGTTCCCTACCCTGTTAAAGAACGCTCAGAGCCAGTGGGGTGGCCTAAGTGATGTCGTACAAAAGTATAATTTGCAGCCCCAAATTGACCAAGCCGTAAACTCTTTTAGGAATAGCCTTAGCTCGTGGGCCGCTACCCTAGGCCAAGGTGTCATTACAAGTGTTGGTTCTTTGATGAGCTTTTTTGGCACTAGTTTAATCGTGCTATTCATTACGTTCTTTATGCTCGTAGAGGGCCCAACCTGGATAGACCGCCTTTGGGCAGTTTATGATGATAAAAAGCGTATGAAGCGCCACCAAACCCTTATGGCTCGCATGTATAATGTGGTAACTGGCTACGTAACTGGCCAGGTAACGGTTTCGGCCCTCGAGGCGCTATTTGCTGGCGTACTGACCTTCGCTATTAGCTTATTTATGCCTGAAGTCTCACGGAACCTAGCCTTGCCGGTGGCTGCTGTCGCCTTTTTGCTTTCACTTATTCCAATGTTTGGCCCAATCGCGGCTGGCTTAGTAGCCTCACTACTTATAGCTCTCAGTAGCCTGCCTGCGGCCATCATCTACCTTGTTTGTATAATGATCTACTTGCAGGTTGAATCGAATATTATTGTGCCAGCCGTGCAGTCTAAATCGTCTAATTTAAGCCCACTGGTTATTTTGTCATCTGTTATGATTGGCATATTTATGTTCGGCTTGCCTGGGGCTATCATCGCCATACCAGTAGCAGGTTGCGTACGGATTTTAGTAGAAGAATACATCAAAAAACACAGGGTCGAAAACGAGCCAGCTGCTAAAAAGCTTAAAGACAAAGTCAAAGAAAAAATCTTAGAACTAGAATAATTATAAGTACGACCAGATAGTATTGCTGGGCGTATCGCGCACAGCAATACCGTCCCTGGCTAGTTCATCACGGATTTCATCGCTTTTTGCCCAGTCTTTAGCTTCGCGGGCCCTTTCGCGCTGCAACATAAGCCGTTTTTGGTCTTCGGTTATGTCGGGCGTGGTTGTTAGTAGTTGTAGCCCTAGTAGCTCATCTATGGCGCTAAGCAGGGCCACTAGGCTACTATGGCTTACCTGCTGCAGTGGCAGGTTATCTAGGCTACTAAAGGCTTCGTCTACCGCGCTAAGGGCTTGGGGCGTATTTAGGTTATCATTTAGGTTAACTAGTATTGCCTGGATGGCGGGGCGAATAAAATCGTTACTTTTTTCGGTATCGGCCTCTAACGCGCTGTGGGTTTGGTGGCGCAGGGCGGCGTAGTTACACCAGTTTCTTAGCCTATTAGCAGCGGCAGATAGGTTATCCCAGGTAAAATTACCCTCGTTCGTGAACTGGCTTTGCAGTATAAGCATGCGCAGGTCCATAGGTGTAAAACCGTGTTCAGCTACGTGCTGCAGGGTGTAACCGTTGCCTAGGCTCTTACTTATTTTGCCGCCATCGATTTTTAGGTGGTTATTATGCAGCCAGTAGTTTGCAAATATTTGGCCGCTGGCGGCCTCGCTTTGGGCAATCTCGTTGGTGTGGTGAACGGGTATGTGGTCAATTCCACCGGTGTGGATATCGATAGTCGGGCCCAAGATATCCATAGCCATAGCGCTACATTCCAGGTGCCAGCCCGGGAAGCCCATAACTACACTATCTTCACCGCTCACTACCTTTTCGGTCATTTCACCGTAGGCACCGTTACTCGCCGGTACGTTCATTGTTTCAGGCAAGAACGTATCGGGCTGCACTTCGCTTTTAGTGCCTCCTTGCGAAATAACCGAGCGGGGCTCGCTGGCTTGTGGTAGCTCTAGTAAATCATCTGGAGTTGGCCACTCCATATCGCGCTTTTGGCCGGCTGGGGTGAATTTCCATAGGGCAAAATCCCATGGTTGGCGCTTTTCACTGTTTTGCTCTACGCGGGCGCCGGCTTTTTGGGCGGCAAGGTCCAGGTGGGCAAAATCAGCGTAGTGCGGGAACTTGCTGGTATCAAAGTATATGCCATCAGTGGTTTGGTAGGTATAGCCTTTGTTTTTTAGGGTGCGCACTAGCCCAAGCTGCTGCTCAATATAATCGGTTGCTTTAGTAATGTGCTCGGGTAGTATAAGGCCAAGTTGGTTCATGCCTTTCATAAAATCTTCGGCGTAAAACTCGGCTACTTCCCAGGCTGTTTTGCCTTCGCGGCGGGCGCCCTTTTCTAGCTTATCTTCGCCGTCATCGGCATCGCTAACTAGGTGGCCTACATCTGTTATATTCATAACTCGCTCTACCGCATAGCCATTGGCAATCAGCGTGCGAACCAGTATGTCCCAATACATAAAGCTAGCCCAGTTGCCTACGTGTGGGTAATCGTACACGGTGGGGCCACAGGTGTATAGGGTTACTCTGCCATCGTTTATAGGCTTAAACTCATCGGTTTTGCCAGTTAGTGTATTATGCAGTCTCAGCGTCACGGAGGGCCTTTTCGGTTGCAGTTAGTAGTTCGGGCATAATTACCTCTAAGCTTTCGTTTACCTTAAACCCAGCGGCGTAGCTGTGGCCACCACCACCAAAATAGCCGGCAACCATGTTGGCCACAGGGGTGTTGCAGCGCAATTTACCGGTTAGTTTGCCATCGGGGTAGGTTTTTATAGCACAGGCCACCTCTACACCTTCCACTAGGCGCATTTCATCTAGCACTAGTACGCTTGGGTTGTACCGGTCGCTATATTCCTGGATATCTTCCCATGGTATGTGCACGGTGGCTAACTTGCCGTCTAGGTGGTATTCTATCCGCTCGATTAGTTGGGCTTTATAGGCTAGTATATCGGCTGGCTTTTTCATGAATTCGCGGCGCTTATTTTCTATTTCGTAGGGTTTTGCACCTAAGTTTACAATCTCGGCTACGGCCGCAAAGGTTTTGGCGGTGGCACTTTGGGTAGTCATACCTAAGGTGTCGGCGGCAATGCTTATATACATATTGACGGCGGCCTGTGGGTTGATGGGCCACTTAAGCTCGGTTGCAATATCAAATATCAGCTCACTAGTGCTAGCGGCGCTGCTGCTCAAAATAAAATCGTGCGGGAATGGCAGGTCGTTAGTGGGCTCTTCTTCATCTAGTTCGCCGTGGTGATCTAGTACTATTACTGGGTGGGTCTCAAAAAAGTGCCGTACACCTGGGGTTTCGAGGGTTTTTTGTAGTAAGGCCTCGGCGGCTGTATCAACTATAATTGCTAGGTCGTAGCTGCCGGTCCAGTCGGCTATTACCCTGTCCCAGCCGCTTATGTAGCGTAAGTATTTTGGCATATCTATGGGGCAATATAGGGTAACTTGCTTGCCTAGGTCGCCTAGTATTTCCTCTAGCACTAAGCTACTACCTAAGCTATCGCCATCGGGGTTTTCGGGCTGGATAACAACAATTTTTTGAGCAGCCTCTACATGTGTTTTTATTGTTTCATACATTAGTACCTATTGTAGCAAATGTTGCAAAATAGTGCTAAGTATGCTATAATTAATAGATACAGTGATTTACAACCGTAAACCGCTTGTCCCACTCACCCACCCTGGGCGGGTGGAGTAAGGCAGGAGAAATGACCATACTGGACGAGCTCAAGAAGAGCTTGATGTACGCAGTAGACGCGTCAAACACAACGGACTCAGTCAAGACCGTTCTCAGGAATTCAATCAATTACGTGATTGACGATCCTCACATGCAGCTGCGTTCATACTTTGAACGCCCTAAGCTTGTGGAGTTGATCGAGGTTCAAGTCAAGAGCTACTTGGATCATCGGCAGATCTTTGGCGACTTCGACAAGGGTGTCTTGTCTATCTGCAAGATCATCGTTGGCGTGTGGGCTCGCGAAAACGACACCCCTTCAGTGGCGTAAGCCGATGCGAGCTCCGGGATTCATTTCTCCTGCCTCGCAAACAGAGTGCTCAAAAACCAACTTGAGCCCCCTGTTTGCGAGGTATAAACTATAATTTTTTACGACCCTCGAGGGCGTGGCCGAGGGTTATTTGGTCGGCGTATTCTAGGTCAACACCAACTGGCAGGCCGCGGGCTAGGCGGCTTATTTCGGTATCTATTTTGGCTTCGCGGATTTGGCGCTCCAAAAACAAGGCGGTGCTTTCGCCTTCTACGCTAGCGTTTGTTGCTATTATCACCTCTGTTGCCTCGTCTTCCCTAAGCCGCTTTAATAGCTCTGGGATATGTAGTTTATCGGGCCCAATACCATCGATTGGGCTAATAACGCCGCCTAGCACATGGTAGGTGCCCTTAAACTGGTCGGTACGCTCTAGGGCCACGATATCAAGCGGTTCCTCCACTACGGCAACCAGCTTTTTGTTGCGCTCGCGGCCAGTATATAAGGGCGAAAGTTCTTCATCGGGGTTTATAAGGGCAAAGGTAACCGGGCACACGGCTACCCCATCATGCAGCATGGCAATAGAATCGGCTAAGTTACGCACTGAGCGGTTTTCGGTCCGTAGTAAGTAATAGGCGTAACGCTCGGCCGTACGGGCACCAACACCGGGTAGGCTACCGAGTTCATCGATTAGTTTTAGGAGGGCTTTGGGGAGGAGGGAGGACATAGTTAAAAACCCCGCCTAATAAGGGACAAGTTACATGTATCAAGTGACAAGAATGTGCCAAGTAATAAGTAGCAAGGATACATTATTTAAGTGCCTTCTTTTCATTTAATTTATTAACAATTGCCTGTAATATATAAAGGATTTCCTGGGACTCGTTGTATATGGCAGATAATTCTTCAGAAGGTGTAAGCTCACTAATAGTACGTAACCAGTAACGCGTCTCACTCGCCTCTTTTTTGGCAATAATTACCTTATTTTTGAAATCTTGTTTAGAAGCCGCGTTTTGAGCCTCTGAATAGTTGGCCCCTACACTAGTTGAAGACCTTATGACTTGATCTACAACAGAGTATGGGAGAGTATTTTTTTGCTTTTGAGCATACTTAATAACTGCAACTCCAAATTGCAAAAAACGCTCCTCAAGACCATTGCTTAACTTGCTATTTGTCACCTGTTACTTTCTTGCTACTTGGCACTTGTGCCTTTGCTTCGGCTTACAGCCCTAAACTACCTAGCCCGCCCATCAAAGGTTTCATCTTTTCAGCGGCGATTTCTTGGGCTTTTTGCATACCATCACGGATAGCAATTTCTAGCCAGTGTTCAAGCTCATGAATATCATCTAGGTCGACCATTGCAGGGTCGATTTTGATACTTTTTACCTTTAACTCTCCATTAATCTGCACCACCACTGCGCCGTCGCCAGCTTCTACTTCGACTAGTTCACGGGCGAGGTCTTTTTGCGCTTTGCGCAGGTCATTCAGCATTTTCATTTGGTTTAGGGCCATAGTTCCTCCTCTAGTTTTACTAGTACCAGTATACACTATTTATAGATGTAAAACCGGTCAGCATTGGCCATACGTGGGCTAACGATAACTTGGGCCGGTATAACGCCAGCAGGTTTAGCTGCCCGGCTATAAATACTTAGTTTTTTACCGCTACTAGCCGTAGTGCTAACCGTGAACCGTTTATTGTACTTAGATACTAACTGGTAAAATGGCAGCTCCTCAGCGCTAACTACCGCCTGGGTGGTTTCGGCATGGGCATTTTGTAGCTGCAAGGTCTGTTCGAACAGTTTCAAATCGGGTGAAAAATTAGCTAGTACGGCCGGGCTATAGTGGTAGGTACTAATAAAGTTAGTTACGCCCGATACAACTAGGGCCAGCACGCATATAGTAAGTGGCACAAGGCCGGCTACCCGGGCATAGGGGTTGCGTGGGAATATGCGGTTCCAGCTGTATATCAGGTAGATTAATCCATAAGATATCAAAATTGCCGAAACCGGGAATAAATTAGTAATACTCGCTGGGTTTAGCATGACCAAAGTTAATATAACGGCGCCCCAGGCGATGGTTATGTAGCTGCGCGCCGTGTAGCGCTGCGTCATTAGGCGCACAAGGCCAATAAGCATGAGTATGGTTAGCCCCAGGGTGTACAGTGGGCGCACTAAGTAACTATCGCTAGCCATATTAAAGCCGAATAAATCTCGGCCAACAGTTAAAATATTAGCAACAATATCTATATTGCCGGTAGGTATGCCAAGCAACACCGGCGCTAGGCTGGGGCTCGCAGTAATGGCGTATACAAGGGGTGCCAGGCTAGCTGCACCTAGTAAAAGGGCTATCGCTACCCGGTATTTATTGAACTTGCGCAGCATATAGCGGATATGTGGGTGCAAAAGGGCTGTAACTAGCATCACCGCCACCAGGTAGATACCCATGGGTGTATACAGGCTTATGGCCATAGCCAGGCAGGTTAACACCTTCCAAAACAGCCCAAAATACTTGCGACGGGTTATAAAAGTTGCCATAAATAGCAGCCAAATTGCAATTGTAATAAACATAATACCCGGCGTACCATCTTGGCTAATAAACAAAAATTGGGCCGTTACCACTGTAACCAGCGTAGATAGTATGGCTACACTCGATTTAAACCAGGTGCGAACAAGCAAGAATATACCCAGTGCTGTAAGGCTACCGAGTAAAATTGAGGGCAGCTTAATACTTAGGGTGGTTACGCCAAACACTATAAAACTGAGCTTTTGTAACAGGTGGTAAGGTAGGTTCACTACGGCCGCTGGGGCCATATCTTTTGTGCCGAGCGAGCCGCTAATAATGGCCGAATCAACCTCGCCCTGCCTTAGTTCGTGTGGGATATAAAGCGCCGCTACGGCAAGCATGCCGCCGATCACTAATATAATGAACCCATATCCCAAAATGAATCGCCATCGGTACACCAAAAAATCGGTAATGCGTTTATGCATATTCACACTAGTATAGCGGTTAATCGTGCCGTTTGTCCAATGACATGAAACGCAGGCGTTCTGGGTGGAAGTACAGCTGTACTTTGCCAACCGGGCCGTTACGGTGTTTGGCAATAATTAGGTCAGTAATATTGGCGACCTCTGGGTTATCGGGTTCGTAGTAACCTGGGCGGTAAATAAAGCTCACAATATCGGCATCCTGCTCGATGGAGCCTGATTCACGGAGGTCAGATAGCATTGGGATTGGCGGCGTGCGGCTTTCGACGGCACGGCTTAGCTGGCTTAGGGCAATAAGTGGTACGTTTAGCTCGCGGGCAATTAGCTTAAGGCCACGGCTGATTTCGCTTATCTCTTGTACGCGGTTGCCATTGCGGGTGTTAATGGCCTGCATGAGCTGCAAGTAGTCCACAATAATCAGCCCAAGCGGCTGGTCATGGGCTGCCCGGCGGGCTTTGGTACGCATTTCTAGGATACTTAGGCCTGGTGTGTCATCTATAAATATCGGCGCCTCGGCCATTTCACCCATGGCTTCGCTAATTTTGCTAAAATCATCATCGCTTAAGTTGCCGGTACGGATATTCCAGCTATCTACCCCACTGGCATCAGATAGCATACGGTCAATCAGCTGCTCCTTGCTCATCTCGAGGCTAAAAAACAGCACCGGCAGCTTAGCAATAGTCGCTACGTTATAGGCCAGGTTGGTTACAAGGGTGGTTTTACCCATTGCAGGTCTTGCAGCTAAAATTATAAGGTCGCTGCGCTGCAGGCCAGCTGTCATAGTGTCTAGGTCTTTATAGCCGGTGCGGATACCACGGAGCTGGCCTTTATTGCGGTGGAGCTCCTCAAGCCTATCAAAACTATCTGTTAAAATGCTCTCAATACTGACTAAATCTTGCTTAAGTGATTGGTCGCTTACGCTAAATAGCTCGGCCTCGGCCTTTTCTAGCAGCTCCTGGGTGGTGGTTTCTTCATCGTAGCCTAGTTCGCTGATATCGGCACTGGCCTTAATGAGACGGCGGCGTACGGCCTTTTGGGCTACGATTTCGGCGTAACTTTCGGCGTGGGCGGCGGTTGGAACATAGTTTGTAAGCTCAGTTAGGTAGGCGCTACCACCTACGGCCTCTAGCTCGTCCTTCTTTTTAAGCTGGTCAGTTAGGGTAAGCAAATCTACCGGTTTATGGCGTTCGTACAGTTTCATCATGCCAGCAAATATCGTGGCGTGGCGCTTGTCGTAAAAATCCTTAGTGGTAACATGCTCGCTGATATCGGCTAGCACCTCTTCATCAATCAAAACAGCACCCAGCAGGCTCATTTCGGCATCTAGGTTTTGGGGCGGCACTTTACCAGCGGTTACTTGCTTTTTTTCAGGCACTTATTTCTTCTCCTCCACCCATCATATCAAGGATAGCGGCGGTTGTCGCATCGGCCGGTGGTTTTAAAGTATCCACAATAGTGATTGTGGCTTCTACCTCGGTTTCGCCCATAGCGGTTAATAGCTGTGGCATGGCTTTATCTAGCCGGGCCTTATTAAATTTTTTACCAGCGTAGATTGTTAGGTTGGTGCCGTCAAAATCGTACGAACAATTGGTTAAAATTGCGTAGGCGCCACTAGATATGGGCTTGAGGGCCTCGGTAAAGTTTACCCAGTTAAATGGGGAGGAGTTAGGTTCTGGGTTCTGGGTGCTAGGAGAAGGCGAAGGGGAGATTTTGGATTTTGGATTTTGGATACTAGAATTAGGTTCAGAAGGGATTTTAGATTTTGGATTTTGGATTTTAGGAATATTTGGTTCTGAGATATCAGCTACTTCGGGCCTCGGAGCAGTCTTTTTAGGTTTTGGTGGTTCGGACGGGGTTGCAGGTTCGGCTTTGGGTTCAGGGGCTGTTGGCTCATCACTTGGCGCTGGCAGCGCAGCGGCAGGTGCGGGTTGGCTCGCAGCAATCGGCTGAGGTGGCGTTATGTTGGCGTTTTTGGCTAGGGCTGTCATAAGTTTCACCTCTGGCCAGGCGCTCTTATTTACCTCCAATAAATCATCCAAAAGTGGCAGCAACTGGGGGGTATTAGTAATGTTGGCCCGTATGGCTCGCACTAGTTGTTCGGTCAGTACAGCCGGCGGTGTGCCACGGCTATCGGCATCGTTTAGCAGCGTAATAATACTAGATAGGTCGCCGGCCGTGTAGGCCGCAATAAGCTGGGCAACTAAGCTGTCGCTGGCCTGCCCAAGCACCTGGGCTACGGCTGTATGCGTAATGGCGCCATCGGCTAAGCTCTGCATTTGGTCGAGCAGGCTTATGCTGTCCCTAAAACTGCCATTGCCGTGGGCTGCAATTAACTTTACGGCGGCATCTTCTATATCAATATTCTCCATTTTAGCGATTGCCTTAAGGTGTTCAACGCTATCGGCCTCTGTTATGGCCCTAAAGTTAAAGCGCTGCACGCGGCTGATTATCGTAGCTGGTAGCTTATCAGCATCAGTAGTGGCCAGTATGAACACAATATGGGATGGCGGCTCCTCGAGGGTCTTAAGCAGGGCGTTAAAGGCGGCCTTGCTTAGCATGTGGACCTCATCGATGATATACACCTTATATGCGGCGCTCACCGGCATAATCTGCACTTTATCGCGCAGGTCGCGCACATCTTCTACGCTGTTGTTGCTGGCGGCATCTATTTCGATGATATCTAGGTGTTGAGTCTCGTCGCTATAGGGTAATTTATTTATAGTGTGGGCCAAAATACGGGCAATGCTGGTTTTGCCGACACCCTTGGGGCCGGTTAATAGGTAGGCGTGGGCAATTTTGTCGTTTTCAACGGCACGCTTTAAAATGGCCGTAATATGACCTTGGCCAACAACCTCATCCAAATTTTTGGACCGGTATTTGCGGTATAAAGCTTGCGACACCTACTCCCCTTCTTAACCCTATTATAGCCTGCCCCGGGCTTAGCGTGTGTTGTGATTTAGTCCAATTATAATAAAAAATTCACCCCCATTAAGTGGGGTGAACCTAAAATCCAAAATCTAGCCTATAAAGCCGCTTCCACCGCTGCCCAAGTGGCATCTGGTGAATCTTCGGGTACGATAATAGTAACTTGGTCGCCGATGTTGATACGGAAATACGTAACGCTAGCTAGCAATATGCGGTATTCGCGCCCGCTGGCCTCTACGTAGTAGGCGCCATCATGCTGGGTCAGGGTGCCAATAATTTGCTTGCGTGGGGCTGGGCCAATTTGCTTATAAATAAACCCACCGTCATCAGCGATGGTTAGCTTAAGGATATCGCCTTCAACTAGCTTGCTTTTGCTGGCGTAGTTAGCTGGTACCGGGTAGGTTTTGCCATCTGGGCCCATCATAATTTGGCCATCAAACACGCCTTCTACCACTTTGCCACTGACTTCTTCGCGTGGGTGGCTAGGTGTAATAGGCGTGCCGTCGTCGCCCATAATACTAGTTAATAGTTCCCTGGCGGCGGCTAGGTTAGTTTCGGCCTCTTGCAATAGGCTTTTTAAACGCTTTACTTGTTTTTCTGGTAATTCAGACATAATTTCTCGCAGTCCTTTGTCTGTTTTGACTAATACTACCCCATATATACCGCGGCCGGGGTAAAAAGTCAAGTACGGGGCCAACCTTTCCACAGCTTTATATGGGGTAAAACCAAATGTGTTTTTAATTTTGGTTTTGAATTTGCTGGTGCTGGCTCATATCCGATTATTTTGCAAATTTAAAAATGCCCACCCGGAGTGGGCAGCACTGGGCTTTTCGCCACAGGTGCTGCCCATCCGTGGGGCCTTAGCGACGGGCTAGCGCTTTTTCTGAGGCGCAGCCGTCCGAGCACAGAGATCGCCAAGCAGATACACCACAGCAAGCCGAGCCTTTGTGGGCACGTCATAGAGGCCGTACCGGACCTCCTGGGAGTATCGCTTGAGCCTTTCGTGAAGGTCCTCTTTCATTCCCTGAAGCCTGTCTTTCATGCTAACCCCTTCCAGTGGGTATAGTGAACAAGCATATCATAACAATGTAACCCAGCAATGTCAAATAATCAGCATACCAAAAACACCCCATTTAAGGGGTGCGGTTGGTTACAATGCGGTCCGTTGGGTTATTTAGTGAACTTAGGCTAGTTCTACGCTAGCGCCGGCTTCTTCCAAAGCTTTTTTGGCGTTTTCAGCATCTTCTTTGCTGGCTTTTTCTAGGATAACGCTTGGTACGTTATCGACTAGGGCTTTTGCTTCACCAAGGCCAAGGCCGGTGATTTCTTTAACAGCCTTGATAACAGCTACTTTTTGAGCGCCGCCATCTTTTAGGCTTACGTTAAATTCGGTCTTTTCATCTGCAGCGGCAGCATCGCCACCAGCAGCTGGGCCAGCAGCTACTGCAACAGCGGCAGCAGCAGGCTCAATGCCGTATTCATCTTTTAGTACGTTCTTTAGTTCGTTTACTTCTAGTACGGTAAGCTTTGTTAGCTCTTCCGCAAGTTTCTTTACATCTGCCATAGGGGTTTAATTCCTTCGTTATTAAACAGGTATCAGGTAGCAAGTATCAGGTAGCAAGTTAGGTGTCGCTAGCGACAATATTTAACTTAAAACTGGTTACTTGTTACTTTCGTATCATCTGTTACTTGATACTTTAATTAAGCTGTAGCTTTGGCTTCAACGCCATCCAAAAGCGCGTGCAGGTTGCCCGAAAGCGCGTTTGTAACGTCGTGAACTGGTGAAAGCAGTTGGGCAATAACTTCGGCAATAAGCTGGTTCTTGCTTGGCAGACTGGCTAGTGCCTTTACGTCTGCGGCCGCCATGGCCAAACCTTCGCCGCTGTAGCCCGCCACTAGCTCGAGTTCTGGGTGAGTTTTGCTAAACTCATCTAGTACCTTTGCTGGCATGACTTCATCGTTGCTGCTAAATGCGTATAGCAACTGGCCGGTTAAGGCGCCGGTATCGGCTGCCTTATAGGTGTCGCTATCGCCCATTGCTACGCGGACTAGGCGGTTTTTAACCACCTTTATAGTCACATCGTTAGCGCGGGCGGCTTTACGCAAGTCCTGTAGGTCAGCCACGCTGATACCTTGGTACTTGGCAACGGCTGTGCCCTTAGCGCTTGCAAATAGCTCTGCTAGTTCACTTACCAAAGCCTGTTTTTTATCCTTGGTTATAGCCATCGGATATCTCCTTCTTTGGTGCTAATATTCAGTTTTGGACCACATTGTTAATTTGCTGACATTACAAAAATCTTTGGCCATAGCCAAAGACGTAAAAGAGATTGAATTCCCTCGGTAGCATTCTTATCGGCTGTACGCCCGCTACTGTCTTTGGTAATGTCTAGCCGTAATTGTAACATGCGGGGGTGATATAAGCAAATATTGCAAAAAAATGTTGACATATACCAAACTACGTGATACATTGTGTAACAAGCTAGGTTTATGAGTGGCTTATAAGCTATTCCCTGGCACGAACCTTCAATGTACAAGCAATTAGGCTATCTGCGACGACACGCGCTTTACGCGAGCCCGTATCGTCGCAGAAAGCCCAAAGAGTGGCCGCGATGAGATAGAGTTAACTTATCAAGTGTACTAAATACGGATACTACGGTATCCATAGTGCTCCCTGGTGCGGCACGATGTGCTGAGCCAAACCATGTTGTTGCCCCGAGGGGCGCATAGGGAAGGATCCCACATGTCCATGTTTTCCGTTTCGGTGGCACCCCGCACGCGCGGTGCCCCGGAAAACACCATCAACACCACCGATTACTTCATTTGCTCCACCGCCCAGCGCCGCCGTCGGCGTGCCGGCTGCCTGGTGATCTGACCCGTGCATGGGTCAGTGTCTACTAGGCACTAACAGTGGGCGGGCTCATCGTGAGCCCGCCCACACCGAAAATTGCTTGTACATTGGGTTAAACCCACACACCCTATGAGGGTGTTTTTTGATGTCATTTCGCCATATGAGCGCTCTTACATTGACAGAGTATCTATAACGGTGTATAATTATACAGATGTCCAAAAATAGTACCGAAATTATTGCTGGTAAAAACTTAGACCCTGCTTATCTCGAGGGTTTATCTCATGTACTGAACGATCCGATATACGTTAATTCTACAAGCATTGGTAATCAGCCGGGTGAGCCAACGCCCCTGGACCCCAAGAACGTATTCGTGCGAAGGGCTGATAAACCTAGTGATTGGAATGATCTTGAGCTAGGGACCCCATATTATGACCATGCCATTAGTTCGGCTAGTGAGTCAGTAGCTCTACACGCCGATTTGACTGGTGCTGACGAGATGCTGACCAGATATCTGGTGTCGGAAACCTGTATGCAAATAGAAAATAGGATGAAGCATAATGAAGAAGCCTTTGTGAGGCTGTCGGGAGTGCTAACTAACCGGCCGACTGATGAGAATATGCTTGATATTGCATATAGGGCGCGCTATGGGAAAGCTAGCCTGCCGGAGATGCTCCGATTAATAAAAGAGTACCCTGAGATGGTTTCTATTGAAACCTCGAGCTTTTATGCGACTGCTGGAGGGCCAGAGGGTTATAACCCTATCCGTGAAGCGTATGCTGCAGCTGGCTCATTGGTTAAACTTTTCGAAGATGCCGAAGTTAGGTTTGGTGGTGATTCCGCAATTCCTCAAACGAAGGAGTCAACATTGCTTGAGGGCAGTAAGGTGCGAAAGCGCGTATTAGCGACAATTGTTTCGGTAGATAGCCATACGGAAATGGTGCTTAAAGAAACCATTGTAGTATTAGGCGGCCGTGAGTTTTTGCTTGGAGTATGTACATATTTCCGTACTGGCGACCGTCAAAATCGACCCGGGTATGACCCAGAAGAGTTAAAACAGCCTGACGGTGAAGAAGTTTATTACAAGCTAGAACAGGGTCTCGGCCAATTAGCCAGCGGTGAAAACATTATAACTTATCGCTAGAATAATGGTGGCTGGTTGAATATTATGTCGTTTACTAAGGCCCGAACATCAGATTGTATGTCAGGGATTGGCCGCTGCTTGCCCTCGTTATTCGTGCCTTCAACCGGGGCGTTTTCATCGGGATATATTTCACATAATTCTCTGTAGTTTTGAGCGGCTTTAGTAAGGTGGTCGGCGCTGGCTTCGTGTATATCGCGCTTTGCGTCTGTATATGTGCGCATACTAGCTGCTTTTTTATCAACGTTAGCCTGTGCGATACTAGCGGGCGTTAATAGGGTAATATTTAAAACTGGTTTTGGTACACCTAGATCTTCAAACTCAAGTTGTCTTATATGTTCATAGAACACTTTTCGTTTCTCAGGGTCATCAATCTTTGTTCCTTGATGAGCAAGGTTTGAATTTACAAATCGGTTTGTAATGGCAATTCCACTGGGATGTTCAGTGAAGAAATCAAGAATCTTTTGCTTATCGGCCGCACGGTCAATTGAGTAAGGTAACGAAGCTAGCTCTGGCGGTACATCGTTTACTCCACCAAAATCACCATTTAGGTATTTTTCGACGATATAGGCTGAATGTTTTCCGTAGCGAGGGTAGTCAAGCGATAGTACCTCAACACCCTTTTCTTTCATTAACCATTCAACCAACTGTGCGGCATGGAGTGTTTTGCCAGATCCATCGCCGCCCTCAATCGAAACAAAGGGGACTTCTATTGCCATTATTTTATCCCCTTCCCTAGCCCCTTAACCGTTTGTGGCATTTTGCGCTCATCTTTAAAGGCGCGCGGTAGCATGTCGCTCGGTTTCCAGCCAGCTATTAGTTCGTCTAAATCATCGGTGTTTTGGTATTTGCCGCTCATGCCGCCGCGGCCACTGGCATAGCCACCAACAACTGGCCCAGTGTTGTGGAAAATCAACTGGCCCATGCGCTCGCCTACGGGTATCACTACGCTTTCGTGCTTGTTGAGGTTGTATATTTCTAGGGTGATGCGGTTGATGTAGCCGGGGTCTATCCAGCCAGCGTCAAAGCACACCGCTACACCGTTGCGCCCCCAGCTGCTGCGGCTGCGGACTTCGCAGGCGCCACCGGCTGCCCGTATACCTATAAATTCGTGGGTGTGGGCCAGTATACGTTCTCCAGGCTGCAATACAATGATCGGGTGATCGGCTGGTATATTAACAAATGGTTTATAGCCATGCGTATCGCACCATTCTTTATGCGGAGTGGCCTCAAGCGGCCCCTGGAAATACCGTGCAACTTCGGCTTGGTCAAATGGGTTATATACGCTGCCGCTGCCATCCCTATCTTGGCGGTAGTAATAGTGCCCTAGCGTAAAATCTAAGCTAGCTTCGCTTACATGCCGCTCGTTAAACGGTACACTGACAATAATTCCCTTTTTGATGGCATCGTTAATTTGTGTGTTACTGTATACTCCCATGTTCCCTCCTGTTGCTTAAATTTTAGCATAAGCACGCTATATGTAGCGTTGTGGAATGTACATAGTGGTACTATGGGTGGTATGACAAAGACTATAGAATTCAGTATGGTGGCGGCGTATACAAAAGATGGGCGGGTGTTGGGCAGTCCAGATGCACGTTTTGGACTACCGTGGGGTGACGAACCAAAGGGTTCGACATCTGGCGATATGGCTCACTTTGTGGAAATTTCTAGTGGCAATACGATGATTGTCGGCGCAAATACCGCACCCGGACTAGATCGTTTGCATGGTACAAGGGAGCGGAGATTGATGGTTGTCGCTAGCCCTGACCGACCAATCCAGACACGGGGTGAGGTGGCTTCGTCGGTCGCCGAGGCGATAGAACGGGTCGCCGGGGATCCAGGGTTTTATGGTAAGCCAATTGTGGCGGGCGGTGCTAGAACATATCTTGAGGCGATGGAATACGCACGGCAACGGGCGCAACAAGGCATGGGTGTGCGCGCGACGTTTTATGCAACGGAATTTCACAAAAACTATCCAGGGAGCATTTTGATGCCAGATCTGCTTGAAGGATGGATGGAGACAGATGGCTTGCGCACGCACCACGGACCAGATATAGAAGGCGGTCCAGAGTACGATTTTGTGACGTTTGAATATAATTAATAATTTTTTGGTTAGGCCGGTGGCGCGTAGGGCACAGATTGCTCCTACGCGCCACCGGGTACTTGGGGGCATATTTACACCGCAATTGGTGCTTTGATGCCCGAGTGGGGGTCGTAACCACCCAGTGAGATGTCCTCGAGTGTGAATGCATCTAGCTCGGTTACGTCCGGGTTGAGTTGGAGAGTGGGCAGTGGCCGCGGCTCACGGGTGAGCTGCAAGCGCGCCTGCTCCAGGTGGTTGGAGTACAGGTGGGCATCGCCCAGCGTGTGGACAAAATCGCCTACCTGTAGCCCAGTTACCTGCGCCACCATGTGCGTGAGCAGCGCGTAGGAAGCGATGTTGAACGGCACGCCCAGGAACACATCGGCGCTCCTTTGGTACAGCTGGCAGCTGAGTTTGCCATCTGCTACGTAGAACTGGAACAGCGCATGGCAAGGTGGCAGGGCCATGTCGTCTAGCTCGGCCACGTTCCAGGCGCTCACAATGTGGCGCCGGCTGTCGGGGTTACCCTTGATGGCTTTAACCACCTGCGCGATTTGGTCAATCGTGGTGCCATCTGGCTTAGGCCAACTGCGCCACTGGTGGCCGTAGATAGGCCCAAGTTCGCCCTCCTCGTCGGCCCACTCGTTCCAGATGGTGATGCCGTTGTCGTTCAGCCACTTGACGTTTGTATCACCGCGTAGGAACCACAACAGCTCGCCGAAGACGCTGCGGGTGTGGATCTTCTTGGTGGTGATAAGGGGGAAACCCTTAGTTAGGTCGAACCGCATCTGGTGGCCGAACACGCTGCGCGTGCCAGTGCCGGTGCGGTCGCTCTTTACGGCGCCATTATCCAGGATGTGCTGGAGAAGGTCGGTGTACTGTTTCATTTCGCGCCTCTCGCGTTGGTATTTAAGGTGCGTTACACTCTATATCTAGCGTATCACACCATACCGCTAGCGCTAATTGTAGAATTTACATACAAAAAACCGCCCCAGTTACGGAGCGACACTTGGCTATATAAAAGTAGAGCCCCGCCACACGGGAGCGGGGCTCTACAGTGTAGCGGGGCTAGGTGGTGAAGCGCCCTATGGTTACAGCCGCTTGCCTGTCTTTATTCACCTCTTCCTCGCGTATCGATGCTGATTTCTCGAGCATTTCCTGGATTCTCTTCATGATGTCGATACGGACTCTGCGTAGGGAATATTTAGCACTGCCATACATATCGACCCATTTGCTTAGGGTTGATATGGCATCCTCGATGTCATGCGTGACGTGCAGGAGCGGGGCGTGTAATGTGGTCGGCCAGCTGATGGCAAGAAACCTGAACGACTTGTTAAGTGCGTACAAGCTAAACTCATCACCGATATGTGAAGGCCAGGCGTTCGGTCCCCTTGGATTGGGGTAGCTTGGAGCGTATAGGAGCTCGATTGGGCGACTCTCGGCAACTGGCATGCTGGGAGCTCCTTCATACCACTCTTTCAGGGTTTCACTGCGTTGAAGTAGGTTGGAAAAGTTAATTCGGAAAGACCCCCTAAGTGTGGGTAGTTGCTTCCGCAGGATCTCCACTGCCTCATAGAGCGCATGTACATCCAGGCCGGCACGGATCTGCTCTTCAATAGTGAAGGGCTTACCGTGGCAGATTGCCCTGAATATTTCTGCTTGAGGGACGGTAATTTTGGGCTTACCCACTTTTACCACGTTCCTTTCATGTTAAGTCATCGTTCGGGCGTACCCACTTGATGAGATGCGCGTTGCATCATAGCTTAGTATATTTTCTTATGGGGCATTTGCAACCATAACCAAAAACCGCCCCAGTTACGGAGCGGTTTTATTAGCTTAGGTCAAGCTAGGCTTGGTTTTCTACCTTAATACCAGGGCCCATAGTGGTGCTAATGGCGGTAGTTTTAACGTATACACCCTTTAGGCTGCTTGGTTTTTGGCTAGCTAGGCTTGCAAAGAATGCATTGGCGTTTTCGGTTAGCTTAGCGGCGCCAAAGCTCACCTTGCCTACGCTTAGGTGTACAATAGCTTGCTTATCAACGCGGTATTCAACTTTGCCGGCCTTAGCCTCTTTAACGGCTTTTTCGACATCAACTGCAACTGTGCCGCTCTTGGGGTTAGGCATGAGGCCTTTTGGCCCTAGTAAGCGGGCATACTTGCCGAGTTTTGGCATGTAGGCAGGGGTTGCAATAAGGATATCAAAATCCAAAGTACCTTTATCTAACTGCTTTGCAAATTCATCATCACCAGCAATATCGGCACCAGCTTTTAGGGCTTTAGCGGCATCGGCCTCTGGGGCGAACACAGCTACACGGACAGTTTTACCGGTACCATGTGGCAAAGCAACGGTGGTACGGATGTTCTGGTCGGCCTGGCGTGGGTCAACACCTAGGCGTACGTGGATTTCCACACTGGCATCTTGCTTGCTTGGGTTGGTTTTAACAGCTAGCTCCATAGCCTCGGTTAGGCCATAAACCTTGCTTTGGTCCACAAGCTCGGCTACCTTGCGGTAGTTTTTGCCGCGGCGCTCTAGGTGGCTACGCACCTTTGGTGCTGGGCCTTTTTTGTGGGTTTCGACAGCTTCGGGGTCCTTTGGAGTAGTATCGTGGGCCTCTTTGCGGGCTTCTTTTTCGGCCTTTTCCTCTAGCTCTTCGATAGCTTTTTCGCTGCGCTTACCGGCTTTTGCGGTATCGGCTTTGCGTTTACCCACCACATTTTCTCCGAAAGTGTTGGTGGGGTCGGTTGCGCTACCCTTGTCACTCGCTGAAACCTTCTTTGCAGAAGCTTTAGCGAGTAAAGCCTCTAGGTCAGCTATGGTAGCTTTTGGTGATACCTCAAGCTTAAGCTTAGCAACTTCCTCTAGTAATTCGGCTTTTTTAGCCATTTTATCCTCCTAACTTTCCGGCCTGCCCGCGAAAGTTTCGGAGGGAGGTCCAGGGTTGTTAGTTAATTTAATATTTGCCGGAAAGTTTGTCGGTAATTTATTTAAAATCACCGAAAATTTTTAGGGTATTCGAGAGCATCACTTTTTGATGCCTGTTACCCCATCCGGTTTTGTACCACTGTTCACGTGCGAAAGCGTCGGTTTGATTAACAAACGCTTCATAGTGAATTAGGTCGAGAGGCATACGGGGCTTGGTTGATACAACCTTGCCGGCATTGTGCTCTCGAACACGCCGCTCCAAATCGTTGGTACATCCTGTGTACAGTTTTCCATCTTTACGACTCCGCAAAATATATACGTAGTGCATAAAAACTTTGGTGATTAAACCCTTTCTGTGGTAATAGCGGCTTTTCACAGCCTCCCAACATTGATTTGTTATGCACTTACTTTAATGCACTATACCCCTGTTTGTCAAGGGTTAGTAACATAAGCGGCTTGACAAAATAACCTACTAGTGCTATAATGAAATTGCAGATTGACGTAGAAATACTAAGCTTGCACCCTAACAATCCCTCTATGCGGCTTCGGCCGCGCCTTCCCCAAGGAGAGAAAATGTTCTTTGTTTATCTACTAGCGTTCATTGCCACGCTTGCGCTTACGTTTCGCGCAGCATGGGCTGGACGCTACGGACACGCTACCGCCTACGCGCTAGCAGCTGCAGTGCTCGGCTCGTTCTTGCTGCCGTGGTACCCCGACTACGCCAAGTCGGCTGTGGCCAACACCCTAAGCGGGCTTTTTGGCCTGCAGTCCGTGGCCATTCTGGCTGCCGTACTGGCTGCCTTTTGGCTCGGCGCAACGAGGCTTCATCCCCTCCGTCCACTGCTCAAGCCTTCCGTCAAGAAGGAGGCCTGAGATGCAGGGCTACAACAGCAGGATCTTCAAGCGTGTGATTGCGGAAGATTGGATGGTGGAGGGCTCAGATAAGTCCCCAAGCTTCTTCAGCCTGGTGTGGCAGAAGATAGGCGATTTCATCGCCTGGCAGTCTTGACTAAGGGAAAGGGGTCGTGCGAAAGCACGCATGGGGCCATGCGCCACCAGTGGACAGTAATGTCCCGGGTCGCACGGCCCCTTTTCATTTGGTCATTATTCATAGTTATCGTTGTTGATGACGCTTCTGGTGCTTATGACAGATTGGGCGGGCACAAAATAGGTTATACCTTTTGCCGTATCTTCGGCTATTATCATGGGTTCGCCCTTACTAAGGGGGAAATCTTTAATGGATTGGAATTTAATATAGCGACTCTCAACGCATTCTGGCACCGCAACTGATAAATCATCAAATTCGATATATAGTCCACTGCCATTTGCATGGGGCATACTAGCAATATCCGCACAAGTTAAGCCAGCTACATTAATATCTACGGCGTAATAGTTTGTAACTGTCATACCAAGACGACCACCAGGGATTACATTCTCTACTAGCTTTGTTGCTTGCCTAAGATCTGCAAGCTCCTCATCGATCATTGTAATTTGCCGCTCAAGCCGTGCAGCCGAGAAGCGTTTGCTCAGGATTAGTTCTTTTACAGCATCTGCCGCGCTAAGGCAGGCTTCCCTTAGTGGGTCGTTATATTGTTCGGTTATGTCGTAGCATGCATTGGACACGCCGTATAGCTCTTGAGTGAAGCTACGGTCTGGGATTACGAATACCGGTTCAAACAAGGGTTCCTGCCCATATATATTTGTTCCGGTTTCGCCTGTATTAACATCTAGCGCAAAGACTACTCGCCACTTGCCATTAACGTGCTTTATATCTATGCCAGCAGCTATTACATCATCGTGTGATTCCTCGGCACCTTCAAGTGTGTCACCTGCTTCGCGGAATACAGTGCCAGTAACGAAAAAACTGCTAGCGAATGTTTGTTCTGGCAATATAGCAGATATATCTTGTGTATAGCTTGCTATTAAGTTATTGCGTTCACGTTCTTTTTGGCAATAATTGATGGCGTTTTCTGCATTGGTTGCCAATGTTACGAAGTCGTCACTTTCAAATAATCTCAGTACATCAAGCTTTGCCGTCCCGTCACCGTTACGCTCCGAGGTAGTGATATTAGATACGCGGCTTATTGGTATATGCTGTATTGAGCCTGTTTCGGTGTCTGCTATTTGTAGCCATAGTTCTGTGCCGTTTTTGTAATCTGCAGGTTTTTTATAACGTTTTTTCCGTTCTTCTAACCCAGGGAATACAACGCTTACCTGGTCACCGGTTAAGCTGTATTGTGGCTTGCCGTTGATGTCAGTGACATCCACGTTGTAAATAGTATTTAGGTCGTATAGGATTGGTGGGTTTCTGTTAATTTCGTTTAATATTGAAAATAACTGACTTTTTTGGGTCTTAATATCCATACTCAAGAATGTTTCAGTATGCAGTAAGTGACTAAGGGCTTCATTATCGATATGTAAAACCCCAAGAATAGTTTTGCCGTTTTTACGCTCTGGCGGTATATCAGCCTCCATACTTAGGATATGGCCTTTTGTCAGATCTACTGTGTGCTGAGAGCCACCAGCCTCCTCTACTAAAAGTACCAGAGTTCTAACGACCATTTGTTGTATGACGGCTGACCTCTCTCCACTTTTAACAGTGATGTCTTTTTCGTAAGCTTGGGGTATAAGGCCCATTAATTTACCGGCAATAGATTTTACTATTCCCATTTCATTAGAGCCAGGGTCGTCATTTTCAATAGCGACTATTCTCACTTCTCGTTCAAGCCACTGTAGGCCAAAGAACTCATTATAAAAAGATTCGACAGCTCCTTCCTCGGCCAGCATGGCTTCATACATGGATCGTGCAGTTTCTTCATCGACTGTGCTGTAGGCTGTTAATGCTTGATTAACATCTTGTATAGCATCCTGAAAACGCTCGGTGTAGATAGTTTCATGGACAGGTCTAGTCACTAGCTTCGGTCGGTGCGGGATTTGTTCGGCCATGAGTGTATTTTGGCAACAAATGTATAATATTGCAATACAAAAACACCCCGTTTTTCACAGGGTGTTTTTGGGTTAGCCTACGCTAACCAGTGTCCAGGCTCCCGCGGTGAAGCGGAGGCAAAAGGTGCGGGCTCCATCACTCATGGTGAGTGTGCAGCCATTGTTGCGGCGCACGCGTATGCCGCTATCGGTAAAGTAGTAGGTACTGCCCTGCCACTCCATCCGGCGTGGATACGCTTGCATTCGGCGGTCAAAGCCGAGCGCAGTTACATTTACTGGACTGTTTATAATGTTTTGAAATGTACTTGTCATAGCATACTCTCCTATGCCACTCGTGCCCCTTAGGGTAACGCGTGGTTGTTAGTTTTTAAGGTTGCAGACGTGGTGAGTATGAACGACGATGGCTGGCTGGCTTTGTCTGCAAAAGCCGGGCACATATACCGTAAGTCGTGAGTGTAAGTGAGCGGAGAGTATCCGATCACGGTGTAAATGGCTTGGGAGTGGAAAAGCGGTGTTACGCGCCAGTACTTCCATAACCATATTCATTATAGCTTGCCTACTAGGTGCGGCGTCAATGAGGGAATTGTTGTAGATTTAGGTAAGGTTTTAACCCCTACTTTTACTCGCAAAAGTAGCAAACCGACTTCCTTTGAAGCAAAGGAAGCTAAACTGTTCTTACCTGTACTTTCCTTTCGAAAAGTACCAAAGACTAGTTACTTTTGGCGCAAAAGTAGCCAAAACTCTTCTTTTTTGCGATCAAAGAAGCAAAAGATCGCCTTAGGGTGAACATTTAGCGTCGGGCTGCAGCGCGCTAGTTTTAGGTCAAAAAAGGTCGCCCTTAAAAGGGCGTCCCTCACCATAAAATAGTTATTGGGTTCGGGCAAGCTTTTTTGAACTATTCCTAAAACTAACTCGCTGCAGCGCTGGTAAATGTTCCCTAAGTACCAGTTATAGGTACGATTACGTTAAAAAATGGCCCCTAGGGCCCAACAGCTAAGTGGGTTTTGGGGATAAAACTGCCAGTGTTTTGGCCCGCTAGGTTACGGAGTAACTCAAAAAAGCCTGCCAGCAATACATAACTAGTAATTAATATTGCTGGCCGACCAACGGGAGTTCTTTTTTGACCGTAACGTAGTAGGGTAAAACCTGCCGTAGTTTTGTCATCCCAAATCGATCCTTTGGTTCTTTCATCGAAAGAAAGAACAGTTTCGCTTCCTTTGCTTCAAAGGAAGAAACTTGTTAATAACCCCCGCCACTAATACCATAATATTCCTCAAGGGTTTGGATGCCTTTGGCCTGCATATCCTGTGCAACAGTGGCGCCAACGTAGCGCCAGTGCCAAGGCTCGGGGGCGTAGCCAGTGATGGATGACAACCCTGCTGGGTAGCGGTTTATAAACCCGTAGCTAGCGGCGTGCTGGTTTAGCCAGGTGTAGGCGGCTGTGGTGCTAAAGCATTCTAGGGCGCAGCCACTGGTCATAAGGTCGGCGGCTAGGCCGGTTTGGTGCTCGCTGTAGCCGGGGCGAGCACTTACTGTATCGGCGCTGGCTGTGCTGCCGTTTACTTGTACCCAGTTATTGTAAGTAGTTACCTGGTTACTGTATGAGCGGTAGGCGCTGCTTATGCCAAACCCGGCTCCACCGGCTGCAGCGGCATCCATCATAGATTGCATAGCAACAGCGGCCGGCTGGCGCATGACATAGCCGTTTACGCTAGCTAAATCGCCAGGCGCCCAATCTAGTGGGCTAAAACAATGCTTTTTATTAATTACCACTGTTAGCGCACCAGGGTTAGATACGCCACAATCAGCAGCCGGCGTGGCGTTATCGTTCTGGGTGGCAG
>JAVTWQ010000012.1:0-33493 GCA_032229905.1 Saccharimonas sp. (SeqCode)
CTCAAAACGAGCGTGGTGGCGCTGCGGTCATGGAAGCTTCAAAAACGCTCTTCGAGCGCCCAGATTTGCTCATATTGCATCAAGCTGATCCAGTTCAGCAAGCAAACTTCTTCGGACTGTTGTTTGATAAGGTGCCAAAATATAGTGACCTAGTCGCAGCACTCGACGACCAGACACTTGATATAGGCCTCAACGAGCTATTTGTATTACGAAGATCCTAACATGCCACTTTTAACGGTAACGTTGGTTGCATGATGCCAATGCGAAGCTATCGGTCGTAAAATCTATCTATACCAATAAAATGCATGAGCTGGTTAACGAGTGCTTTTGATTTTATCTTTCGCATGATTTCGGTACTGTTATTCTGCGATAAAATATTTAGTGATCCTTCATAGAGAATCGACTTATCGATAATTGCCGTCTTACGATGCAACCCCTTGGTATAGAGCACTCGAATCCCGATATGCTGTAGCCGAGAAACTGCACGATACGCCTCATTTCGCTGATATTCATCCTCAATTTCAATCGGGTCACGCGTATTGATGAGTATACTGATTCTCTTTCCACTGAGCTTTTCGAGCTCGGGCAAAATAGTTGACAGACGCCTGTTCGTAATAAACGGCGATTCAATAACAAGCTCTCGTTTGCACCGCTTGAGATCTTTCGTGAATGCAGGGTAGAAACCTTTCTCATCAAATAGCTCGGAAACATGTAGTTCCTGATAGGTTTGTCTGGCTCGAATAAGGAATTGCCGTAGCGCTAACATAGCGGCTCCTTTGCATCGTTCTGCGGCGAATCGCTCTCGTCCAATAGCTCCCTAATATTTGCAATTTCAGCTTCTTTATCGACAACAGATTCAAGGTCTTCAAAAGTTTGGAATAAGTCACTGAGCCCCAGCCAAATAAAGAGCAGTCCTTGTGCCTGTTTTTTATTTGGCTAGTGGTTAGGGCTTGAAACCACGGATGCGAAGCATGAGGGGGCGAGAAATACCCGTGGTATTTCACTCGCGCGTGATCGTATGATACACTTCCGCTATGAAGAATTTCTTTAAGCAACTATTTAAACATTCAACCCCTCAAAAGGGTGATAGTTTTATAGTAAAACTGCGCAAAATTTTCGACCGATTTTTGTAGATATTGTTTCGTAATAGATACCAAGCACAAATCATATATAATCAAACTATGAAATTATACTTTGTGCGCCATGGTGAGACAGACGCAAACTCTGGCTTACAACAAGCCAACACTGCTCAATTTGATGAACAGCTTAATGCTGCGGGCGTATCGCAAGCAGAGCAACTTGCCGAACATCTTAAGGACACTACCTTTAACGCTATAATTAGCTCTAATCTCCAGCGTACTCTACAAACTGCAGCAATCATCAATAAATTTCATGAACAAGCTATACAAGTAGACGATGCGTGGAGGGAACTATCGACCAGCAGCTATCTTGACGCTGCCACGTGGCATGCGGCGTTTAATTTTGACAGCAACACGATAGTTGAGGGCGTGGAACCGATACGTGATTTTTTTAAGCGCATCTACACGGCCCTGGATGACCTTAAGGCCACATATGGCAAAAGTGCTTCTGTGCTGGTAGTTTCGAGCGGCGACGTGCACCAAGCCGTACATGCGTACATAAATAACCTACCACTTGCGGGTAACATGCGTCTCAGCCCAATGAAAAACTGTGAATACCGTATATATGATATCTCGTAGTTTTTGTTATGATTATTCTATGAATACAGAGCCTCGACTACCTCACGGCAATAATGGAGACACTACACAGGTGCAACCAGACTACGCAGATGAAAACGTGCCATCAAGCATGCTCGACCTATTAACTCTTATTGATGTTCAACTCAGCCCTGAGTTATTGCAGATAATAAACGACTTAAAGGCCACGCTCGCTGAGACCAGTGCTAATCCTGATAAAATTAAGCAGCTGTGGACAGAGTATGCACTGCAATTTGAAGCACTAGCCGAACAAGAGCCTAACGGCGATAAATATGCTACCATCCAAATTGCAGCAATATTACAAAAAGCTCTTATATTCCGTAACGTAGGCAATACGCTCCGTTACGCAACCGAGCTAGATTCAGCAGATATATATGCATTAAATACTGGACTTAACGAGCTTAGCGATGTGTTGGGTAATGAAATCGAATTGCTAGTCGGCATGCTTGATGAAAGCCCCGAAAGTATCATTCTGCGCTTACGTGGCATAGTAAGCGACATGAACCGCGAATATTTGAGAGACCTATGGATAGAGGAGCAAGATTACGAAGATTTTGTGAATTACCTTTATGGCATACTCACCGAAGAAGGCCTTGATGCAGAAGAAGTATTGAAAGAACTTGGCATTATTGAAGCGTAGCCTCAATTTGTCTACTTTTTATGTTATAATAAACCTTAATTCCTCATGGATGTGAGGTGGCTAGCGCAAGCTAGTAACGACCACTTCGCCTGGTCACATGGCGAACGCAGAGAGGTGAGCCGGATGGCTACCAAACTAATTGTCGAGCGAATCGACATCCTTGATGGTCCGAACCTAAAGGGGTTGTTGCAAGCTTACGAGCTTGCGGTTCCTCAACCAGGAGGCTTCCCGCAAGGGATGCGCGCCAGATTCGACCGCGTCGTTTTCTACGGTCGTACCGATGAAGACAGTGTGGCGCATCCGATAGACGAGCTTGGAACAGTCTTTGACCCCCAAGTCGTTGGCATACAGCACCTGGGGGGAGTCCCTACACCTGAGACCCGTCATGATCACATCATTAAGGTCGCATTCGGTGGTTGGACCTTCGTGGGTCACTACAACACCCTTCACCGAAAGGGATGCCTGGTTGTTGTGAAGTGACACAAGGCCCCGTACCGCGCAAGCGGTACGGGGCCGCTTCAATTAACTAGCACTTTAGACCACCACAATCCTCCACTTTTCCTACCCATTCCGCTCATGCTATACTGGATTTAATATGAATAACCATGAAAAACACTCTATTAGCCAGTACCTACGGGCAGCAAACTACCTAACCGCCGCGCAAATCTTTTTAAAAGATAACTTTTTGACCACGCGGGATGTAAAATTTAGTGATGTTAAGAGCCGCCTACTAGGACACTGGGGCAGTGGACCAGGCATCAACTTTGCCTACGCCCACCTAAGCCGCTACGCTAAAAAGTACGACCAAAACATGCTTTATGTAGTCGGCCCAGGGCACGGGTTCCCAGCCCTGCAAGCTAACTTGTTCATGGAAGGCACCTTAAGCCACTTTGACCCTAGCTTACCTTATAACCTAGATGGCATAGCTAAGCTTTGCCGCGGTTTTAGCTGGCCATACGGCTACCCAAGCCACAGTAACCCCGAAACACCAGGCGTAATCTTAGAGGGCGGCGAGCTTGGCTATAGCCTAAGCACTAGCTACGGTGCCGTTATGGACAACCCCGACCTAATGGTGGCCTGCCTCGTAGGCGATGGCGAAGCCGAAACCGGCCCAACAGCTGGTGCTTGGCACCTCAATAAGCTAATCAACCCTAAGCGCGACGGCATAGTGCTACCTATCTTGCACCTAAATGGCTACAAAATCAGTGGCCCAACCGTGTTTGGCCGCATGAGTAACTACGAACTAATGACACTATTTAGCGGCTACGGCTACGAACCACGCATAGTCGATTGCACCAAAGATGGCGTAAACCCACACGATGCTATGGCCGAAGCCCTAGACTGGGCCCACGATATCATAGAAGAAGTCCGGGCCGCCCAAGACACCGTAGCCCCACGCATGCCAATGCTTGTTATGCGCACCCTTAAGGGCTGGACAGGCGTAAAAGAACTCGACGGCGTAAAAATAGAAGGCAACTGCATGGCCCACCAGGTGGTGCTGACAGAAGCCAACAGCGATGAGGAACAGCTAAAACTACTCAACGACTGGCTCCGTAGCTACAACTTTAGCGAGCTTTACGACCCCAAAACTGGCTTTGGCAGCTACATAAACGATATTTTGCCCGAAGACCCAGCTAAGCGCCTTGGCATGAACCGCAATGCCCGCGCCGATGGCACCTACCAGCCGCTTAACCTGCCTAGTGTCGAAGAATTCGCCGAAGATGCCACAATACCTGGCACCATGGGCGGCGCAAGCATGGTCCAAACCGGCAAATACCTAAAGCGCGTGTTCGAGCTAAACGCCGATAACAAAAACTTCCGCTTTATGAGCCCAGATGAAACCTATTCCAATAAGCTTGACGCTATCTTTGGCGCTACTAGCCGCAGCTGGCAATGGCCAATTATGCCATGGGACAAAGACCTAAGCCAAGATGGCCGCGTGATGGAAATGCTAAGCGAGCACAATATGCAGGGCCTAATGCAAGGCTACGTTTTGACCGGCCGACACGGCATGTTCGCAAGCTACGAAGCGTTCCTAGCCGTAGTTAGCAGCATGGTTGACCAGTGCGCTAAGTTTTTGACCCAAAGCCGCGGTGTAGAATGGCGTGGTACTATCAGCAGCCTAAACTATATACTCACTAGTAGCGGCTGGCGCCAAGACCACAACGGCTTTAGCCACCAAAACCCTGGTTTTGTAGATGACATTTTGCGCCGCCAAAGTAACTTTAGCAACGTATATTTCCCAGCCGATGCCAATACTACACTAGTAGTAATTGAGCGCATGCTTAAGAGCACCCGCCAAATCAACGCCGTAGTAGCTGGTAAAACCCTTGAACCACGCTGGCTTACACCCGATAAGGCTCGCCAGCAAGTCAACGAAGGCCTGCTAGTTTGGGACTTTGCAAGCGACGAAAATCCCGATGTTGTGATGGCCGCCGCCGGCGATTACCCAACCAAGGAGACCATGGCCGCTATCGATATAGTTAAAACCGAGTTCCCGAATGCAAAAGTGCGCATGCTGAATGTTAGCAGCCTCACCACAGTTGGCTTTGGTACGGTGGAGCAAGTGGTTGACCAGACCGAATTTGACGATAAGTTCACGCACGATAAACCAGTTATATTCAACTTCCACGGCTACCCGCAAACAGCTAAAGCTGTGTTATTTAACTACGCCCACGATACGCGTCGGTTCGATGTACGCGGCTATATCGAAATTGGTAGCACCACCACGCCATTTGACATGCACGTTCGCAACAACACTAGCCGCTACCAGCTGGCCCAGGCCGCTTTTGACCAGCTAGGCCGTAACGGCGTAGTACCATTTGAGGAAGCCCAGCAAAAAATCGCCGAATACCAGGCCAAAATCGATGCCAACACTCAGTACATCAAAGATTACGGCATAGATATGCCCGAACTTGATGCCTGGGTATGGCCAGCCGCACGTGGCCAAGAACAAGCCAAGGAAGAAGCCTGGCACGGCCAGACAAACTAGGAGTAAAAACGGTGGGGTTAATTTTAGTCGCAAATCCAGGCAGCAGCAGCCGCAAATACGCCCTATATAACCAAGGTGAATTTGGAGTGGAACTAGCGGCTAGCCTTAGTATCGAAACTAGCGATAATGGCCTAATAGGCACACTTAAGCTGGGCGACAGCGACAGCAAAGTAGTTGAACTAGGCTTTACCGATGTTACCGAAAGTAGCGTGTATGCCGAAACCATAATGCGCGACAATGGCGCCATTGAAGGCGAGGCTACCATCGATGCAATAGCCGTTAGGGTAGTGGCACCAGGCAGCTATTTTATGTATGATCACCTGATTGACGATGAGTTTATGGGTAAATTAACCGAGGCCAAGGCCCTGGCGCCTATCCATGTCGCTAATACCCTACACGAGCTAGAGCTACTACGCCAGCACCACAGCGATGTAAAAATAGTCGGCATATCAGATAGCAGCTTCCATAAAACCAAGCCAAGCTACGCCTGGAACTACGGTATAAACATCCACCACGCCGATGAATACGATATAAAACGGTTTGGCTACCACGGCTTAAGCGCCCAAGCTGCCGTAGATACCCTGTGGGGGATGGGCAAATTGCCGCCCAAAATAGTAGTGTGCCACCTGGGGAGCGGCAGCAGCATAACCGCCGTTTACCACGGCCGCAGCCTAGATACAACTATGGGGTACAGCCCCCTCGAGGGCGTATTAATGGCGACCCGTAGCGGCAATATCGACCCAGTGGCCGTAAAAGTGCTACGCAATTCACTCACACTAGATGAGGCCCAAATGGAAGATTATTTGAACCACCAAGGTGGCCTACTTGGCCTAGGTGGCAGTGCTGATATACGTGAACTTATAGAACGTGAAGCCGCCGGCGACCACCTAGCCCACCTAGCGCTTACTACTTTAGTGCATACCTACCACAAGGCTATTGGTGGCATGCTAGCGGCCCTTGGCGGAGCTGATATGCTAGTGTTCACCGGCACAGTGGGGGAACGCAGCGCCATTTTGCGCCAGCGCATCGTAGCCCACCTGGGTTTTGCCGATTTTACGCTAGATACTAGTGTAAACGATACCTGCCTTTCACCCCAAAAGCCAACCTTCATCAGCCGGATGGGTCAATCTAAGCCAATTATAGTGATCCCCACAGACGAAGCCCACCAAATCGCCAAAAAAGCCACTGAACTACTGTTGAGATGACACTAAGAGTTAATGTAGAAGTTAGGTAGGCCACGCTAAATCTAACCGTTCACCATACTTTTAGCAATGCCCGGTTATTGCTTAATGTTCATTTAGTGTTATAGTCGTATTCATAGGGGATATCCAGATCCCCTCGAAAGAAAGGCTAATCGTGACAAGCCCGTTAAGGCCGGAGGATGCTCTGGCCGCCAAAATCAAGACCATCTGTTCAAAGCATTCGACGAACTGATAGCGACCAAACTGTCAGGCGGGCAATCGGTCATCATGCAAGATGAGGTCATCGACCTGATGCTCGAGAAGGCAACAGATACCGGCGTGACACGCGAAATGATCTTCGCCATGCGCTGGCTGGATGTTGAGGAAGCTTACCGCTCACTAGGCTGGAAGGTCAACTACGAGAAGCCCGGCTACGGCGATAGCGGCAAGGCCCACTTCATCTTTTCGATAAAGAAGGCCTGATCAAAAATCTAACCGCCCCATGGGAACCGCCTGGACTGCGAAAGCAGTCCACCGCCGGCCCAGCGGGGCGGTTTTCCATATTCAGTATCATTTAAAACGACAGCCGTCGTTTTAAATGATACAGTTTGCTGACTAGAATTGTGTCATACTAGTTCAATCTTAAGTTTGACAGCATTAATAGCTCAAAAAGATCCATTCATATGAGCAGTTAGTCTTGCGATATCGATGAATTAATGTGCCAAGGTTGACCAACTAGTCGTAGCCTGCTAAAGTAACACTCTATAAATAAGGAGATGTTTATGAAATTACAAAATAAACTATTAACTGGCTTGCTGACTGGTGTATTAGCTATCACTACCGCTGCTGGAGCAGTAATTACAGGAGCAAATGGTAGCCAAACCGCTGGCGCCGCTGGCTGTTATGGATATGTATTTAGGCAGGGCAGCACTGGGCGCTGCGTTAAAGATATTCAGGCGCTAAATAACTACAACGCTCCCGGCATGGCCAATACACTCACAGTAGATGGTATTTATGGCTCAAAGACCTATGCGTCAATCTATAAGTTCCAGTCAAGCTGGCACGTATGGACCCCTTCTATAGCCGTTGACGGTATTGTTGGCCCACAGACATGGAGTTTACTATGCAACGTTGGAATGGGTAGTTCTGATAACCCAGGCTGGGTTCCACTAAGTTATCCTATTTGGGCCGCACGAGACGCTGGCTGCCCATACGCATATACTTACCACTATTAGTATAAGCTTTGTTTAGCCAAAACCCCTAGGCAGCAGCCTGGGGGTTTTATATTGTACTATTTTATCGTCACCCCTCATGGTACAATAAATGTAAATTACCATAAACGGAATAAAATATGCCAAACTGGCTCAACAACCTACTGGGTAAAAATAAAAAAACAAAGCTCGCAAAACAACATGAACAAAACCTATTAAAGGCCCGTAAACACTACGGCCGGTTTGGGCGGTTTGTACGCGTGCTGGGCCCCGGCGTAGTTACCGGTGCGGCCGATGATGACCCCAGTGGAATTGCTACCTATAGCCAGGCAGGGGCCGTGTATGGCTACGGCCTACTTTGGTTATTCCCCATAATGTTCCCGCTACTTCTAGCTGTGCAAGAAAGCTGCGCCCGCATTGGGGCCGTAACTGGCAGCGGCCTAGCCGCCATACTCAAAAAACACTATAGCCGTAAAGTGCTATACGCCGCCGTTATACTAGTGGTAGTAGCCAACACCGTTAATATTGGTAGCGACCTCGCCGCTATGGCTGCTACTATCCAGCTATTTTGGCCTACTTTGCCATTTGTTGGCCTGGCCGTGTTTTTTGCAATAGTCTGCGTAGTGCTACAGGTGTTTGTACCATACCGCCAGTACGCTAAGTTCTTAAAATGGCTAGCCATTGCACTGTTTGCTTACCCCATAACTGCTTTTATAGTGGGCCAGCCCTGGGGCGAGGTATTTAAAAGCACCTTTGTACCGAATGTTTCGTTCGATAAGGACTCTGTTTATATCATGGTTGGTATATTAGGCACTACTATTAGCCCTTACTTGTTCTTTTGGAATACAAGCGAGGTAGTGGAGGATGAGGTAGAGACCCACCGCATAAAAACCAGTAGCGGTACCGGCACTCCCCGTATTAGTAAAAGCTTTATCCGTAAAATTAGGCTAGATAACGTTGCCGGGATGAGCCTAGCCGCTATCAGTGCCTGGTTTATTATCATTGCCTGTGCCAGCACCTTGCACGTGCATGGTATTACCCAGATACAAAACGCCAACGATGCCGCCGCCGCCCTAGAGCCACTTGTACAAGGGTTCCCAAATGCCGGGCTTATCGCTAAATTGCTATTTAGTGTTGGCATAATCGGCATTGGCTTGCTAGCCGTACCAGTGCTGGCCGGCAGCAGCAGCTACGCTATAAGCGAGGCTCTGGGCATAAAAGAAGGCTTGTACCGTAGCTTCAAAAAAGCTCATGGGTTTTATATCATTATCGCACTAGCTACATTAGCCGGCCTAGCTATCAACTTTTTGCACATCGACCCCATACAAGCCCTCATATTTACAGCTGTGTTTAACGCCGTGGCTAGCGTGCCGCTCCTTTGGATGATATATAAAGTCGGCAATAATAAAGCAGTCATGGGCGATTACCACAACCGCACCATCAGCAATGTAGGTGTACTGGCCGCCTTTGTACTCATGGGCGTAGCCAGCCTAGTGCTGTTCTATAGCCTCATCCCACGCTAATTTTGGTACAATAGGGTGAGTGAAAACACCTCAATTTGAAACCCTAACGCTTAGTAAAATAGTTGGCGGCGGGCAATCCTTAGGCACGCTAAAGGATGGCCGCAAATGCTTCGTATGGGGCGGCCTGCCAGGTGAAACGGTAAAAATACGTATCACTAAAAAGAAGTCTAACTTGGTTGAAGGTGTAGTTACCGAAGTTTTAACCCCGAGCCCAGAACGCGTAGCCCCAAAAGATCCAGCAAGCTATTTGAGCACCAGCCCCTGGCAGATTATGGATTTTACAGCCGAACAGCACTATAAAGCCGCCCTAATATTGGAGGCTTTTGAACTAAGCAAAGTTACTTTACCTAACCCAATCGAAATCTATACCAATAACCAGCAATATGGCTACCGCAATAAAGTGGAGTTTAGCTGGTATGGCAGCACGCTAGAAGGTGGCCCTGAGGAGCAACTAGACCTCGCGTTCTTTGTGCGTGGAGGCAAGGGCAAGGTACCGGTTAGTGATTGCTCTCTTTTGCCTCTGGGTATACTCGCGTTAGCCACCGAAATCCGCGACTTTTTGCAAAACGCTGGGGTGAATGCTCGGCAGCTAAAAACCTTGCTAATCCGCTGCGACCAACAGGGCAATTGCGCCTGGCAGCTATATATTAAAGATGCGATTAACGAATTTATGAGCGAAACCGAAGCCAGCGGTTTTAGTGCACAAGGCGGCGAAATCATATATAGCGACCCGCGTAGCCCGGCCAGCCGCATAACCAAGCGTCTGCTACGCGTAGGCAACCCCGTGCTAACAGATACAATTTTAGGTGTGCCATTTAGCTACGCCACCGAAGGCTTTTTCCAGGTGAACATACCGGTTTACGAGCAGGCGCTTAGGGATATGAAAGAATGGGTTACGAAGAAACCAGTAGTAAGCAGTATGCAGTATGTAGCAGAGGTAAGGAATGGGGCAATTCAGCCCGTGGGCCCCGCGCCATCTCGTCCATTACCCCTGCCTCCTGCTCTCAAGCCGGGCCTCGCAGAGGTCCCCGGATCCTCACTAGGCTCGGTTTTGAGAAAGTCGGCAGAGGTAACGGCCGAGCAGCGCTCACTGCCTTCGGTTATAGATAAGCGGGTGACGGTCGGCGGGGCAGCACCCGCTTCTGAAGAAATCTTTGATTTTTCAGAAGAAGGGGCGGACCGAACGGCAGGACCCGCGGCTAGCGACTTACGTGCCTGCAAAGCAGGCAACGACAGGAGCGGTAAGTCATACCACGTTTTAGACTTATACTCTGGCGTAGGCAGTATTGGTTTAACTATCGGCGGCGATTCACCTGAACTAGTGGAGATCAACGAAGATGCTGTACGCGAAATGAAACGTAACATTAAAGCCCTAGGCAGCAGCGCCAAGGCCATTTTAGCCCCTAGTGAAAAAGCCCTAGATTACATAACGAGCGACAAAACAATCATCGTCGACCCGCCCCGGGCAGGCCTACATAAAGATGTGGTAGAGCGCCTACTGGAGACTAAACCTCGGCGCATTATCTACCTTAGCTGCAACCCTGTTACCCAAGCCCGCGACATAGCCTTACTTTGCCCCACATACCGGGTTATCCACCACCGTGGTTACAACTTTTTCCCGCGTACACCGCATATTGAACACCTAATCGTGCTTGATTTAGCGGCCTAAAACTCGCTATCGGTGTATTCAAACACCTGTTCGGTCAGCTTAGGCCCACGGTTTATGCCTATTTTAGTTTCTAAATCAAAGCTTTTATAGCGCTTTTGCTCTGTTTGCATATCTTCCATAGTGCGCCAAGCATTACGGCCGCCCTCAAACAGCTCCACCGGCTCGCCCTCAGCCTTATCGGTAAACATCACATGAAAAATTTTATCCTCAACAATTTCACCAGTTGTGCCATGTACCACCCGCTCATGGTATTCGCCAGAAAACTCAAACTCACTCTTAAGCTTAGTCTCTTCGTATAGCTCACGGCTGGCAGTTTCGTATATACTTTCGCCCCAACGCACCTTGCCGGTAGGGCAGCCCCAAAACCCGTATAGTGGGTGTTTCAAACGCTGTTGCACTAAATAATGCTTTTTGTTGTCAATTAGTCTTTCAACTACTAGCATCACGGCAACTTTTGGTTGGCGCTCTATCACACCCGCATCGGTATCTAGCTTATTGGCGTATTCCTTGCCCTTAATACTTAAAAGATATTTAGCGCCCTGCTTATCGACATAGCCTAGCTCCACTAGGCGCTTTATATGAAACTTTGCATGGTCGGGCTCAAGCCCACTTACTCGCTGCAAGCCAGCAAAATTAGTCGCAGGCAAAAACAACAGCTCGCGTAATATTTTGGTCTGGGCCTCGTGGATTTTTACTTCGTGACTCATAATAACTCCTTATACTTTAAGCCTACTGCAACAAAAACACAAAAACTAGGGAAGCGCGCTTCCGCTAGTTGTTGACATATCCATAAGCGTGATATACTGATGGAATATGAAACACAACAAGGGGTTTACTATTGTCGAAATAGCCGTTGTTGTGGTTATAATTGCCATTTTGGCAACCCTCACACTAGTCGCATATAACCGCGTCCAGGCGAATGCCCATAATGATTCTAGTAATTCTAAGGGTACGGTGATTAGCGAAGCACTGGAGAAGTACTATACCCAAAACGGCGAGTATCCAACCTGCGCACTGCTTACACAAAGTAGCACACTAGTTACAACAAATGTACTAAAAGGCTTAGATTCAACCATATTAAACCGCTACGGCAGCCCAGCGGGCACTAATAATATTAATTGTACTGCCCTAGATACTACCGGGTTTTACTACACCCCAGGCTCAGATTCGTACACTTTGCAATATAAAGAGGAGTACACAGGTAACACCATAACATTTAGTAGCCACCATTCTGCCCAAAATGAAGCCCCAGCCGGCTCGCCTACTATTACGCTTGCCCAAAGTGGTACCAATACTGTTGCAACCGCCAGCGCTAGCTGTAAAACTGGCTATTCAGTCCAATACGCCTATAAATATCAGGTAAACGATGGTGCTTGGGGAAGTTACGGCGCCTGGACAGCCAGTAGCACCAACACGCAAGCAGGTACGTCAGGATATAAATACGTCGTCCAAGTTAAGACCCAGTGCACCAATAGCACAACTACAGCCGAAAGCGGGCAATCAAACAGTGTTGTTATGCCAGTTGCGGCCCCTTCTTCAGTAATCGTATCTATCAACAACAGTGGTGCTAATATGAACATGAGCACAGCGGCCGTTAGCTGTCCTAGCGGTACCACCGCCCAGTACCAGTATACTTACAAGGATGAGGCAACTGCCAATACTGGAGCATGGACATCATGGACCGCTTGGTCAACTACGACCGCGTCTAATACTCATACCATAACTGATGGTTGGCGCACCGTATTCCAAGTCTACGCCCTCTGTCATGGCAACTACGTCGA
The DNA here is from genome assembly GCA_032229905.1 of Saccharimonas sp. (SeqCode). GTDB lineage: Bacteria > Patescibacteriota > Saccharimonadia > Saccharimonadales > Saccharimonadaceae > Saccharimonas. Next base: position 12,734 of record JAVTWQ010000012.1, read on the forward strand.
TAGTGGCATTGTTGCTAGCGGTGAACAATGGGCCATACGACCAATGAACACACCAGCTGCGCCTACTTGGGCTGGTGTAGGATCATTTAGGAGTGGTACATCCAGTAACATCTATCAGTACCCTGGTACAGCAACCTATAATACCTATTGCCCCTACGGCTCATGGATTACAGGAGGCTCAAACACATTCGACTCACACGCCCAATGGGACAGCACAAAGAACTATGTGCATAACTACCCATATAACGACTACTGGTATAACCAAGGTCTCAGCGGCACCCAATATGTCGATTATTACGCGCGCTACACCTGTGCTACAGGATTCTCAAGCGCCACATCTCTTCAAAGCCATAATGTATTAGCGGTCACACCTTAAGGTAAAAAATGGATAACGATACGACACACCCTGCAAAACCCCAACACAACCACCGCAAAAAACACCTAGTGCTTGCTATTGCGGCACTCCTGCTAGTTATTGCGCTTGGCATAGCAACGGCTATGTTCCTTAAACAAAACTTAGTCAAAAACTCTGGCCAAACTGCTGCTGCCGACAAATCAGCTAGCGATGTATATAAAGCTTTTACGGCTAAGGGTGCCGTTTCAGCCTTAAGCGTGCCAGCATATGCATTACTAGAGTCAAACGCTAGTAATGTTTACTATAAGGACTCCTCTAAGCCGTATAGCATTATGGCTATAGCACCACTTACAGCTACTTATACCGCTAGCGTGGCCGGTACCAGCGATAGAACCGCCGTGTTTGACCAAGCCCGCACCCTTATGGGTAACCAAACTATGGCTCCCGCCACCAGCCCAGTGGCCGATACCGAAACTAATCACTACTTGGTATTCCAAAATAGTGTCGCATATTGTCAGCTGAACGCCTATGCAACAACTACCGATAAGGGTAGTTTTGCGACTTATCAGCTGTCCTGCACAGATAAGAAGGCTTTAGCCACTACCTATCAAACAGTGGATGACCTACTGGCCACCTATGTTAAATCTGGCCAGGCAATGCCTAACGTTACCAGCGCATGGGTCAGCACCGAGTCCAAGGACAAAGTATCTTACAGTATAGTTTACGCCACTATCGATAATGTATCCCATGCCCTGTTATTTGGAAAATTAGATAACAATACCGAATACATTGGCGACATAGGGCAGGGCGATAAGCAGTACTTTGACGGCCGCTACTACATTACGCCAGATGTAAAAGCCAAGATGGCCGATGCAAAATATAGTGGCTTCTTGACCCAAGCTATAATTGGTATCAAAAAGTAAGTCTTAACTAGTTTTTATGCGACGGTAAGTGAGCTTTGCGCCCACACGCCAACCGGTGCTAGCGTCGCTATCAGCCTGGTATATATGGCCATCTTTTACTTCGCTAACCATTAATAGGGCGGGGCAATATGGCGCTAGGGTGCGGTAAAATACTATGTCTTCATCTTTTATATGCGAACGGCCAGGGAACACCTGCTTAAACTTTTTGCGGCCGTAATCATCAAAGTAATGCGGCTGACCCTTAGGCGGCATATACATCTCAACTTTTAAGCCCATGTGGGTTGCGATTTTTTGCACATCGCTAAGCAGCAGGCGGGCTGGGCCGGCGATATAGCAAATTAACTGCTTTTTCTTAGTTAAATACACCGTGGCTTTAGCGCTTTTGCCCACAGGGGCGTTACGCAAGATAACCTGGCCAACCTCAACCGCCATGCCAAAACGCTCTTTAGCCTCCCGCTCCAGCGCCAAATCATCATAAATATCATTGTTCATTACAGATATAATAGCACTTTTTTTGACATATTTTCATAAAAACTATTGACAATTATGGTTCATTGGTATATAATTCATGTTTAGTCACCCGTAAAAAGGTGGGTCAGAGAGCATTGGTTGCCGCTCTATGACAGCGCATCGGAAACGATACGCAAAAGTTTGGCCACCCGTGGAAGGCTAGCCTTCCATGTACACATGTTCCAGCTTTCGTGGCTGGAGGCGCGCACTCATGAGCTAGAGAGTGAGCGTTGATTGTAAGGCTGGGATAACATCCAGCCGGCAGCGCGCCCGCGTGCTGCACTTGTTACCATCACCCAACGAGGTGATGGTGGACTTAGTCCCAGCTAACCCTGGGTAACGAGTCTGATAGCCGCAACCTTACGGCTAAAACCCGGGTGACCGACATAGTAAGTAAGCAGCAATGCGAACCCAATATGTCGGTCACCTCGGGCCCTTCTACCTACCGCCAGCTGGCGGATTTTTTGTTTTAAAGGGTATAATAGGGTCAATGGAATTTGATAAACGCTATAAAAGCCTAAACGCCGCCCAAAAGCAGGCGGTGGATACTATCGATGGACCTCTGCTCGTGATTGCCGGGCCGGGCACAGGTAAAACCGAGCTTTTAAGCATGCGCGCCGCTAATATACTACAAAAAACCGATACCGCGCCGCAAAACATATTGCTATTAACCTTTACCGAAAGTGGCGCAACCGCCATGCGCGAGCGCCTAGCGGCCATTATTGGGCCAAGCGCGTATAAAATAGCCGTGCATACATTCCATGGTTTTGGCACCGATATAATTAACCAATACCGTGAATATTTTTATAACGGCGCCACCTACCAGCCGGCCGATGAAATTACTAGCCACGAACTACTCCAAGAAATATTTGATACCCTAGATTACTCTAGCCCCCTAGCAAGCAAAAATAATGGTGAATACGTTTACCTACGCGATACCGCAAAGGCTATAAGTGAACTCAAAACCGCCGGCCTAACTAGTGATGAGCTGCTACAAATTTTAGATACCAATGACTTAGTCTACGACACCGCCGAGCGCGAGCTAAGTAATATCTTTGAGGCCAAAATAAGCCTCAATATGGCAGATAGCCTAGCCAAAATTGCTCAAAAAATCGCCGCCATGCCACAACCCAAACTACCGCCAGGTATCACGCCCATGGCAAATATACTTGCCCTAAGCCTAGCCCATACAATCGATATGGCTATTGCTACCAAAAAAACCACCCCTATCACGGCTTGGCGCAACGACTGGCTAGAAAAGAATACCGAAGGTATATTTGTATTTAAAGACCGTAAACGTAGCGCCAAACTACGCGCCGTGGCCTACGTATATTTTGCTTACTTAAGCAAAATGACCGAACAGAGCCTGTTCGACTACGACGATATGGTTCTAAACGTAGTCCATGCCCTGGAGACCCGGCCCGACCTGCGCGCCAACCTACAAGAGTGCTACCAATATATACTGGTTGATGAGTTCCAGGACACCAACCTAGCCCAGCTACGCCTTCTATTTGATATCACAACCGGCGAAAACCCCAATATTATGGCTGTGGGCGATGATGACCAAGCCATATATAGTTTCCAAGGGGCCGACGTAAACAACATCCATAAGTTCCGCGACCAGTTTAAAAACCCGCAAATTATCACGCTAACCGATAATTACCGTAGTGTACCCCATGTTTTAACCCATTCGCGCGAGGTTATTACCCAGGGCAGCGACAGGCTAGAGGACACAATAGCCGATCTAACCAAGCAACTAACTGCTAATAGCAAAGCCGCCGGTGCCGTACAACTAAACCAGCTGAGCGACGTAACAGCCGAGCGAGCCTGGGTAGCAGGGCAGGTCGCGGCCAGTATAAAAGCTGGCACTAGCCAAGGCGATATAGCTATTATTGCCCGGCGCCATGCCGAGCTAGTGGCGCTTTTGCCGTATTTGCAGCAGCAAGGGGTGCAGGTCAACTACGAACGCCGCGATAACGTACTTAATAATGATGTCGTGCGTGCCGTTATACTAGTAGCCGATATTGTCGTGGCGCTTGAGGACCAGCAGCTCGATGAAGCTAATGCGCTGCTACCCGAACTAGTAGCCCACCCAGCCTTCGGTTTTACGCCCGAAAGCATATGGCAATTAAGCCTGGCCGCCTACCGTAACCACCAGCTATGGCCCGAAGCCATGGCGGCTAGTAGCACCTTTAAACCCCTTATGGGCTGGCTATTGCAGCTGGCTACCAGCGCCCCAAACATTCTGCTTGAACCTATGCTTGATACCATAACCGGCACGCCCGATAGCGAGCTAGCGGCCGGCTACCAATCGCCAATATTTAGCTATTATTTTGGCAGCACTGTTAATACCGAGCGATACGTTAACTATATTGAGGCCCTGCGCACCATCCGCGCTAAATTACGCGAATACCAGCCCAGCCAGGCGCTTTACCTACAAGATTTTTTGCACTATATAGGCATGCACGAACAAACCGGCCTAGGCATTACCAGCATACGTAAGCCTATCGTAGGCCAAACTAGCGCCGTTAACCTTTTAACTGCCCATAAAAGTAAGGGTTTAGAATACCAGCAAGTGTATATAATTGGCGCTGTTGATAGCAGCTGGGGTGAAAAGGTACGGGTAAAAAGCCGGCTTATTAGCTACCCAAAAAACCTAGCCATTAGCCCAGCGGGCGATACCTATAGCGAGCGCCTACGCCTGTTTTATGTGGCTATGACACGCGCCAAGCAGCAGCTTACTATTAGCTACGCTACGGCCGATGATTCGGGCAAAACGCTGCTGCCGGCTGCCTTTTTAACTGGCACAAGCCTTACTGCGATAAGCAACCCGGCACCGGGTCTATCTGAGGTGGTAGCCGCTGCCATAACCGATTGGCGCGGCGCGCTTACCAATGCCCCAGCCGCCAGCATGCAGCAGCTGCTTACGCCAACCTTACAAAACTACAAACTTAGCGCCACCCACCTAAATAACTTTTTGGATGTAACAAAAGGCGGCCCACAGTACTTTTTGCTAAACAACCTGCTGCATTTTCCAAGCGCCAAATCGCCCAGCGCACAGTACGGCACGGCTATTCATTCTACCTTGCAGCGTGTACACAACATGGTTAAGACCGGCCGCAAACCACCTATCGAGGATACCTTGCACCAGTTTGAAGATATATTAGAACAACAACACCTAAGCCCCGAGGACCATGCGCTGTACCTCAAAAAGGGCCTTAATAGCCTAACTAAGTTTTTGGAGGCCAAATACAGCACGTTCACCAGCACACAAAAGACCGAACTTGGCTTTGGTGGCCAAGGTGTGGTACTGGGTGAAGCCCGGCTAACCGGCAACCTAGATTTAGTCGATATCAACCAGCACTCCATTGTAGTAACCGATTATAAAACCGGTACACCAGCCCGCAGCTGGAAGGGAAGCACCGAATATTCTAAGATTAAGCTGCATAAATACCGCCAGCAGCTAATGTTTTACCAGCTACTAGTGCAAAACAGTCGCGATTGGGCCACCTATGATTTTGAGGCCGGTGTACTGCAGTTTGTCGAGCCAGATAGTGAAGGCAATATACATGCCCTAGAGGCCCAGTTTAGTAGTACTGATTTGGAACAATTTACTAAGCTCATAACAGGGGTGTGGCAGCACGTTACCACGCTTGATTTGCCTGATACCAGCAGGTACGAACCGAGCCTAAAAGGCATACTGACGTTTGAACAAGATATTATTGACAAGATTTGCTAAATAGTGTAATATAGCGAAGACCCAGACGGACATCAACGCCCGCCGGGCGTACTTTGATGATTCCGTCACCCAACTCCCAAAAGGAAGGGATGTTCAATATGGCTACCAAGGATCAGTATTTGGCCGCCGCCGGAAAGGCACCCGACAAGCGCACTGTCGCCGAACAAGCCCTTGTTGACAAAGGCCGCAACATGCAAGCCGTCAGCAACAGGGACTTCGAGGCTCGTGGGCGCAAGAACCCCTAAGCCATAGGTCCACCCCAGGCCACATGTGCTTCGAACCGTCTCATACCCGGCTCGAAGCACTGCGGCCTGGGGCTGGCCGAATCATCAAACAATCAAATTTTCCGCGCTCACCGCGCGGAGAGCATTCTTTCCAAGTTTTGGTCCAAGCCATACTTGATGTGGATGCTAGGATAGGCCGTAAAGGCCCATCCAAACCTGAGAGAGGGACTGGCGATCTCGTGAACGGGAGAAACCTGTGTCGCAGCAACGTATGCATGACTCCCGGTCCATCACCAGACCCTCTCTCGGGCAAACCAATACCGCCTTTAGGGCGGGTTTTTTATGCCTTTTTGTGAAAAGTGTTGCAATACTAATTGCATTATGGTATTATCGTTTTTGTATCTCCGCGTCCCTCTCACTCACGCACGCGGAGTAACAAAAGCCCAGACCCCTCGGCGTCCCCCTCGCAGGGGGTCTGGGCCCAAACTTGGTACAATACAGTACCGCCACTGCCGCTACAGCAGTTCCATCTATGCCAGAGTGACTATAGGCATGATGGATAGATGTAGCCAACCCGGTTGAGGGGCGTGAGCAAAGTCGCTCATGCCCCTCCCGGTAAAACTTCCGCCCTTTGGGCGGAAAAAATGTTCGCTCTTGCTGTGGGAAGACGGCATTAGCGAACAGCTCCATCCTGGCGCCCGGCCAGGGTGGAGCACCAAACTGGGCTTAGCTTAACGAGAGCCGCCTCCAAGGGGGAGGAAGATGCGTGTCAACTCGCGCAGCCCAGACCATCATCCCCGTTCTGCAACATAGCAGAACGGGGCTTTTTCCTTTTTATAGGGTAAAATAGAGCAAGTGAATAGTTTTTGGAACAACCTACCGCGACCGTTTTTTATACTTGCTCCTATGGAGCAAGTTACTGACGTAGTGTTCCGACACGTAGTTAAAAAAGCCGGCGCGCCAGATGTATTTTATACTGAGTTTGCCAATGCCACCGGCTGGGTGCACGCTGGTAGTAAAGGCATAGGTGGGCGGCTTATTAAAACGGCCGATGAACACCCAATCATCGCCCAAATATGGGGTGGTCAGCCAGGTGATTTGGAACAATTTGCCTTACACTGCGCCAGCCTAGGGTATGATGGCATAGATATAAATATGGGCTGCCCAGCTAAAAGTGCTGTTAAAAGTGGCGGTGCAGCCCTTATCCGCCAGCCTGATTTAGCCGCCCAGGCAATTGCGGCTGCTAAAAAAGCCGGCTTGCCTGTAAGCGTAAAAACCAGGCTAGGCTATAGCAATTTAAGCGAATGGGAGGGTTGGCTAACACATATACTAGAACAAGATATTGCCGTGCTAACAATCCACCTCCGCACCAAAAAGGAAATGAGCAAAGTGCCGGCCCACTGGGAACTAATACCAAGTATTAAGGCCCTGCGCGATAAAATCGCCCCAAACACACTACTTGTAATAAATGGCGATATTAAAAACAGGGAACAGGGGCTACGACTAGCCGAACAATACGGCATTGATGGAGTAATGATAGGCCGTGGTATATTTACAGATCCTTTTTGCTTTGCGAAAGCGCAAGGATCCCCGCTCCCGTCGTTACCACCCATGGTGGAACGTAGGTCGCTAGCCGCAGGTCCTGCCGCCTGGTCCGCCCCTTCTTTTGAAAAATCAGAGATTTCTTCAAAAGTGGGTGCTGCCCCACCAGTCGTCACCCGCTTATCCCAAATCGGAGCCGATGAGCGACGCTCGGGTATTGCTTTTGCTGACTTTCTCGAAACTGAGCCGAGCGAGGATCCGGGGACCTCTACGAGACCCGGCTTGAGAGCAGGAGGTAGGGTTGATGGGCGCGAGGGCGCGGAGTACCGGGCTGCAGCGACTACAGATGAAGATATACACAACGCAGTTAACAACGGGAGCGGGGATGATGAGCACTATCTTGAGGCAAATAGGGCTCGGAAGCGAAAAGATAAGGAAACACTAATCAATTTACTCAACTACCATCTTGACCTGTATGACCAATACGCCGAACAAACTAGGCGACCATTTGAAACCCTAAAGCGGTTTTTTAAGATATACATTCGTGATTTTGAAGGCGCAAGCGAGCTGCGCGAACAACTAATGCACACCAAAAATACAGCCGAAGTCCGAGCAATTATAAATACACTTTAGTTATGGCGCCGGCGACGGTGCAAATCGGCCACTTTTAGGCGTACCAAATGGCGGTCAATCAACTGGTGGGCTTGGTCAAGCTCTACCGAATCGGTGGCACTATCGCGCATAGCAATGGCACGGTCCAGGGCAGCCTGGGTTTCAGCCTCTACGATATCGGCGCCGTGGTCGGCCTCATCAACCAATATCTTTACAGTTTTGCCAGTGATTTCGACAATACCGCCGCTAATGGCAAACAGTTCATGCCTATCAGCTACATCGTTTTTTTCCATCTTAACTACCACTACACCAGGCTTGGCTACCGTTATTAGCGCCTCGTGGTCGGGGTATACGCTAATCTCGCCATCTATTGTAGGTATAGTAACCTGGTAGATGGCTTTGTTGATCTTTTCACCAGCGAGGGTGATTAGTTTTAACTGCACGTAGCTAATCCTTCTTTTCGCTTAGCGGACCGGCGGCCATATAGAACCATTGCTCTGGCTTGTCGTCGTATTTGCCAGCTAGGATATCGGCGGCATCTTTAATACTATCTTGCAGCTTAATAAACGAGCCAGGGTTGCCTGTAAACTGCTGGGCCACGTGGAACGGCTGGGCCAAAAAGCGCTGTAAGCGGCGAGCCCGGTTAACGGTCTGCTTTTGGTCATCGCTTAGTTCTTCCATGCCTAGGATGGCGATTATATCTTGCAGTTCGCGGTATTCTTGTAGTACTCGCTGGACTTCGCGGGCCACGCGGTAGTGTTCTTCGCCAACAATCTGTGGGTCCAAAATAGTACTGCTACTATCTAGTGGGTCCACAGCTGGGTAGATACCAATTTCGGTTAGTCCACGGTTTAGCACGATTGTGCTATCTAGGTGGGCAAAGGTCGCAGCAGGGGCTGGGTCAGTCAAATCATCGGCTGGCACATATACTGCCTGCACGCTTGTGATAGAGCCTTTTTTAGTACTGGTAATACGCTCCTGCAAAGCACCCATTTCTTGCTGCAAGTTAGGCTGGTAACCCACGGCACTAGGCAGGCGACCAAGTAGGGCAGATACCTCGCTACCGGCCTGGGTAAAACGGAAAATATTATCGATAAACAGCAACACATCTTTGCCCTCATCGCGGAAAGCCTCGGCCATAGCCAGGCCGCTCAAAGCAACACGTAGGCGCGCTCCAGGTGGTTCGTTCATCTGGCCAAATACAAGGCTGGTTTTATCTAATACACCGGCATCTTTCATTTCAAAGTAAAGGTCGTTGCCTTCGCGGGTGCGCTCGCCGACACCGGCAAATACGCTGTTACCGCTGTGGAACTTAGCGATGTTATTGATAAGCTCCTGGATAAGCACGGTTTTGCCCACACCGGCGCCGCCAAATAGGCCAACCTTACCACCCTTAGCGATTGGCGCAATTAGGTCGATAACTTTTACGCCAGTTTCTAGTATCTCTGTTTTGTTGCTCTGCTCGCTTAGGGCAGGTGGCTGGCGGTGAATTGGCGCCTTTTTGCCCTTTGGTGCTGGCATGCCATCAATCGGCTCACCGACCACGTTAAACATGCGGCCTTGAGTCTCGGGCCCTACCGGCACACTAATAGGTGCGCCTGTTGCTGATACACTCTGCCCACGGCGTAATCCATCGGTGTTTTGCAGGCTAATAGCCCGTACGGTGTGCTCATCGAGGTGCTGGGCTACCTCTAAAACAATGCGTTTACCATCGTGCTCAATCAATAACGCATCATAAATAGAAGGCAGCTTGCCTTCAAACTCAACGTCAATCACCACCCCTACGATTTGAATTATCTTTCCAGTATCTTTAGTCATCACTTCCTCCTAAAATAATCTTTTTTACTGCGTCACTGTATTCTCTGTCTGCAGGGCTCATGTCTTCAGGACGCATACGTCTCTCGACGAATGGTTCTATGGGGATACCATGACAATCTGGAACCAGCGAAATGCCAAGAAAAGAACTTGTAGCTATGTCAGATTTAACAAGTCTCCGTGCTCTTTCATTATTCGGACCAGTAGGTTGTTTTCCTATTTCGTTCATTTCATCGCCTCCACCCCACCGCTTATTTCACTTATTTCTTGGGTTATGGCATCTTGCCGGGCTTTGTTCATTTCTAGCGTTAGGTCATCTATTAGGTCGCTGGCGTTATCGGTAGCGTTTTTCATAGCTAGCATGCGCATACTGTGCTCGCTAGCCCGGCTATCTAACAAAGCCTGGAACAGGCGCGAGCCAACCATGCGGTACAAAACAGCATTCAGCACCTCGGGTACGCTTGGTTCAAACTTAGAATCAGCGATAGTGTTCGGCACGGCACCAGGGTCGCTAAAGAGCTCCGTACCAGCTGGCAGTAGGCGCATCATAGTGGCCTGCTGGTTAATGCTATTGATAAACTGCGTATATACCACTGTTACGACATCAATTTGTTCCTGTTCGTACATACTACATGCCGTGCTTAAGATAGCATGGAATGTGCTGCCGGCAGGGTGGTCAGGCATGTCATCGTATGAACCCAGTATATCGGTATCTTTAAGCCGGCTAGCAAAGTGCGAAGCCTTACGGCCCACTGTAATAGTGTGGTTTTTGATGCCGCGGGCATCATCACGTAAAAGCAAGTCGGTATAAGTCCGTAATACACTGGCATTATAAGCCCCAGCTAGGCCTTTATCGGCGGCAACTAGTATGATTAGGCGGCTTTTTAGTGGCCGTCGGCGAAATAGTGGGTGATCATCGGTGGCGCCCTGTCCGGCTAGGTAGGTCATTATATCTTGAGCCGCCGCCTCGTACGGTGCACTAGACTTGGCGGCATCTTGCGTGCGGCGCATTTTACTAGCCGCCACCATCTGCATAGCCTTAGTAATCTGCTTGGTGCTTTTAACCGAGCGGATTCGAGATTTGAGTTGGCGAGTACTAGCCATTATTTGCCTCTTTAGAGTTACGATCTAGTTGCCAACGCGCATTAGCGGCTGCAATTATCTGAGGCGTCGTCTTTAATAGCTTAGGCCTCAACCTAAGGGCGTCTGCATTGACCTGGTCGGCACTCAACCGCTGCGCACCTTCAGGTGTAATAATATCTACACTGTCGACACCCTTAGGAGCTAGCAAAGAACCCTCACTATAAGGTGGGCGGATTTCATATACGTGGCCGTCATCTTTCGGGCTGCGCACGATGTCATGCATGACTATGCCTCAAACCCTTTCGCTACACCAGTAGCAGTTTTTTCGACCAACTTAACCAGCTTTTCGTCATCGGTGAACTTTTTATCGCCTTTATTTAGAGTACGCATATCATCTTTATGATCGGCCCATAGGCGGGTAAGTAGGGCGGCTTGAGCATCTTTAACCTTGGCAGCCGGTGCCTTATCGAACAACCCCTGGCTAACCACATATACACTAACAACCTGCTCCCATACGCCAAGCGGCTGGTACTGCGGCTGTTTTAGCAGCTCTGTTAGGCGCTGGCCACGGGCAATTTGCTGCTTAGTTGATTCATCTAGGTCACTACCAAACTGGGCAAAACTAGCTAGCTCACGGAACTGGCTTAAGCCAAGCTTTAGGTTACCACTAACAGATTTAACCGCCTTAGTTTGGGCATCACCACCCACGCGGCTCACGCTTAAACCGGCACTAATGGCTGGCCTAATACCCTGGTAGAACAAATCTGTTTCCATAAATATCTGGCCATCAGTAATACTAATTACGTTGGTAGGGATATAGGCGCTAATATCACCGGCTTGGGTTTCGATAATTGGCAGGGCAGTTAGGCTGCCGGCGCCTAAATCATCACTTAACTTAGCACTGCGCTCTAGCAAGCGGCTGTGCAAGTAGAATACGTCTCCTGGGAAAGCTTCGCGGCCTGGTGGGCGGCGGAGCAGTAGGCTCATTTGGCGGTAAGCTACGGCATGCTTGGTTAAATCGTCATAAATCATTAGGGCATGCTTGCTGTTATCCCGGAAATATTCGCCCATGGCAGTACCAGCGTATGGCGCTAGGTACAGCAGGGAAGCCGGGTCGCTTGGGCCAGCTACAACCACAATAGTCTGGTCCATTACGCCCTCTTCGCGTAAGCGCTCAACCAGGCGGGCAACCTTGCTTAACTTTTGGCCAATAGCCACATATACGTTGACCACGCCAGTTTTTTGGCGGCCTTGGTTTAGCATAGTATCTAGTGCAATAGCGGTTTTACCGGTTTGCCTATCACCAATAATAAGTTCACGCTGGCCGCGGCCAACAGGGAACATACAGTCTATAGCGACAATGCCAGTCATAAGTGGTTCGTGCACGTGCTTACGGCCCATCACGCCAATAGCTTCGCGCTCAACCAGGCCACGCTGCTTGGTCTTGATAGCCGGGCCGCCATCGAGCGGCTCACCAAGCGGGTTAACTACGCGGCCCAAAAGCTCTTCGCCCACCGGCACACTCAAAACCTCGCCCTTTAGGCGCACGGTATCGCCAGCCGCAACTGATTGGTCGCTACCAAGTAGGACCGCGCCAATTTCATCTTCCATTAAGTTAAGGGCAAATGCCTCCACGATGCCGTCTTTGGTCTCAATCTGTAAAACCTCGTTAAACCCAGCTTTTTTGAGGCCATGCACCCAGGCCACGCCGTCGCCGATCCTAATAACTACGCCTACTTCATCTAGGCCCTCATTGGCCTCTAAGCCAGCGATTGCGGTGCGGAGTTGCTGTGATAGCTCTTGATATGTGCTTTCTGCCATAATGTTATACTTTCTGAGCTCGCAGCTCGTTTATCCTGTGCCTAATTGTACCGTCATAGCGCCTACCTGGCGTTTGGAGCAGCAGCCCACTAATCAGGCTAGGGTCGGTCTGTTCACGAATAATTACAGTTTGGCCACTAACCATACGCTTAATAGCGGCAGTTAAATCGCTATTAAGGCCATGTGCGGTCGTAGCCGTGGCAATAACAATACCGCGTTCGGCTAGGGCGTCCTCGATATCACGCATAATCAGCTGAGCCTCACGCTGGCGGCCGGTGGCTACTATAAAGCCAGCTAATTGGTCAATTATGGCCTTATTACCGGCTACTAGTTCGCTAGCAACGTGCGCTGCAATTTTGCGCCTTGTTATGCGTTCGGCCATCAGGCTGCATCCTTTAGACTCTTAGTAATAATCGCCTTATCGGTTTTTGCATCCACTACATTAGATGTAACCTTTTCGGTAGCGCTAGCCACAAGGTCGATCATCTCGGCTCGCAACTGGTTTTTGGCTGACTCAATATCACGCACCGTTTGGTCGTGAGCATCGGTTACAATCCGCTCGGCCCGGGCCCGGGCTTTTTTATCACTGGTTTCGCTTAGGTCCATAGCCTCTTGTTTAGCTGTGCTCATGATAAGAGCGGCCTCTTTATGGGCTTCTATCATTACTTTTTCGGCCTGGTCTTTGGCCTCTTTTGCCTGTTTAGCGGCTTCGGCTATAGATTTGGCGGCCTCAGCGGCTACGGCATCGCGCTTTTCTAAGATATTAAGGAAAGGTGGGTAGACCCATTTTTTTAATATCCAAAGCACCACTAAAAACGCGATTATTTGGAATAATAAAAGCTTGCCATCAATACCCAGGGTGCCTAAAATACCGCCGCTGGCTGCCTCTGCAAAACTTGTTACTCCTAGTGCCATAGTATGGTTACGCCTTTGCCATGTAGGCCACAATAATACCAATGATGGCGAGTGAGTCTGCAAACACAATCGCGGTGATCATTAGCGTGCGGATTTCGGCTAGTTTTTCGGGGTTACGGCCTAGTGCGTTTAGGGCAGCACTACCAATAAGCCCAACACCAAGGGCGGCGCCTAATGCTGGTAGTGCGTAGGTCAAACCAAATGCTAGTTCTTTTAGTTCCATATTATCTCCTTTATTTATTAACTATTTAAGGCCTCATTCGTGGCAATTACATCTGCAGAATGAGCGGGGGAAGAATCACCGTGGCTGGCGGTGCCAAGGGCGGTAAATATACAGGTAAGCACAAAGAACACATAGGCCTGAATAAAGCCGATAAATAGCTCAAATATCATAAATACCGGTAAGCTTAGGCTAGCTAGCCAGCCGCTTAGCATGGCAATGATAGCTAGCAGAACTTCTCCGGCAAAGGCGTTACCAAATAAACGTAGGCTTAGGGCAATTAGGCGGCTAAACTCGCCAACTAGTTCTAACAGGCCCTCAAAAGCGCCAATTGGGTTTTTGAACGGGTTAACAAAGTAGCGGCCTAAGTTACCAAACAAACCATGGCTCTTTATTGCATAGGCCTGGGCGGCTAAGATTGTAATTATAGCAATGGCAAAGGTAAAGTTGAGATCGGTCGGTAGGCCACGCAGTAGTGGCGAGTGGGTCGACGAGACAAATATGCTCTCACCAACACCCGGGATGATACTTATCCAGTAGGTAAATAGCACGGTGAAAAATATAGTAAGGGCCAGCGGGGCGATGCTTTTAGCAACCTTTTTATTAGGGATTATATCCATTACCTGGCCATACATGCCCTCCATAGTCCAGCGCACCATACCAGTAATAAAATTGGTTTTGCCCTTTAGCACGTTGGCCCTAGCGTAAAACAACACCGCCATCATAACTGCGATACCTAAGGTACCTAAAATCATGGTGTTTGTAACAGGGAAGGGGCCGATGCTAAAAATCTGCGCAGCAGGCAAAGCAATCTGGACTCCTTCGGCCATGTTTAACACTATGCTTTCCTCCGTAACTGTGCCCGAATAAGCAGGGCAGCTATTACGCCGCCAACTGCGGCTCCTGCCAGTAGTAACCACGGCTTAGTAGCAAACTTTCCATCTAGCCAATTGCCCAGCATAATAAGCGGCAAAGTTGGCACAAACATGCGCCAGGTCGTGTCGGCCATGCTGGCAATCAACGTAAGAGTAGACGATTCACTACGAACCGCCGGCGCACCCCCCGCATCGCCGCTTGGCTTTTTGACCATATACTTATAGTATAGCAACAGGGAAGATAATTGAAAAGATGCCACGCCGAAATAACAGCCAAAAACTCACCAAAACCGTTTACCAAACTGGTAGTACTTGTGCAACCAAGCGCCGGTTTGCCAATAAGCTAGAAGCCGAGCGACAAGCTGAAATACAAATGCTACAGCAAATGGATTTACAGCTTGAAGTTTATAAGTGCAATAGCTGCAAGGGCTGGCACCTGACTAGTACGAATAGCCTATCTTAGGCACCTGTACCACAATTGGGGTCGAGCGGTTGGTGGTTGTGCCATCGCCCAGCTGGCCAGTGTTATTTAGCCCAGCCGCATATACATTACCATCACTGCCAAGCACATAGGTGCTGTGCTCATCGCGTGTGCTCATATCGAGCGCCGTTACACCACTAGGTAGCTGGAACTTTTGGGCATAACACTGCCGGTAACCATTGGCCGAATCGCCTAAACTGCCGCTACCAAGTTTGCCGTACAGGTTATAGCCACTACCATACACTTGGCCGTCCTGTGCAATAATCTGTAAGGAGTTGTATTGGTATTGCCAATCTGGGCTTAACTTAGTGTAGTCCACTTTATTTGTGTAAGGCCCAAAGTTGCCCATGTAGGCCGATATAGCGGTTTCACAAGGCTGACCAAAAGCCCCGCCACCACTAATGTTGTCACCCCTGTTAAGTAGTTGTCCACCATTGTTGCTACCAGCACACCATAAGCCGCTCCATTCATCTAGCCTAAGACCGCAAAATGAATTGTTTGTGGCAATTATACCTTTCCATGGCCTGGCCCGACCGTTAGGGCGCCATTGCTGGTTGCCGTTACCCGCGCCACAGTTCCATAACTGAATTTGTGTACCGTTAGCAGTATTGCCAGCAGTTAGATCAATGCACTTATTAGCGCTAATATTACGTATGGTGCCATCGCCATTTATGGCCCAGCGCTGAGCACTGCTGCCGTCACATGTATATAGCTGAATAGCAGTGCCGTCATATGTAGTATTATTTGCCACCGCTAGGCACTTGCCAGTGGCAGGGTTCCAAATAGCCTGTGTGTCATCCGTGAAAAACCAGAGTTGATTTGGGTTAGAGTTGCCACTACCAGAACAGCCATAAGCCTGAATTTTATTACCATCAGCCGATGAACCATTAGCGTTATCTATACACACATATACTCCGCTTACATTAATCCATACCTGGTCACCAGTTCCATACACGCCCACAGTATTCGGGCTATAACCCCACAAGCTAGGAGCGCTAGTATTAGTGGAGGGTGGTGAGCTGCCAAGGGCCGATGAACCATATGCGGCATTTAGGCCACTTACCCATATAGTGCCGTCGTTTGCCAGTACAAATATTTTATCCGATCCGCCGTCGTACTCCATTAGTACGTCCTTGGGTGTTCGCGCTACGCTGCCCATGGCGGGCAAATTATATTTTACCGGTACCATAACATTGGTGCTTACAGTACTGGCTATCTGTCCGTAATCACTCTGGCCGGCACAGTACAGGTTATTGTCGCTCGCCTTAACACAGGTAAAGTTATCTTGAGCATAGATTTTTTGAGCGTATAGCCCGCCTGGGAGCTGGAAAGCCGATGCGGTTGAAGATATAGCCAGGCCCGTAGTGGTGCCTACGCCAAACTGGCCATTACTATTAGAGCCAATGCAATAAGCCTGTGCCTGCAGGGCATTAAGGCCAGCCTGCACGCACATAGTATCGGTATTCCAACCAGTAAATACAACGTCATACACCTTTAAGCCAACTGATAATTTTACCTGAGCCCAGAGGCCCGGTATACCTGTAGCGGCCGCAGAATTATACCCCCTGCAGTATGCGTTATCATCGCTACCTATAATACAAATCGAAATTGCGCCATGGCCACTTGTCATAAACTTTTTGACATAAGACACGCCAGTTGGTAAGGCCAGCCGAGTCGGTACGGTGACGGCGGTAGGCGTGCTTGAATCGTTATATTGGCCACTGACATTATAGCCGAAAGCATACACCTGGTTATCGGTAGTACCAACAAGCGCCATATTCGACTGGATACCGCCGCCGGCAGAGCCCGAAGATACCTTAGGTTGGTTACGGTAGTTACTTAAGTATTTAGTATTGTTCGTTACTGTTTTCCAAATAGCACCACCGGTTGTTTTGGTAAACTCAAGTGTAGATTGTACGGTATAGGCAACCTGCGCATTAGCATCACTGCTAGTTGCGTAAATAGTAAAGTAAGTGCGCGCATTGCTGCCATTCGCCACATAACAAGCAGCGTTGGGGCAGGTGTAAGCTGTATTACCGCTGCAATCTGTCTCTGGTTTTAGTGGCTTACTTGCGCCCCAGGTAGCCGAGCCGTTTTGCATAATACATGCCTGGGCCTTAGCATATCCCGCCTCGGCCGTTTCACGGCTAAGCTGGGTAAAATACTGTTCTTCCATAGCCGTACGGGTACTAGTAGTAGTAGATAGTACGGCGACCAGTACCATCATAAGCACCAACGATGCAATTACCACCGTTGGGAGCGCAAATCCGCGCTGCCCCCCGTAAACTTTCATATATCTATTTTAGCATGAGTAGTTTGATTATCCATAGCGTAGTATGTTATATTGGTTACGCTATATATGGAGGTATAAAATGACAAAAACTAACGAAACCTTGGTAACAATCTACAGCACACCACTGTGCGCCTTTTGCAAAACCGAAAAACAGTACCTGGAACACCTAGGAGTAAAGTTTATAAGCAAAGATATCGAGCAAGACCCAGCCGCCAAAGCCGAACTAGATGAAAAGCTAGGTGGCAACTTTATGGGTGTGCCAGTAACAGATATCGCGGGCCAAATCGTAACCGGCTTTGACCGCAAAAAGATCGATGAATTACTGCGCCAGAACGGCCTACTAGACCCATCTATGTGATAAACTAGCTCTAAGCTAACCAAAAGGGGAATATATGAATGCGCTAACTATCCGAAAATACCTTATTAACGCTTTAATTGGCTGTTTAGTCGCTCTTGGTGGGGTAGCAATTATCGCCGTGCTTATTGGCGGTATGACCGACCTAGTTTGGCGCTCGGTTGGCACAATATTTTCGGCCGTTATTCATATAGCCATTATCCTCATTGCTATACCCGTAAAGCCACCCGTAAAGGCCACTACCCCGGTGCAGGTTAAGCGTAACTCCGCCAGGTCGCTCATGATAAATGTAGTTATAGGCCTCGCTACCGCAAGTCTTGTCACTTCAACGCTCGGTGTTTGGAGCGTAATCGATAGCCTAACTACCAGCCGGTTCATTTCATCCTACTTTGTAGTTCTACTGGCGGCTATTTACGCCCTCACGTTTTACTACATCGAAATCGTAAACGCTAAAATGCACTACTATGCGCAGGCCGTTTACGGCATCGTAACCGTTCTAGCCGCCATAGCCATTGCCGCCACCTTCGAACCTAGGCTTATGGTAGATAACTTTATGCTCGGACGCATCATGCTGGCTCTAGCGATTGCCCTCATTGTTATCACACTGGTTGTCGCCATCTTGCACCACGTATACTTGCAGAACCACCCCGAACTTAATAAAAAAGAGGGTAATCAGCCGGTCGGCGCTGGTCGCATATTCCTAATAATCATATTTATATTAGTTGTCATACCTATACTTTCGCGCTTTATATTTGCGCTATTTTACATACGATAATACCGTTTATTCTAGGCCAACCTGCACTACATCGCCGCCGATTTTGTTACGGAAATAATTATCGTGGCTTACGTAAAGTACGGCACCACTATATTTAGAAAGGGCGGTTTCCAGCTCCTCGATACTAGGTAGATCAAGGTGATTTGTTGGCTCATCTAGTATGAGTAACTGCGGTTCGTTAGCTAGCATGCTAATTAGCTGGAACCTGGCTTTTTGGCCACCACTAAGCCGGGCTAGCGGCACCTGGCCATCGCCCTCGGTAAACAAGTAATCGGCCATTAGTTGGCGGATTTTGGTTGTAGAAATAGGCAGCTTTTTATCCATATACATTGCCTCGATTGCATCGACTAAATTAAGGTTTAGGTACTGGTCGCTGATTTCCTGTTCATATATGCCAACCCTAGCTTGAGGGTCGAGGGTAATAGTGCCAGAGTAACAGGTTAGGCTAGATTCTCGCCCCAAGTCTTCATCCTCTAAGCCCGCGCCATCTCGGCTGTTACCCCCATTATTCCCGCTCCCGTCGTCGCCACTCACTATAGGAGTGGCACGTAAGTCGCTAGCCGCGGGTCCTGCCGTTCGGTCCGCCCCTTCTTCTGAAAAATCAAAGATTTCTTCAGAAGCGGGTGCTGCCCCGCCGACCGTCACCCGCTTATCTATAACCGAAGGCAGTGAGCGCTGCTCGGCCGTTACCTCTGCCGACTTTCTCAAAACCGAGCCTAGTGAGGATCCGGGGACCTCTGCGAGGCCCGGCTTGAGAGCAGGAGGTAGGGGTAATGGCCGAGATGGCGCGGCATCAACCACAGGCAACGACAGGAGCGGGGAGGATCCCAAAAGAGCCTTAATTAAAGTCGTTTTACCAGCACCATTACGGCCACGTAGCTCCACGGCTTCACCCTCGCGCAGGTCGATATTCACACCCTCAAACAGCAAACTATCGCCATAGCCAAGCGCTAAATCCATGGCACGCACCAGCACATGCTTGCTGCGACTTTCATCATTTTTAACATTTAAACGTATGTTCTTAGCCTTAAACTTTTGGTATTGGCTGGCTACTTTGTAATTTAAGTTTTCGGCGCTTTCTTTATCTATCCAAAAGGTTGGTTTTTCCATTTTTTCTAAGCCGGCTAGCTCATCGCGGGCCATGTTTTCTAGGCGCTTAAAGCGCTGAATAGTGCCTGGGTTGCGCGATTTCTCCTTTAGGCGCTGGTAGTCTAGCACCTTTTGTTTTAAGTTTACGATGCGCTTTTCGATCATTTCAAAATCATTCATGGCGGTGCCGGTGCTGGTGGCATTTTGCTTTAAATAAGCGTCGTAATTGCCCTTGTAGTTGGCCACACTGCCGTCTTTTAGCTCAATAATCCTATCCACCTCACGCAGTACATCACGGTCGTGGGTGATTATCAGCATGGCCTGCTGGCTGTTTTTGAGCCAATCTATGAACTGCTTTTTAGCTACATAGTCCATGTGGTTAGTTGGCTCGTCAAGCAAGGCCAAATCAGCGTCGGCGTGCATAATTTTTATCACCTCAACAAGGCGCTTTTGGCCACCACTTAGTGTCGCAAGCTCACGCTCACCAAAACCCGTCATCTGGAAGTTTTTAAGCTCTTCAGCCACTAACTCCTCAACCTGGTAAAAGCCTTTTTGTCCAAAACGCTCTAAAGCATCGCTATATTCATCAATCTTTTTTAAATCGTCGCCCATGTGGTCAGGGTAAGTCTTAATTATATGGTGCAGGGCAGGGTATTCGGGCAAGCCTTGCAAAATATACTCCATGACAGTTTGGCCTTTGGCGCCGTGGTGCTCCTGGGCTGTGGCCACTACGCTGGTGCCACGCTTATATATAACTTCGCCGTTGTAGTCAGTATCCGCCCCTGTTAATATACCAAATAAGGTACTCTTACCTATGCCGTTACGGCCCACTACGCCCACTTTTTCGTTATCATCTACACTAAACTTAACCCCGGTCATTAGGACTTTGGGGCCAAAGGATTTTTCGGTAATGGTGATATCGGCAATCATAGTGGGGCAGGGGGTTGGATTTTGGATTATGGATTTTGGATTATGGGGTTTAACACTCTGTTATTATAGCATGACCTCTGGTACGCTTGTGTTTTATATAATTATGTGATATAATTAAGGTGTTAGAGTATTCACAGTGATTACTCACAGACCGAAAGGTAGCACAATGAAGGCGTCTGCGATTTTGACATCCGCCCTCGGGC
>JAVTWQ010000013.1:0-144662 GCA_032229905.1 Saccharimonas sp. (SeqCode)
GTTTCCAACACTTACCAAACAAAAAACCACCACAAGGGCGGTACTTTGTTTGGTGCACTACGTGGGTGAAAAGATACACATTATCAGGGAAGAAATGGAGGCATGGAGAGATATATTGTCAGTACCATATCAAGAGTATAGACAGTTAATAGTGAGGAACATGAGAGGTGAGACTTTCACCTCGTAATCCTCAAGAGTGAGGACAGATTGCAGCCACTAGGCTGCAGTCAAGGAGCTGACCCTACAATTGCAAATACCAAAATATACTTCATCTTTTAGTTATATAATTAAAACAATGAAATCAAGAATTATGAAAATAATTTCAACCATTAAGTCCCTTACGCGAGGATTATGGGGGAAGATTGCCAAAATCTATCATCAAATCATAAGCAAATTTCTAGCTATAGTCAAAAAGCTGAAAGATACAATCAAGCTTTTCAATAAACGTATACTCGATATTTTTTCTGGAGAATATTACGGAATGCGATTATTGAAGCCTTACATGAGTACTGTAGGATATATGATCCTTGTGGTAATACTCTTTGTAGTAATGTGGATTATTCCATTCGATATATACCGTTACTTTTCATATATAAACTTAACTGAACAAAATACCGCTATTGTTACCGTAATGCTTACAGTCTTGCTATCGGCGGGTTTTGTCTTCTTAGGTGACGATACTAAAGGATGGTCGCTTGCCAGAATCACTATCATTCGTGACGTGGTTAAATTGCGAGGATTAATTATAGCCGTTTTGTTAATTTGTACTGTGAGCATTCTGCCTGAAATAACGATACATGGTCATACACTAAAGGAATTGTCAGCACCGATACTTATCGCATCCTACTTATTCATATTAAGTATATTTTTGAGGATATATAGATGGTTAAGTGACTTGGCGGCTGATCCAAGATTATTCGATAGCGACGCTGACAGCGAATCACGTACGTTTCCCTCTAAATCCTACAGATTTGCTAGGATAGTCTATTTAATTAGGCATAACAACCGTAGAGACGTCTGGCAATCGATATTAGAACGAAGAATACCAGATGGCTACGAAGAGTTTATACATCAAGAGTTTTTTAAAGCATCAGAGGAAATGGTTCGATCTGGCAAAACTGAAAAGCTACAAGAGCTCTCATTACTATTAGAAATATACGAGAAGTATTACAAGCTGAGAAATCTTGAGAGTTGGAGATTCGAATTTGAGTATCTTGGTAAATTTCTAAGTCTATACGATAAAGTTTTCAATATATTAAATGTTGATAGGCCACACGATGTTAAATTAGCCGTTCTATGGCGAGGACAAGCTGCACTTGAAAGGGTAATAGCTGTACAAACGAAGGCATTAATGAGTGGCCATAAAGTCTATAGTTTATTTACTGCAATGGATGAATACGTCGATCAAGCAGGTTTAATAAACCCAAAGGATCAGAGGAAAGCTCAAACAAAAGTACTTAGTAATTTCATAGACACACTTCTTGACACAATTTATGATGCTGACGATATGAGCTCACACGATATGCAGTCATGGGTAGACAGTAAAGAAAATTGGCAAATTACTTACAAGGGTATCTTTGAAGATAAGAACAATGTAGTAATTCAGCTTTGGAAACGTTTTGATGAATGGCTCTACGGAAAGCTTGATCTCTACGATCAACGACCTAAGGAAAAGCGTGAATACATACTCGTTTTGGATGGAATTATTGAACTAATGTTTCCAGAAGTTGATCCAATCGATTTCTCACGCATGTATTGGTTTAGATATAACGCAAAAAACACTACTGATTCGAAATATATCGCAAAAATAATGTATGAGTCGGATCGGCCATTCGGACACATTGGTAGAATGGATATCGAAATGGTGGGGGGCGACAAAGACGAGGCACTGAGTCACTTTGCAGAAAGGCAAAATGAATTACAGCTTGCCGGGGTGAAGTTATTCGCTCACCTATCTGCTAATTATTTTAGGTCGGGCTTTTGGAATATTAATGAAATCATTGATGAGCTTAAACAGATCATTGAGGGCAAACAAGATGATGACGATAATGTACAAAATACCAAAGTATTAATCCAAGATCTTGAGTCAATTAAAAAAGAGCTTAAACTTTAGCTTTCTTATTAAAATTCAAATTATTATATCAAAAAATTTAGGAATTAATTTTAATCTGTCTATGCGTGTATAAATGATTGATTATGATTGAATATAAAGAGATAAATAAACTAAGTTAAAAGATGTAGCTACGAATGAGTCGTTACGATGAATTGATAATAAATGATAACTTTATTCCAAATAAACAATGATGACAAAAGATGACATATCACCCCCCTACAAGCCCCCTTCTTTAGGTTCCATAGCTTCTATATAGAAATAGATATAGTACTGAAAGGTATCGCTTTCTATATACGCCTAGAAAACTTACAATAAATACAATGACGAAGCTACTTTTATTCCACAATTCCGACTCTATACGTCATAGCTTCACGCCTAAGGACCAGATGCGTCCTATATTCTATTGGTACTCTGATCGCTTTGCTTCTCACGATGGCACCACGGAGTTCCTACATATTTTCCTCGTTGATCCAATAGCCGACAACGTACAATTACGATCTCGTAGCTCAACGCAAGACTTCGATGGATTACATAAACAGTATCTACATTACAAAGATTTCAAAGAAGGTCGATACCCTAAATTAATGTACGATGAGCCGGGGATTGCAATGTCCTTTTCTACATTGACACCTGATCTGATTCTACAGACGCATTCACGCGACGATCAAAAGCCCAGCTTCCTACAGCAAACGTATGAAATCGTTTATCCTACGAAGCACGCTACGAAAGATTCTTACATCAAGCTTTTCTATTCACCCTACGATGAGCTTTTCAGCGATAAGCCGATACCATTCAATGAAATACCGGAGATCGTAGCAGTGTTACCGGATTTAGAGAATTCACTACCTTTTCAAGATATTCAAACTGACAGTAGTGGTGATTATCAGTACGATCGATGGTTGCCAATGACATCGCACAAACCTGGTACATGGCTGTAAATACGATAATATTTTGCATACTTTAGGATATAATGTAAGAGTCTAGTCAATACAAAAGAGTCCGGCATCATGTTTTGCCGTCGGACGGTGCATAAAATGGGCACCCGTTCGAAGCAGTTGAGCACCGTCTCTTCTGTATTGGCTAGACACCTATAAACGGGTGTCCTTTTTTATTGTGACGCCATTAAGGAGAAGTGATGGCCGAACAAAACCCTGAATCTAATCAATGGAAATTTATAGACTATTTCCTGACTGTAGCAATTGGCTTAATGCCATATTTCGCATTGATCCTATTCTTCATAAAACGTCCTACTAAACATAAACTACATATGCTTTTTGCTGGGCTTGTGGGGTTTGCAATTCTATACGTAATCATTAACATTCTCTAGCATGAAAAACATGCTAAAAGAAACAATAGCGACTATAGGTTTTTGGATATGTGGACTTGTTATTCTATTTCTAATTGGCTATGTAATCGCATCTATTAGCTCATTAGCTACAACGACGGCAGATGAGTATAAGTCAGCAGAAGAATGTAGAAATGCCAACTATGCATGGCACGCAGTAGACGGCTGTACTACTCAAGAAAACTTCGTCAATCAATACATTGACAACTAATATACTTAATTGGGGAATAAGTTGTAAAATGGTGGTATGACTCAAAAATTATTTGCAGATGATCCTATATCCCGAATTGCAGAAGACACTTTAGGGAGAAAGACATTTGCAAAACAAGTTGCTAAAGTATGCCAGAACGTTTCTAAGGAAAGTTCTTCGTCAGTTGTAGCACTGGTTGGGCCCTGGGGTAGCGGTAAAACGTCGATATTATCAATGGTGTCTAGGGATCTCAAAAATAGTAAATGGTCTGTAGCCGAATTCAATCCGTGGCTGCTTTCTGATATCGAATCCTTAATTCGCTCTTTTTTTAGTGAAGTAATCGGTGCTATTCCAACAGACAAAGACGCAAACAGTGAATTAAGACAAAAGATTAGTGGCTATGCTCGTGTTGTAAGCCCTTTAGGTAAGCTCGGCGGGCTGATAGGAGTTGATGGCTCTACGGCTATCGAAAAGATTGCAGAACTCATTCAGGGAGATCAGTCACTCACTAAAAAACGAGATGAGTTGATAGCTGAGCTTAAAAAAGTAAAAAAGCCGATATTAGTCATTCTGGACGATTTAGATCGACTTTATCCCGAAGAACTCCTCATGATATTCAAACTGGTGAGGCTCGTAGGAAGACTTCCTAATCTGCACTATCTCTTGAGTTATGATGAAAAGACTTTACTGGATGTAATATCACAAACAGATTTGTCTAAAAACGACAAAGCAAGGGCACAAAATTATATAGAAAAAATGGTTCAAGTGAAGCTGGATCTTCCGATCATGAACTCTCATCAACAGCTTGCATTAGTTAACGCAGCACACGACGAAGTACTGCAACGCAACAAGATAATTTTAGATGATGACGACAATACGAGGGTCAGCACTGCATATGTCGAGTGTATGGCACACTATCTCGATCAACCTCGTGCAATCAAACGATTTTTCGCCCAGATAGAGGCATTGTATCCATTAGTAGACGGTGAGGTTAATTTTGCAGATTTCACTCTACTTACATTCTTACGTACTTTTGAACCAGATGTTTACAAACTAATCGTTGAGCGAAAAAGTGAGCTAACAAGTCAGAATTACACATCTGATCTACACAAAGAAAATAACGATGATCGTAAGCAGCGATGGATGGGCTTACTTGATTCAGTAGGCACGAAACATCCTGATAGAATTTTCAATTTACTTTCTCACCTTTTTAATCCCATGGAGGGTGCTCGCAGAAACTTAGGTTACAGCGAAACCAGTAACAAAGACATGCTTATACAGAAACGCGTAGGATCATCTGAATACTTTGACAGATATTTTGTTTTCGGCGTACCAGCGGATGATATTTCTGATAGTAAGATTATCGGTTTAGTAGATAGTCTTAATGAGGATGAGCCGTCCGCTTCGACAGCTATTATCGAATTGATCCAGAAAGATTCAATGCTAACTCTCAAAAAGCTCCTACGATTTCAGGATGACAAAAAAATACCGGCAATGCCATTACTAAAAATAACGGCAAGCCAGTATTTAGTCATGAACTATCCGGACGGCTTCATGGCGTCGCAGCCTCGATGGATTGTTCAAGAATTAGTCAAAAAGTCGATGTCCTCAATGACAGAGAACCAACGAGTGGAAGCCTTTAAAGAAATTGCAGGGTCACAATCTGGTCTATTTATGCTCATTGAATCATATGTATATTTGAGCGATGACAAGCAAGAAAAACTCTCCGAAGTGCTAACAAAGGTTCTTACTGATGCAGTAATTCGTGACATGAACTTACTAGGAAAGAAGAAGCTTTCCGACTTTTCTAAAAACGATTACGACTTGCTATATCATTACAAAGTACTAACCAGTAGTGAAGATCTTAAAAAGTGGATATGGGCGGGAGTCAGAAAAAATAATTGGGATCCTATAGAAATACTAGCAAACTTAGTTAGTGAAGCCACATCATTCGGATCCGGCAAGACTACTAAAACAATTGGAAGACTCGAAACTACAATTTTTGAAGAGTTCTTTGGCCTAGATAAACTTATTGAACATTGTCACGATCGAATTGAAAACTTTAAAGTCGACCATGAGTTCGATGCAACGTTTCACAGAAAACCCCCTACACTTGAGAACAAAATAAACTACGTTCTAGAGCTATTGAAAAGAGCTTCAGATGATCAGAGTAGCGATCAAGAAGTGATAGACGTCGTAGAGATTTAGCGGAGCTTGTATTATTGTTTTTGATTGTTATATAATCAAAATATTAATAGCGTGAAAGCAATTGCGTTGGCTGCTTTCTAAGACGGATCGGCAGGATCAGCCCCGTTACTACAGAGCGGTTTCAAACCAATTATTACTTAACCCCCCGCTCTTTGGGGCAATGCAGTTACGCAAATCTCTTAAGCAGCAGCATAGATCTGCTCAAAGCATCTTAGCTTACAGAAAAGCAAAACGCGAAGAAGACGCGATTGCTCTTGCTGAGCTAATTTATGATGTATTTAAAGAGAAGAAACAGGGTAAAAATGTTATAATTGTAAAGGATCTAAACATTGCAAAACGAACTTCAAAACACTAGTTTATTGATACTAGTGGGGATTTCTTTAGGCTATGCAATGGCCTTGATCCAAGAAGTCCCCTCTTGTATTTATAAGGTGGTCAAAGATGACTAATCAAATTCTTGCAATTGCCAGCTGTCGTGTTTCAAGCGACGAGCAATTGAAAAACAACAGCCTCAATAGGCAACGAGATAATGTTATTGCTGCTGCAAATAAGCTAGGTATCGACTTTGCGGAAGGTGGCTGGTGGTCAGGTAGTGTTTCAAGCAAAAGAGGGAGCAATCTTGGTCGAAAAGACATTCGAGAAATGCTTGCCTTATGTGATAAAAATAAGCTAATAAAATATCTGATTGTTGATGAGCCGGACAGGTTCATGCGATCGGTTGATGAAGCTATCTATATTGAAATGGAGTTTAAGTTAAGAGGCGTCAAAGTATGGTACGCGTCGGATGACACACTCAATACAGAAGATATGACGGCCAAGCTAATGAAATTTATGAAGTATTTTGTTGCCGAGGGTAGCAACGAGGAGCGTCAAAGAAAATCTATTGCTGGACAAACTAAGGCACTCCAAGATGGTCGTTACACGTTCGTCCCCAAGCCGGGATACAGAAAAGGTCGGCAAGCTGGAATTCACGAAGTAGATCCAGTCAAGGGACCCGCTTTACGTAAGGTATTATTAGATGTCGCATACAGACGCGTAACACCCACGCAAGGCCTTATAGACCTCAATAAGAGTGATTTTATGCAGGACGGTCATTCGCTATATAAAATGGATAAGTTTCGGAAGATAGCAACAGACAGTTACTACGCAGGTGTGATAGAAATTAACAAACAAGTACAGGTACGCAATGAAAAGGGCTTGCATGAGCCATTAATAAGTTTAAGTGAACATTTGATGATCACTGATATTTTTCTCAACAAGCGAAAAAATCAAAAAGGCCCACGTAAAAATGGTAATCCTCTATTTCCAGTATCAAACAAGGTAGTCTGCGAACTGTGTGCGGATGCTAAGAACGGACGATACGTAGGCTTAGAGCTACATAACGGCAAAAACACAGGCAAAATATATGAAAAGTATCGTTGTCGCAGCTGTAAGCGTTACATATCAAAAGAGGAGCTTCATCAATCAATTGAAGAGCAGTTTACTACCAATCCTATTTCAGATAAAGGGCGGGGTGAAGTTTTGAATGCCCTCGAAGTAGTATGGAAGCGAGAGGCTAAACAATTACTGCAGAATAAAGCTCGAATCGAACACTCAATAAAAGTGATCAAAACAACAATAAGCAACCGAGCTTTAGCTGCAATTGATCCAGCAAATTCTATGATAAAAGATGAAATCTTGAGTGAAATAGAAAAGAATAAACAAGAATTAGTTGATTATGAGAAAAGTCTTCGTGACCTCAGTGTTACCGAGGCTAGCGATAAACGAGAGTTCATGGAGTTTGCATATGACTTTATTGAGAATATGGGCTCAAACTTCCTCGATCCAACCATTGTGTCCTCAGAAAATCGCGAAAGGTGTAAACAAATCGTTTTTCCTGCTGGATTTTGGGTGAATGAAGATAATAAAGTTTACACCCCCGAAATTAGTGAACTTTACAGATTGGCTACAATAGAAAAAGACGCCGAAGCGTCTGATAATTCCCATATGGTGCGGGTAAGGAGACTCTAACTCCTGGCCTCTTCCTTGGCAAGGAAGCGCTCTAACAACTGAGCTATACCCGCATAAATCAATTGTAATGTGCAATGTGGCTTTAGCGCCAGCTTCCTTGGCCTGGCAAGTCGGTCACGTTCCGCGACCTCGCAACTTCATGATTGAAAACACAGTTTTCATCAGAAGGTTGCCTTGCGAACCTTCACAGGAGGTTTTCACTCTAACAACTGAGCTATACCCGCATGGACTTTAAAAGTATATCGCAGGTGGGGCATATTTTCAAGAAGTTACGCCCTTAGTGGGTTGAAAAGTGTTACAATATGCCTATGGTTACTAAAAAATCCCACTCTAAAGCAAAGCAAAATATAGTCCAAGTGAATAAAAGTAGTGTTACTATACAGCGTGGCATGCTAGTTCATGCCCTAATAGCAATTATTTTGGTCTCTGTAGTAGCGATGGCTGGCTACATGGGCTGGCGTGCCGTGCGCTCGCAGCAATCAACTGGCCGATTGCAGCAGATTGTTAATATATACGATAACCTTAAGCTTGGCGACAGCTACCGCACCAATGTTACAAGTATATCTGGCGACAAGCGCGTATATGAATACGATAGTAGCCGCACCTATGCTTCAAGGGTAGAATACGGCCACAATGACACACCGGCCAACACCAGAGCAGATTTACGTAATAAGGTACAGGCGGCTGGTTTTAACTTTGTTCAGACCGAATATGAAGGCTCGGTACAGCCAGTGGATGAATACAAAAATAATAAAGGTAACTGGGTCCGAGTATCTGTTATAAGTGGATACATGCAAGATGCGCTAGTATACGGAAATCACTTACAAGATGGCTCAATAACCAACCACAAAGACGAAGCACCGAGCTACGTTACAATAAAAGTGAACCTAGACGATAACAACGAATAGAGTGGGCAGACCAGGAGCGACATGTTTAAAAAGATAGTTCAACATAAGCTAGAACAATACGTCAAACAGTACACTGCTAAGCACCCGCAGGTAAAGCTAGTGGTGGTATCTGGTAGCGTGGGCAAAACCAGCACTAAGCGGGCGCTTGGTACAATACTAAGCCAGCGATTTAGGGTGAGGATGGATGACAACAACCATAACACCGAAATGAGCGCGCCGCTTGGTATTTTGGGCGTTGGATACCCGGCAAAGGTGCATAGTTTGTTTGCCTGGTTGGCTGTTTTTAAAGCCGCTAAAAACCGCATAAACAGCCAAGATGATGTAGATATAATTGTGCAAGAACTCGGCACGGACCATATTGGAGATATCGCTAGCTTTGGCCGTTATTTAAAGCCAGATTATGCCATGGTAACAGCGGTAACTCCAGAGCACATGGAGTTTTTTGAGACCTTAGATAATGTCGCTAAAGAAGAACTCGGGGTAAGCGATTATTCAAACTACACGTTTATAAATAGTGACGATGTGAGTAGCGCCTACGCCGATTTTGCCACTAACCCCAACTTTACAACCTACGGTGTTAGCGAGATGGCTGAATATCGCCTTGAGATAGAAGACTTTAATGCTAATGACGGCTACAGTTGCACTGTGTATGCACCGGTATTCCCTCAGCCATTTAGTGTAAGCGTTAAACTGCTTGGTGAGCATAGCTTACGCCCAGTCGCTGGAGCGATAGGCATAGCCGGTGCTCTTGGCATGACCCCAGATGAAATAGCCAAGGGTGTTGCAGCTATAAGGGCTGTACCAGGGCGAATGAATATGCTAGCGGGCCTAGATAACACCGTAGTTATAGACGATAGCTATAATTCTAGCCCAGCTGCTGCTGTAGCGGCTTTGCGTACCCTATATACGGCCTTTGCCGGTGCGCCCCAGCGGATTGCCTTATTGGGTGATATGCGCGAGCTTGGTAAGAGCAGCCAGGCCGAGCATGAGGCACTAGCGATGGCCTGCGACCCTAGCCTGCTGGCCTGGGTAGTAACGGTTGGCCCTGAGACCGAAAAGTACCTAGCGCCTGTAGCCAAACAGCGGGGTTGCCAGGTAAAAAGCTTCCGTAATGCAATCAAGGCCGCCGAATTTGTTCGTAGCGTTACCGAACCCGGCGCTGCCATATTAGTTAAAGGGTCGCAGAACACCATTTACCTAGAAGAGGCCGTGAAAAACCTATGCCTAATGAGCGAAGGAGTTAACTTGGTTCGCCAAAGCCCCGAGTGGATGGCAAAAAAACAAGCATTCTTTGCAACGCAGCAATAGTGTATTATATAAGTAACTAAACGTAAGGGGAGTTTATGGATACTAAAGAAAATGCGCCAGCCCAGCAGCCGGCAGAACCAGTGCAAGCTAATAATAATCCGTTTGGACCTGAGGTTGAACCGGTCACGGTGAGTGCTCCAGCCACAGATTCGATTGAGAGCAAGGTTGAGGTTGCCGCACCAGGCGAAACGGCAGCAACAACTGTTGTACCAAAGCCAAAAACTAAGAAAAAGTGGCTACCGTTCGCTATAGCCGTGGGTGTCTTGGCACTTATTGGTGGCGGAGCAAGTGCTTAGTACTTCGGGGTGTATCAAAACCCAGATAATGTCTTGTTTGATGCTTATTCACATCTTGTTTCATCTAATGCCAATCAACTAAAAGGTACGGCTACAATTGATATGCCAGCCACAATGGGTGTTACTATCAAATCGATCGACTATGATATGAACTTTACCAATAGCCCCGGTGCCGCAATGAACCTAACCTTAAAAGCAACATATATGGGCACAGAGGTGTCGCTAAATGGCAAGGGAACGTTTACAGATAACGGTGACATATATTTCCAGCTTAATGGGATCGAAGATACCGTTAAGTCTATAGTAAAATCAGTTGGTAGTAGTGTAACTGTACCTGCTAGTTTTTATACAGCGCTTGAAAAGCTGCAGGGCCAGTGGGTTAAGGTTGATGCGGCTGATATAAAAAAGGCAAGTACTGCTAACTCAGGCGATTACGCTTGCATCGTAGATGCTTTCAAAAAGCATAAAAATGATGATACAAAGCCATACTTAGATGCATATAAAAAGAACGCGTTTGTTACTAAAAAAGAAGATGTAGGCACTAAGGACGGTATGTTTGGTTACAAACTTGTCTTTGATACGGCAAAGATGAAAGCCTTTAGTGATATCGCTAAAGATTTCCCGCTAAGCAAAGATCTAGCTGCTTGCGGCGGTAGCAGTAATGCTACTCAAACAGTTGATACGGCCGTCAACGATAATACCAGCTTTGTATTTTGGATTGACCAGTGGTCACACCAGCTTAAGAATGTTGAATACAGTGGTAGCAACACTAGCGGAACCACAAAAGTAAGCTATAAGGGCAATCTATCTATTGGCTATGACCAATCTGTTGCCGTTACGGCACCATCAGATACGATAAGTATCGGTGAGTTCCAAACCCGCGTACAGGCTGTAATTAATGCTTCAGGGTTGACTGGCGTAGCTGCAAGCTCACCTGCAATAACATCGAACGCTTTATAAAAATTACATAGCTCTAAAAGCCACTCTGTGCCAAACGAGAGTGGCTTTTGGGTTATAATAGGGGTGATGAAACGTTATAACCCAGCCGAAATTGAGCCAAAATGGCAGCTAACCTGGCAGCAAGATAGTCGGTATAAAGCCCCGGATATATCTAGTAAGCCAAAATATTATGTGAGTAGCATGTTCCCGTACCCTAGTGGGGCCGGTATGCACGCTGGGCATTTTTTTGAACACAGTATTGTAGATGCAGTAGCGCGGTTTAGGCGAGCCCTTGGCTATAACGTTATGTACCCCATGGGTTTTGATAGCTTTGGCTTACCGGCCGAAAACTACGCAATTAAAACCGGTAAAACCCCACAGGAAACAACTCAAGTTAATATAGCTAACTTTAAAAACCAGCTAAATAGGGTGGGCGCGAGCATTGACTGGTCGCGCGAGCTTAATACGGCCGACCCAAGTTACTACAAGTGGACGCAGTGGATATTTACCCAGTTATACGCCCGCAACCTGGCTTATCAAAAAGAGGCTATGCAGTGGTGGTGCCCTAAGGATAAAACCGTGCTGGCTAATGAACAGGTAATCGATGGCCGTTGTTGGCGGTGTAATAGCATTGTCGGAAAGAAATCCATGAAGCAATGGTTCTTTAAGATAACTGATTACGCAGATGCATTATTAGAGGGGTTACCCGGCTTAAACTGGCCAAACAAAATCAAAGTAGCCCAGTCAAACTGGATTGGCCGTAGCGAAGGCGCTGAAGTTGAGTTTTTGGTGGCGGATACCGAAGATGGCACGGTTTCCCAAAATCCAAAATCCAAAATCCAAAACCCAGTTATAACCGTATTTACCACTCGCCCAGATACCCTATTTGGTGCGACATTTTTGGCGCTTGCCCCTGAGCATCCACTCGCTAAAAGCTTGGTTAATGATGATACTAAAACCGTAGTCTTAGCCTATATTGACCAAGCGGTTAAAAAAAGCGAGATTGAACGCCAAAGCGAAGGTAAGCAAAAAACCGGCGTATTTACCGGTAGCTATGCCATTAACCCGGTTAACGGCGCTAAGGTACCTATATGGGTAGCCGATTACGTACTTGGTGGCTACGGTACAGGTGCAGTTATGGGCGTACCTGGGCATGATGAGCGTGATTACGAATTTGCTAAACAGTTTGACCTTCCGATAGTACAGGTTGTTGCTAGGTTCCTGACGGCATCAAAGGAATCGAATCAGGTTCATCCTGACCAGCCGTTCATCGAGCGATCTGTTGCTCAGTGTATTATTCGTCATCCAAGTGAAGATAAAGTGCTGATTTTACGTGTTAATGGGCACGATTGGACGACGTTACCGATGGGTGGTATCGAGGCTGGAGAAGATTGGGTTGAAGGCGCCAAGCGAGAGATATACGAAGAGACAGGCTATAAGAACTTGGAGTTTGTAAAGATTGCTGGTCAGGAACTGTGGTCGGAATTCTATGCTGAACACAAGATGGTTAATCGACGTGCGCATTTTCGTGGTCTAGAATTTCAATTGAAAGATCTGGAGCAAGATCCTATTAGTGAAGAAGAATCTACAAAACATGTCATAGAATGGGTCTCGCCAAGCGAAGCGCTACAGCAGTTCACCGAAGAAGAGCCAGGGTACTTTTTGCGGTCAGCGACTGAACCGACAAATGGACTGTATCAAGGTGAGGGTAAGCTTATCAATAGCGGTGCTTTTGATGGTTTAGAGACGAGCGAGGCTCGCGAGGAAATTGTAGCCTGGCTAGAACAACAAGGCCTGGGCCGAGTTAAAGTTACTTATAAGATGCGCGACTGGCTTATTAGCCGCCAGCGTTATTGGGGTGCACCTATCCCTATTATCCACTGTAGTGAATGTGGGGTAGTACCGGTGCCAAATGAGGACCTGCCCGTGCTACTGCCCGAGGTTGAGGATTTTGCGCCGCGCGGCGATGGCAAATCGGTGCTAGCCGCCCAAGAAGACTGGGTGAATGTAGCATGCCCTAAGTGTGGCGGCCCAGCCAAGCGTGAAACTGACACCATGGATGGCTATGCCTGCAGTAGTTGGTATCTACTACGATATACCGACCCACATAACGATACCCAGGCCTGGGACCCTAAGCTAGCTAACCATTGGTCTCCGCTAGATATGTACCTTGGCGGCGACCACGCTGTGGCACACTTACTGTATGTGCGCTTTTGGACCCATGTATTTAAAGATATGGGCCTGACTGATTTTAAAGAACCGGTAAGCCAGCTAGTTTACCATGGTCTTATCCAGGCCGAAGACGGCCGCAAAATGAGCAAAAGCTACGGCAATGTAGTTGACCCACTAGAGGTTATAGACCAAGGCTATGGGGCCGATGCCCTACGCACATTCGAGCTGTTTTTGGGCCCCATAAACGAAGATAGCAACTGGAGTAGCCGGGGTATCACCGGCGTTTACCGGTTTATTAACCGCGTATGGACCTTAACGCAGGAATATATCGAAGCCAAAAGTAGCGGCAGCCTGGTCGCGATAGATAGTGCTCAGCTAACAAGCTTAACCCACGCCGCTATTAAAAAAGTAACCGATGATATCAACCGCCTTAGTTTTAACACGGCTATTGCGGCTATGATGGAGTTCACGAACGAGCTTTATAAGCTTAAAACGGCTGGTTTTAGCGAGGATTGGCAGTTTACGCTTGAGAGCTTACTGCAAATATTGCAGCCATTTGCACCCCATATGGCGGCCGAGTTATGGGAGCAGTTGGGCCACAGTACTCAGCTAGATTTTGTCGATTGGCCACAGTGGGATGATGGCAAAATAGTTAAAAACGTAATGACAATTGTGGTGCAGGTAGATGGCAAGGTGCGCGCCAAGCTAGATTTGCCGGCTGAAACAGGCGAAGAGGCTGTAAAACAGGCTGCCCTAAGCGACCAGAATGTTCAAAAGTTCCTGCAAAACCAAAAACCGGCCAAGGTTATTTACATCCCCGGCCGGCTAGTGAGCGTAGTCCTTTAGGCGGCTACTGCTTCAGGCTCATTATTGATTGGCTTCTTACTTAGCTTGTTTCGCCTAGAATTTAGCCAGTTTGATAAGGCTTCAACGCCTTCTAAGGCCATAAACATATCAAGGGCAAGGCCGTCCATCATATTACGTATGTCGCGACTGTTGGCCTTATCATAATCAGAAAGCTGAACGAAATCGCTGTAAGCGGGGTCGGGTTTTGGGCCGGGAACATAGTGCTTACCAACGTAATCGTTAAGGCCTTGTTCTAGAAACTGGCGGTATCCTAGCTTAATAGGGTCACCGTTTTCTTGGCGCATAAAGTGCTTTGGTTGATCATGATTTTTACTCATTGATATTCAATTATAGCACTAATGGTTAATAATGTCAACTTAACCTTGAAAGAAAAGCCGCCAAGCGGTATAATACAGGGTAAGTTTTTAGATAACCCGTAAAGGAGAACATTTCGTATGGGACAGCCCAAAAAGCAAACGAGTCCGCGTAAAACCGGTACCCGCCGCAGCCACCTTAAGCTTAAATTGGCTCGCGCAGTAAACGCAAAATCACCAGTAAAAGTACGTACTACCAAGAACGAAACAGGTAAGCAAAAAGTCGTTTAAGGCTTGTTTGCACTTTTTAGTTTATTTAACAAAGGACCCACTTAAGGAACAGTTATGGCATCAAACCGTCACCTTGGCCGCATTGTCGCATTACAGACACTGTACGAATATGAATTTCGTACCCAGTCAAATGATACCTCGGTTATATCAACAGAGGTAATGACACGTAATATGGAGCGCTACGAAAGCGCTATCGACGACACGGCGTTTGTGAAGGAGCTAGTGCTAGGCGTAATTGAACACCAGGATGAACTGGATGAGAAATTGCAGCCTATGGCACCAGAATGGCCACTTGCCCAAATTGCCCGGGTAGACCGTTCCATTTTACGCTTAGGTTTATATGAATTATTATTCCGCGCCGATGTAGTGCCGCCAAAGGTGGCCATAAACGAAGCTGTGGAACTAGCAAAAGCGTTTGGGTCCGATAACTCAAGCAAGTTCATCAACGGCGTGTTAGGCACGGCGTACAGGACGCTTGTAGAGGGGGAACCAAAACCCGATGCAACCACCAAATCTTGATAAGTTCAAAAAATACTTTAACCGCAATAAGCAAAGTATCCAAGAAATCGTGCGTGAACCCACCGCTGGCGGTATTGTTTTCAGGCGCAATAAAAAGGGTGAAGTCGAAATACTACTAATCCAAGATCATAAAGACCGCTGGACTATACCCAAGGGGCACATCGAAGAGGGCGAAACTGCTCAAGATGCCGCCAGGCGTGAGATTGGCGAAGAGGCCGGACTGCACGATATTGATATGCTGGGCTGGCTAGGTAAAATCCACTTTAGGTACCGCCGCATTGATAAATTAGTGCTAATTACGCAACAAGTTTACCTTATGCGCGTAAAAACCAGCGGTAACGAAATCCAAAAAGAAGAATGGATGAACGGCATAAAGTGGTTTTCGTTCAATGAAGCCCTAGATTTAATCGAGTACGAAGATATTGGAAAATTGATGCTACTAGGCATGAAACGAATAAGGCAGGATAATCTATGAGTGATGAAAAACCGGTAACTAGCTTTGGCGGCATGCCGGTGGCGCCATACCAGGCCTGGGCCCGTGCAACACTAGGCTATGAATACGACAACGTGGGCTACCTTATAACAGCCCTAACCCACCGTAGCTACGTTAACGAGCACAAAAAAAGCACCACCGAGCATAACGAACGGCTAGAATTTTTAGGCGATGCTGTGCTGGAGCTAATCGTAACCGATTACTTATACCGCAATTACAATGAGCCCGAAGGCGTGCTGACCAGCTGGCGGGCTGCTTTAGTACGCACTGAAAGCATCGCCGAGGCCGGTGAAAAGCTAGGCTATGAAGGCTTAATACGAATGAGTAAGGGCGAAAAAGCCGGTAGCGAGCGAGCTCGCCAGCAAATCCGGGCCAATGCGTTTGAGGCCGTACTAGGTAGTATCTACCTAGAAAAGGGCTACGAACAGTGCCGCGAATACGTCGAAAAGTTTATTTTGAGTAAGCTAGATGCCATATTAGAAAAGGGCAGTTGGCGCGACCCAAAAAGCCATCTGCAAGAGGTAAGCCAAAAGATTGATGGCGCCACACCGGTTTATAAAGTGATGAACGAAGTTGGCCCAGACCATGACAAGGTATTCACCCTTGGTGCCTATGTAAACAACAAACTTATGGGCAAGGGTGTAGGCCCAAGCAAGCAATCCGCCCAGCAGCAAGCCGCTAAGGCCGCTTTAAAAGCGTATGAACAGATTGACAAGCAGGCAAAAACAGAGTAGAATGGCTAAGAACTGTAAAATACTAAGTTAAAGTGAAGTAAAGGAATTAGTTTTATATGCTCGCAATCCGTTTGCAACGCCTAGGTCGCAATGCCTACCCAACCTACCGTTTAGCTGTGCAGGACAGCAGCCGTCACCCTAGTAGCGGCCGCGTTGTTGCCTATGTTGGCAGCTACAACCCACACACAAAGCAGGCTAATATACAGGTAGAAGCCGCGCAAAAGTACCTAAGTAACGGTGCGCAGCCAACTCCACGTGTCGTAAAACTATTAAGCGATGCTGGCGTAAAGCTACCTAGCTGGGTTAAGCAGTACGATGCAACTAAGCAAAAAACTGTCAAAAAAGCCGATAAGCTACGTAAAAACCAGCCTAAGGTTGAAGAACCAGCCGTAGAAGCCGAAGCACCAGCTGAAGCCGCTCCAGCCGAAGCTGAATAAATAAGCTAAGTTATTAAGCCCGCCCCGTAGCCCCAGTGTCTGCGGGGCGGTTTATTTGCGCCAAACCCTAAACCCGCTTACAATATGCTTATGGCTAACAAAACTCTAGGCCGCCGTGGCTTCACGATTGTCGAACTCATTGTTGTAGTTACTATTATTGCTATATTAGTAACCATTACTATAATTGCTTATAACGGCGTGCAGGCTAAGGGCCGCGATAACCTGCGCAAAAACGACGTGGCTACCTTAGCTAAACTAATTACTATATATGCCTCGCAAAATGGCACTTGGTCGCCTACAAACTGTGGAGATACCAGTAACACCTTAAATGGCTACGTAAATAGCGTTTATGGTGCAAATAATACCATCATGACTTGCCTTAAGAACTACGATAGCACTACAAAGCAAATTAGTGACCCAAGCGGCTGCGTTACGCTTACCGATAACGGTGCATCCTGCAAACAGTCTATCCGTGGGGCCTACGTGGCCTATAATACAATCGCGACTAACAGCCACTATTACTTGGTGGCAAAGCTAGAAACCCTAGGGGCCGACCAATCTTCTATTACAAATAGCGATATGGATGCCACTACCCAAAATACGGTAAAAACCGCTGGCTTTAACTACCTGCTTAAAGTTCGCTAGTGTATAATAAAGTTACGATATCAATTCAGTAAGACCGCGAGACAAGGAGGGCTTATGTCTAGCATTGACCAGCAATTTGTAGAGTATATCGTAAAATCACTCGTTGAGAACCCTGACGATGTGTCGGTAGAACGAATTATTGATGAAAAGGGTGTGCTACTAACACTTACAGTAAACCCAGAGGATTTGGGTAGGGTTATTGGACGCCGCGGTACTACCGCCCAGAGCCTGCGCACCTTGCTACGGGCGCTTGGTACTAAAAACAGTGCGCGTTATAACCTAAAAATTGTTAATAACGACAACCCAGATGAGGTAATTGCTACCGTTTCATCAGACGATGAGGTAGTGAGTGTTGCCGCCGAAAAGCCTGCTGTGGAAAACACACCAGATGAGCCTGTGGATAACGAGTCCGACTTTGCTAAAAAGTCTCGTAAAGAACTTGCAGAACTCGACGACCTGGATATATAATAAGCATAAGTTCACAGCACAAACACTTGAACTGCGAGATCAAAAAGCTCTAGCGAGCAAACAACTAGCTTGCCCAGGCCAAATTAGCTAGGCAAGTGAAGGTTTGAGAGCCTTATATGTGTTAAAAAACCTGCTCTAAAGGCAGGTTTTTTGATTGTTTTAGTGTTTTTAGCGATACACTAAGGCGAATATAAGTATAGCAACAGCAACAACGGCGGCTATGACTGTAATAGGGATTGGTGATTTTTTAGCTGTAGGCTCGGCGGCTTTATGGGCATTTAGTAATTGTTCGGCACGCTGGGCGGCTTGAGCCTCGCGGCTTAAGGCCTCGCCTGCCTTAGCGGTCGATTCGGTATCGCTAGCAATGTTACCAATTGGCGCACCCACAATGTGGCTTGCTGCAATCTGGGCATCATTGGATTCTTCGGGCGCAATACTATCGTGGATTGGGTTAAGTACAATCCGTTTTTGCTCTAGGTTAGCCGGGTTGTCCTTTAGGCTACCGCTATTAGTATATTCCTCCATATCCCTAAAGCTTAGCATGTTTTTGGCCTAAAACGAAAACCCAACTCTAAAAATCTCCCTGAACCATACTAAAAGCGAAGTGCAGCTATGGCTCACTCCTGCCAGGAGCAAAGAGCGAGCCGGCGCGTAACGGTATGGTGAGCGGGAGGTTTTTAGAGTCGGGTATAAAATCCCTGCCTCTAGTGTGCTGTACAAAGCGGCTCACTAATGTAATAATATATCAGATGAAAAAGTTCCAGGTTATAACCCTATTCCCCGAAATGTTTACGGGCGTATTTGGTAGTTCTATGATGTGGAAGGCCCAAAAAGACGGCCTGGTGGAGCTAGGCTGTATCAACCTGCGTGATTTTGGCCTAGGGCCACGCAAGACAGTCGATGACACGCCCTATGGCGGTGGTGATGGTATGCTGCTTATGATAGAGCCGCTTTGGAACGCGGTAGCGGCCGCAAAAGCTAATGACCCCAGCGCTAAGGTGCTGCTTATGACTCCACGCGGCCAGCGCTGGCAGCAGCAGCTAGCACAGCAGTACTCAGTGGCAGAACACGGCTATATATTTATTTGCGGCCGCTATGAAGGCTACGATGAGCGTATATTGCAGCTAGTTGACGAGCAAATAAGCGTGGGTGATTATGTACTAACGGGCGGCGAGCTGCCAGCCATGACAATTACAGATAGTATTGTACGCCTAATACCCGGCGTACTGGGTGGGGCAGAGAGTGCCGCTATAGAAAGCTTTAGCGACGGCGAAACCCTGGAGTTCCCCCAGTATACCCGCCCCGAGGTGTTTAATGACCTTGCAGTACCTAGCGTGCTATTAAGCGGTAACCATGCCCTTATAGCTAAGTGGCGTGCCGATAACAGCAAAAAGGCTTAAAAAACTAACAGCCGGTAAAAACCGGCCATTAGACAGATATGTTGTGGTGGATATATCGTATAGCGATGCAACAAGTTTTTTTCGGTGTTTTTGTTTTTGTAACTTCGCTATCCGTAATATAGTCCTTGTGGGTAAAAAGCGCAAGCATTATGAACAAAATTACAACATTTTTCCATCTGTAAACCGCGGGTAGCTGGGTATTATAAAGGGCCAGGGCTAGGCTGCATAGTATAATCAAGGTATGAAGCAGTATATTCAAACTATTTTCCCGGCAGAATTTAAGCGTAACCCGGCCTACTGGC
Source organism: Saccharimonas sp. (SeqCode) (assembly GCA_032229905.1). Classification (GTDB taxonomy): domain Bacteria; phylum Patescibacteriota; class Saccharimonadia; order Saccharimonadales; family Saccharimonadaceae; genus Saccharimonas. Next base: position 19,939 of record JAVTWQ010000013.1, read on the forward strand.
GGGCGTTTATATTGGGTTGTATGCTGATGGTGCTTGCCGTGCTGCAGCTGTTTCAGTTTGAGGATTTTCCTGGGTTAATTGCTGCCATGCGCTTGCCGGGTGGTGCGATGGTGGCCTGGCTTGTGGCAGCCCTCATGCCACTACTAGAAATAGCTAGTTTGCCATATTTATTTAGTATGAAAGTCCCGGCTAAACTGCGTTTAATATCTATGTGGTGCGGCGTGGCTACTGGCGCACTGTGGCTCGCCCTTACATTATGGACAAGCCTCACGCAGGGTATGGGTCTGCAATCTGGTATATTTGGCGCAACACTACCGGCTAACAGTGGCTGGTGGAGTGTATTATTCGCTGCCTTATTGCTATGGAGCCAGCTACTAACTATGCGTGAACTACCAAAGCGCCGCGAGCGCTAGGCGCTTGAGCTAGGCCAAAAGTATGGTATTATAGTACAGATATAAAACAGATTGGAAATATATGGCAAAACAACGCAACAAGCACGGCGCCTCATGGAAGCGCCTGAAGAAAAAGAAGGAAGCAGCACAAAAGTAGTTTGCGGTTCCTTTTTTAAGTAAAATGACGCCCTTATGGGCGTTTTTTTATAAAATATAAAACTTGACTAAAATTAGCTTTAAGGACTATTGTATTATTTATAGTTTGGTGCGAGCAAACAAAAATAGACTGTGAACATAATTAGGAGGTTTTGGGTGTATGAGAGTACTTTCATATAATAAACATACAGTGGAGCAATCCGCTCGTAAACACTATAAAAATAAATCGAAGCTCACGAGCCGTATTGGCCTGTTCTTCGCGGCTCTAGTTATCATGAGCTCGGGGTTATCTGGTATAGTACACGCGGCTCCTGGGGACTATGTGTGGCAAGAGGCGGGAACGGGTGTAGCAGGTATTGAGCGAGGCTACTTCTCCATGACAAGTAGTGCCGACGGCAGTAAACTCGCCGTCGTAGATAATAGTAATGGATCTGGTGGCTATATTTATACTTCTGCCGACTCTGGGGCGACGTGGACCAAGCAAACCGGATCTGGTGTACGAAACTGGTGGTCGATTGCTGGTAGTTCCGACGGTACGAAGCTGGCCGCGACTGTTATGGGTGGCTATGCCTACACCTCGACCGACTCTGGGGTGACGTGGACCGAGCGAACTGCTGTCGGAGCTGGAACTTGGTCTAGTATTGTCAGTAGTGCTGATGGCACGAAGTTAGCCGTCGTTGATAGTATTAGCGGTATTTACACCTCAACCGACTCCGGGGCGACGTGGGTAGCGCGGCCATCTGCTCCAACGAGCATTTTTGGTTTAACTAGTAGCGCAGACGGCACGAAGCTAGCCGCAACCTCAGACTATGTTTACACCTCGACTGACTCTGGGGCGACCTGGACCAAGCAAACTGGGTCGGGCTTTAGTAATTGGGGGCCTATCGCCAGTAGCGCAGACGGCTCTAAGCTCTATTTAGCTCAAGATTTTACGTTTGGTTATTTCTATACCTCCACCGACTCTGGCATTACTTGGCAACCAGTTACTAGTGCCGGATATGGCATGTGGTTACATATCACTACTAGCGCCGATGGTATTAGAGCTGTAGCTACCAGTGGCAGTCGCCTATATACTTCAGCCGATTCTGGCGCCACCTGGGCTGAGCAAGTAACGGGCGCGCCTATGTTCAGCGACGCTTTCAGCTCTATCACTAGCAGTGTCGATGGCACGAAACTTGCTGCAAGCATGAACAACGGCTCCATCTACCTCGCCACCCTACAAGGGGCAGCCACCGCTTCCGTGCCGTTCTCAACCCTTACTTCTGGTAGTAACGTCGCTCCATCGACTGCGGTCTCCGGTGCAACGTTAAGTGCAACCAGCATGACTTGCTACAGCCTCAATAACGCCTCAGTAAAGACTCTCGGTATCGCTGGCGTTACAGCTCCAGTAGGGTTTAATCTCCTTGGTGGTATCGCCTATGACCTAACCTGTACGAAAGCTGGCGGCTCAGCTGATGTCACCTTAGCCCTTAATGCTCACTACACCGATCTGTCGATGCTCCGCGTGTACAAACAAGATGCCGTGACTAAAAAACTCACTGATGTTACGAGTCAAGTAACACTTGCTAACAAAGTAGTCGGTAACCAAACAGTAACAGCCGTTACTTACACCATTACCGACGGAGCTAACTTTGATGAAGATAAGGCAGTAAACAGTACGATTGTTGACCCGTTGTATATTGGGGAAGTACAGGTAGCAGCGGCGGCTACGACAGAGACAGCTACGACACTAGCTAGTACGGGAGTAAATATTTGGTACATTATTACGGCTGGAGTCGCGTTGCTTATTACGGCGACAGTTATTACCATACGGTGTGTTGCTATTGGTAAAAAAAGCCAGCACTAGAGCAAGGCTCTAACTAGAATAGTATTATCATAGATCCGACTAGCGCTATTGCGGTGGCTAATAGGCCAGCTATATTCAAAGCCACACCAGTCGTTAGCTATATGCTATGTATCACAGTATATTTTAATAAAATGCTCAGTCCGAAGGTTTGCAGCAAAAGGGGAGGTTGTCAAAAGGCTTATGCCACTATTAGCTTTTTTGAAATCTACTGAGAGCCATTAATTCTAATTGTTACAGTAAATGTCGATAAGCTGTTACTTAAGCGTAGGTGCATAGGCTATATGCTAAAGGTTTATGCATTTTTCTCCTGGCTGGGTATAATGGACGCGTTTCAGGGAATCTGTTTGCTGTAGACGCTCAATTTTGTCATCTAAAATTTGAAAAGCCGCAGCATGATAGCGAAGATAGTGGTAGGTTATACATACCTTCTTCGTAGCATGGATGCGGCTTGCCTCTGAATTCTCGCTTCATGGCGAGCGTCTTTATCCAGAGGACTTTTGCCAGTCGGTATTCACCAATTCTTGAAGAGTTGCCTTAGGGTCATTTCTTCTTTGATCATCTTCGTACGGGCGTTCGTCCAGGCGGAGTAGAGGATGATCCCAGCCACGGCGATGATGGTCGCCAGGACAGGGGATATGCTCCACGCAGTGCTCGCTGTTCCGAAGAACAGCATCAGGACCACGATCGGCCAGACGCTGTAGAGCTTTCGTGGCTTGTGCGGTGCGTTGTCATTCATCGGAAACCTTTCGACGGAGTATGATGGCCTGCATATAATACTATTATATGATAATAATAGTAAATTTTATCAAAAAAGACCTTCGGTGAGGTATTCAGGGCATAGTGCTTAGGCTTAGTGATGTATGGTATATTAGATAGTTTTCTTCTGGCTGGGATGGAGAGATGCGGCCACGTTCCGTGACCCCCGAACTTCACGACTGAAAACGCAGCTTTCATCGGAAGGTTCGTTTCCGGACTGCCACCGGCAGTCCTCACCCACTCATGCTTTGCATACGAGGCTTCGCACCCCAGCTTCAATCTAAGCAATAGCTGCGTAAACACTCAAGGCCTCGGAGCTATTGCTTTGGTTGTATGTAGAGTACGGTTATATAGCCTTTTACGCCATAGTTTGCGTAGTTGTGCATGCTTGATATTAATGAAGAAAAATACACGATGGGCTTCGATTAATTTTGGAAAGATGAACTAGACAAGAGATATGCGTTTGAAGAAGTAAAAGGAATCAGGGACGGGTTCGTATAATGATATAGCCTCCTCATCAAATTTAATGATAAAGAGCAAAGCCCGTAAGGTTAGCGATCAGCCAATATTTTTTAAGCCTGGCTTCCTATTTAAGCTACGCAAACTATCAAACTAAGCCCGCTTGATGCAATATCTGACCAACTGTGGCCACAGAGCTTGCAAGTCCTGCAATTTTGGCGAGAACACTTATGGCCGACCAAGCTTTTTGGATAGTACTCTTATCAGGTGTGGTTTTTTTGGATTGACTTGCGATTGTACCAATTTCAGCGGCGATGTCATTCTTCTCTTGGGCGCTAAGGCTATCAGAGCCGCCTACCTTCTCTAATAAGTCAGAGAGAGCATCTTCAAGAATACCGACTTGTTGTGTATTTCCACTAATATTATCGCCGATCATTAAATTATTAAACGTTTCACCCATGACACTCACGCTCCGATGATCGTGCTTAGTGTTATATGTAGCCGTATTTGATATGTTTTTTGCCTGTTGGTAGAAACCGAGAGATTGCCTATCTTCTGAGCTAAGCTTTGGCATAAATGACATACCTTTCTTTTTCCCAAACACCTGCGCAGCCGCATTGGGCGTAAGGGCAGCATTCCCCTGTCTAATCTTTGATATATTATTTCGAATTGTTTTCTTCGAAAGCCCCGTTCTCTCTGCAATAGCCTCTAGTATCTCGTTCTTAAGCTTTACCATTGTAATCCTTGTTCCCGGAAGTTGACCTACCGTACATCTTCTTCTTTGCCTTAGTGTCTACAGTAAGCTGCAAGTTCACAGCTCGCTCGGTCTTACCTAAAAGCCTCGCAATATCAGACGTTTTCAGTCCAACATCCGAGAGCATCTTATCAATAGAGCGAGGCTTAGGTCGGGCGATGCCCGTTTCACGAACATACAAATCAACCTTTATGGTCAACTGTGCGAGCAGAAGTGTTTCTGAGTAGCTGCGCTCTTCTTTTGCCATATTAACTATGTCTCGACTTCTTCCTTGGTACTCTTCTTGCGACGTGGCACCTTACGACTAATGACGGCCGGGTCTACGCCCAATACCTTGGCAATGTCCTTCGAGGTGATTCCTTGGGTTTGCATCTGGAGTACCAGAAGCCACTTAATTTGCTCTAGTGTTTTGTGAATCTGAATTTCCATGCCTACTCCTCCCCTGCAGTTTTCTTAGTAGCTTTACGAATCTTGCTAACAAGGTTATTATCTACCGAGCCAACCACATCTCGAATTTGCTGATTAGTAGCACCTGCTTTGCAGAACTCTATAAGCGCCAGCCTATCGATTGCCTTTTTTACGTCCTCAAGCCTCACCTCATTATTCTTTGGTTTTGCCATTCTTGCCTCCATTCATCCTAGCTCTTGCCATCGATACCGCGTTTGATTTCATACCTAATATTGCCGACACTTCCACGTTTGAAAGGCCATAACTATCAAGTAGCTTAATACTGTTCTTCGTATCAACGGACTCTGGCGACGCCCTTATTATAAGCGCGATCAGAATTGATAACTTTTTTGATATAATCTCGAGCTTATCTTCCATGGCTATTTTTTACTCCTTGCAAGCGACAACTCTTTACTCACGTGATTTGACTTTTTACCCAAGACTGAAGCGATTTCACTCGGCTTGAGTCTAAAGCCCTCAAGCATTAGAATCTTCTCGCGTAGAGTGATATCTTCATCTTTTGTAACAATAGTCGCAAGCAATGCTATCAAAACGTCAAGGCGCCTGGTTACTTCTTCCATGTTATTATTTCTCTCACTCTTCATAACTTCATAATATGTGACTAGGTAAGCCTTTGTCAAGAGCATTAGTTACTAGTATGAAATCACAGTGATAAAAATTGACACTACACAAAGGAGAGATGAGGCTCGAATTTTTCGTATTAAAAAACCACAATCAATATGTAGTCTTTCTCCTAATTTCTTAGCTGGGCCTAGTAGACGCATTTAAGTAATCTTATCTTATAGCTAATAATAAACTTTTAGGTCTGCGCTCGCTCAATAATGGCATCAATGCTGCTCCTGAGCCCGACATCGTCGACACTGCCTGTAAGTATCTCGTCGATTGAGGCGTACCTCATAATTCCGACGGACATATCCATATTATCCTTTAGCTCTACTTTACAAATAATGTTTGCTTGCATTGCTCCGCGATATTCATTCCACCATGGTTGCTCGAAAGCGAGGATTTCATATTGCAATTCTCCACCATACTGCAACTCTTCGTTCAACTCGCGAGCTAGGCATTCCTCTATAGATTCTTCGTAGTTAAGCCCGCCGCCGGGCAGGCGCCATGAACCATTGCTATTTTCATCAGTGATAAGAACTTCGCCCTTTTTGTTTTGAATGAAAGCCCGTATTCCTACGCGGTATAAATAATCTATCTCACCATTTTTTATAACTATACCCGGACCGTCGTATTTCATAACTCTACTATAGCGAAATTTCAAGACAAAAACACCATATTGATGACAGTGTTTATACTTGGCTGGGGATAGTGGACGCGTTTCAGAAAGTTTTTATCAACTTACGAACCGCCACGACAGAGGGTCCAATAATGATTTGGCTTTTTGGGATTTTAAACCTTTTGATGAGCAAGCTTATTCCGTAATCTGTCTCTGATTTTAATTCTATGGTAGCAAACTTATCTTCTACTATTTCTAAATCAACCACGTCGCCGTTTGGTAAAAAGTATTGCCAGCCCTCGCGCCAAAATGCAAAATCTTCCGCGTAGGTGTCGCTCAGTTTTGAATTGTAGTAGCTCTTAGCCGCTGCTGTGGTATCAAATTGCAATTTTGTTGGTATATCAGATACCTTACCAATGTCGCGAGGCGTCGTTTTTTTAATGGCAAGGATTACTGGCTTGTCTTGCCATATATTCTCAGGTATATGACGCAGTCTCAGGAATTCATTGCTTAATGAATTTTTTGTGATTATATTTTTAAATATGGTGTCGTGAATTCGATAATGACCTTTATACTCTGCGTTGAGGACATTAAGTATGGCGCGCGCTGAGTCTAGCTCTAGTACAAAGGCCCTTGCTTCTATCATTGAGTTATTATATCAAACAAAAAACACCGTGATTTCTCGCAGCATTTGTGTTGGGTAAGGGATGGGGGATTCGATAATTTTCTTCTGGCTGGGATGGAGGGATTCGAACCCCCGAATGCCAGGACCAGAACCTGGTGCCTTACCACTTGGCGACATCCCATCGTGGCCAGAAGAAAGCTATCGAACTTTATTGTTAAGGAGGAATTCGACCCATGTTCCACAGGCCCGCGACTTTATCTTTGAAAGCACAGCTTTCAAGAGAAGATTGCCTTGCGACCTGCCACTGGCAGCTCTCACCCAGAATGCCAGGACCAGAACCTGGTGCCTTATTACTTGGCCACCCACGTTCCGCGGGCCCGCGACTTCGCTGTTGCAAGCATAGCTTGCACCGGAAGCTCGCCTTGCAAATAGCGACTGGCAATTTTTACCCCAGTACAGATTGAAATTATATCACTGCGGGGGCCGCGAGTAAAGTTAGCCAATGACACATGGTATTATAAAACAATGATAGCCTACGATAATACTACCGAGCTAGATATAGACATTCCGCTGATGGATGGTCATAAAGTGCATGCCAAATTAAGGGGTCGACTTGATGATAAAAACCCCATAGTGATTATGATGCACGGCCGTCCGGGCACCGGTAACGAGCTATTGCAGTACCTTGGCGCACGCTACCTGAGTCAGCAAGGCATAACTACCCTTAGGCTATGGATGTACGACTATGGCCAAAGCTATAGGAGTATCATAAATTGCTCATTAGATACTCATATCTCTGATTTTGAGACGGCGGTAGACTATGTAAGCTCTAAAAGCCAAGGAAAAGTATTTGCACTTGGCCATAGCTACGGCGGGCTGACTATACTCGGTAGTAAGGCTCGGTTAGACGGTGCGGTTTTATGGGACCCTACGCATGGCATGGCTTGGCACGACTCTAACTTTGATAGCCTAGATTACCCCGAGAAAACATACGATAATTTAGTCGTAGGCCTTGGCGGCAGTGGCTATTTGTACCCTGTTAGGCAAGGGGAGCAAGATAAATTGTTGGGAGATAATACCTCATGGGCGGCTAATAAAGGGTACCCCACAAAGTATATTTTGGCCGCCGCTGGGCCGCTAGCCCGTTATGCAAAAAAGTACTTTGAAGTGGCCGATGACCCTAAAGAACTAGTTGAAATTACTGGGGCACACCATCAGTTTGAAGATTCGGACGCTATAACGGAGCAGCTATTCGCTGAAACGGCTGAATTTATTAAAAAATACAACTAGGCTTTGACGGATTTATTATAAAGCTTTGCCCACTGCTCGCCGGTCAGCATGCTTGGGGTATGTTCTGGGTTTATACCGGCTGCGGCAAGGGGTAGGCTGCGGTAAAGGCTAGGTTTTTCAAAGGCGGCGACTATAAAGGCGCGATAGTCGTTAGCTTTTGCAGCCGGTAGTAATGGCTCGGGTCGTGGCTTAAGCTCTAATAACACGGTATCAACGGCTGGCTGGGGGTAAAAATCGGCCTTACTAAGTGGCTTACGGATACGCGCTGCCCACCAAGGCGCAATTTGGGCGCCAAGCTGGCTCGTAAAGTGCCTATCGCTAGCTAGTAGTTTATTGGCAAACTGTCTTTGCACTATTAGGTAGATACTTTTTGGCGGGTTGGCCGCTAGGGTTAGTCGGTGCACAATAGGGGAGCTGAGGTGGAAGGGGATATTACTAAATATTTTATACGGCCCAGGCGGCAACGGGTACTGTAAAATATCGGCCTGCACCACCTTAACATTACTTAGGCCGGCGGTGTTTTGGTGTAATTTATCAACTATCCGTGGCTCTGGCTCAATTGCATAAACCATTTTGCAGCGGCCAGCTAAAACAGAGGTGATTATACCGGTACCGGCGCCAATATCGAGCACTAAATCGTTTTTGCGGATATTACTATGGCCTATAAGCTCGGCCACTAGCCTGGGGCTGCGCAAAAACACCTGGGAATACTCGTCGCGTTGTTTCATTATGGCTAATTATAGCAGTATTGGGGTAATGGTGCGGTACCGGGCTTTAATTTCAGCCCAAATCCAGTAACAGGGGCCATTATAGTGTTGCAATAAACACATTATATTCACGGGTTTTCACGGGGTATGATATAGGTACGAGTATGTCCCCCGCAGTAACTTGTAAAGGAGCGCATATGAAAAAGCTAAGTACAAAAACAATAGCTACTCTAACAGTCGTAACAGCCGCCGCTGCGGCTATGCCAGGCGCTAGCCGCCTTACACCGGGCGTGCACGGTTCGCAGTATGATAAGCTACTGCAGCGCCACGACCGCAAGGGCGATCTTAGGGCGAGTATCCTTGGTATGCCTGCGCACGAGCTTAAGCGGCAGCTCCGTACCCGTAGCTTTGGTAGTCTACTAGCTAGCCGTGGTATGAGCGAACGCACCTTTAGGCTAGCCCTGCTTGGCGCTCTTAAAAACGAGCTTAAAAGCCGTGGTTGGACCGCCGCTAAGGTAGATGATTATATTTGCTTACGTTTACCGCGCACATTGGCTGTTGCTGTAGCCGCCTAAACTAACTTAATTATAGGCGCTGTTGCCACTACCTAAAACCAAGTAGTATACTAGTGCTAATATGCAAATATTAATAAAGTTTTTAGCTGATTATTTACTGCTGCTGATTGTGCCGCTGGCGGGCTACGCCTTGCTGTTTAAGGCGCCAAAATACGGCAAGTATGACCGCTATACGCGGGTGTTGATGGCGGGCCTAACTAGCTACTGGCTAGCTAAGGTAATTGGTAGTTTATGGCAACCCGAGACGCTAAGGCCGTTCGAGCAACAAGGTGTGCAGGCCGGGGCAAGCTACCTGGGTAATGCTGGGTTCCCAAGCGACCACGTGCTATTTGCCATGTTTTTGACCCTTGCCGTATGGTACGTAACGCGTAAGCCACGCCTAGCCATCGCTTTGCTGGTAATGACCTTAGCTATGGGCCTAGGGCGCGTGCTAGCGCTAGTGCACACCCCCCTAGATGTAATAGGTGGTATAGTTATCGCCCTACTGGGTGCGGTTTGGTATTTAGACTTTAAACAAAAAATACCTCAATCAAAACTAGCCAAAACTTCAAACAAGTAGTATAATAGCTCCAATACATTAGGAGATTATTGTAAAAATGGCTAATAAGCTTTATGTTAAATCAGATCAACCAGTAGGCCGAGCGGTCGTGCCATTTGTTAATATGACAGTGAACGATTTGCTGCGAACCATGCTTGTTGGTGCCGTTGTTGGTGTTGCTAGCACTGGTATTTACTATTTGCTCAATAACTTTATATTTAGCGCGGCTTTGTGCCGGCCGGGTGTTCAGGGTTGTTCAAACGCGCCAATTTACGCCACGGTAGTAACAGTGGTGATAAGCGCTATTATAGGCATAGTGGCCTTGGCCCGGGCCGGGGTTTACCGCCCACTCTTAGTGGCTTTAGCTGTTCCTTTGGCACTTTGGGGTATGTTTGCCCTTATGGGTGGCATGGCTTGGTATTTTGGATTGTTATTTGGCGCTTTACTATTTGCCTTAGCTTACGGCCTGTTTGCCTGGGTAGCTAGGCTTAGGTCATTTATCATCTCAATTGTCCTACTAGTAGTGTTAGTTGTAGTAACCCGCCTTATCCTTGGGTAATCTGTAGCTGTACATTCTAAAACTGGGCGGCCGTTGTTAAAATGGTACAGTTTTTGGTTTATGCGAGCTACATAGGGCGCGGCTGATATAATAAGCTTATGGAAACGGTACTTATAGTATTACTAATTGTGGTGATTATCAGCCTTGGGGTAGTGCTATTTGTGGTGATGCAAAAGCTAAATGAGTTAAAAAACACTGGTGCGGTAGAACTAATGAAGGCCGATGTAACCGAACTAACCCGTAGTATTGCTGGCCTGCAGCAAAGTATGGGCGAAAAAATGGAGCGTAGCAGCATGGCTATGCAAACCGGCATGAGCAAACAGCTGGGCGAGAGTGCTAAGCTAATCACAGAGGTTACACAGCGCCTAGCTAAGCTGGATGATACCAACAGGCGCGTGGTGGATGTGGCCGATGAGTTAAAAACTCTGCAAAACGTGCTGCAAAACCCAAAACAACGCGGCGTATTTGGTGAATTCTACTTACAAAGCGTACTAGATAACGTATTGCCAGTAGGCCAGTACCAGATGCAGTATAAGTTTAATAACGACGATATAGCCGATGCCGTGGTGTTTTTAGATAGGGGCCAAATACTGCCAATAGATAGTAAGTTTAGCCTAGAAAACTACAACCGCATGATAGAAGCCAGCGGAGACGAGCGCGATAAGCTACTAGCTAAGGTTAAGGTAGACCTAAAGGGCAGGATAGATGAAACCAGCAAGTATATTAGGCCTAGCGAAAACACGATGGATTTTGCCTTTATGTTTATACCGAGCGAGAGCCTTTACTATGATTTGCTAATAAATAATGTAGGTACCGGCGGTAGCTCGCGCGATTTGATAGAATACGCTTTTAGGGACAAGCACGTAATTATCACTAGCCCAACCAGCTTTATGGCATACTTACAGACTGTACTGCAAGGGCTACGCAGTTTGCAGATTGAGGAACAGGCCAAGGATATACAGGTGCGGGTGGGTAAGCTGGGCCAGCATATTGCTAAGTATGATGATTATCTAAAAAAGCTCGGTAACGCCCTGGGCACCACCGTGAACCACTACAATAGCGCTAGTAAAGAGTTTGTTAAAATTGATAAAGATGTAGTTAAAATCGCCGGTGGTGATGCCTCTATTGAGCAGCTACTGATAGATAAGCCTAAAAACGACGAATAGAAGCCGTAGAAATATACCAAGATATGCAATGAGCCCGCTCCCCGAAGGAGCTGCCGAGCGTTAACTCGGAGGCTCATTTGCGGGTGCGGGCATCAGACGAGGTTTTGGGCTTTCGCGTAGTCATCGGCAAGCTTATTCGCATACTCGCTGTATTGCGGGAAAGCTTTGGCGACTTCGAGAAGGACCTTAACCATATCTTCTGGCTTGGTGTTGGGGGTTGCCTCAGGCGACTTTGGGTACCCAAGGCTGTAGGGAATTTGGACTAGGTCCAAGCAGCCTGTCCAATAGTACAGGCGATAGGTGTCCCCCAGACCCTCCAGGGGGTCTGTCTTCCTCCAGCGAAATATCATGTAAACCTCATTCTTTACCCCAGCGACAAGCGGTTGCTGTCTGGTACTGTGGTAACTGCCTATATTATAGCAAAACATTAGCAATATGTCAATAGCCTAGGAACATACAAAAATCCCCCAGTAACCTGAGGGATTTCTTAAATGTGCAATACGACTATTACTGGTCGCGGCGGGCGCCGGCAACTAGTAGGTATAGGTTACCACCTAGGGCGGCACCAATTAGCGTACCAAGCACAACTTCTAGGCTTAGGCGGCTAACTTGCTTTTCGTTCTTGTCGGCACGGCTGCCGGTAAAGCTGCTGTTGCTTTGTTCGGTAGCAGCTAGGGCTACGGCTGGGTTAAGGGTGATACCCTTAACGCGTAGTTCGTGAGGAACCTTATCGATGCTTGTGATGCTGCTGGTATCTACTGCACCCTGTACAGAGGCAAATAGGCTAGTAGCGGCAACAAGGCCAACAGTTAGCGACAGACCTGCACCAACGGCAACGCCAGCTGGGCTAAGTGATTTGCGGCTGGTGGCAGCGGCCAGGCCAAACATAAATATAGCGGCACCGGCTAGTTCTACGCCAAAGATTGGCCAGTTCATGCTCCAAAGGCTGCTGAAATCTAGGCGCAAGGCATTGCTGGTTAACCAGTTGATAACAATCACAGCGAACATTGCACCAAGGAACTGGGCACCCCAGTAAAATGGCAGTAGGACAGGCTTAAGTTGGCGCATGGTCAGCTTAGCAAATGTTACGGCTGGGTTGATATGGGCACCGCTTACTGCGCCGACGGCTAGTGCCATAACGGTAAGTAGTAGGCCGGCGTATAGAGCACCGGTTTCTTTACCAGCGAATAGGGCAACTAGTGTAAGAGCGAATGTACCAAATAGTTCGGCAAATACGATGTTTACGATATTACCTGGTAGTAGCTGCTTTTTGCTGGTGCTTGCTGACACTACAGCAGGGCGAGCGACCACTTTTGGTGCAACTGGCGCTTTAGCGCTGCTTGAGCTTATAGTGCGTACAGTTGTTTTAGCTGATGTTGCAGCTGGTTTTTTTGCGGAAACGGCTTTTTTAGTAGCCATAATAGGACTTTCCCTCCATTAGTTTCTTTATGCCTATAGTATACCACAGTGTATACTAGGGCTATGGGATTATATATGAATCAGCAAGAATCGCGCAGCGAGCTGCAGCAACGGATTGCGGCAGAGCTAAGAGCGAAGGCTGAACAAAAAAGTAAAATTGAACAAAAGCCACACGATGAGATCGAAGATGCCGCCTATATGCACGGCACAAAGCGCACTACAACATTAGCGCCGGTGTGGCTACTGATATTCTTTGCGGCTATACTGGTATTTATTTACTTTGTGACGCAGGTTAGCAAGTAGTGTTCGTGGTAAAATAAAGTACATATGACAGATTTTGAACATCTGAAGAATGAGTTGTTGGCGCGCGTACAGGCCAGTAGTGTACCGGCCGAAGTTTTAAGGGCGCCTGAGTTTAAAGATTTATACGCCCAGATCCCTAAGCAGGCACCCGAGCAGCGTCGCGAGTTTGGTCAAAATGTGAATGAGCTAAAACTTGCGGTTGAGGCTGCCGTACAGGAACGCCAGAACAAGCTTGATGAAAAAACCTTGCCACCAATTGATGTAACGGCGCCGTTTGATGTTAATTCTAGCCGCCCGCAGCTTTTGCCAAGCGCTCAAGGTACAATCCACCCGCTGATGCGCGAGATGCAGCGTATCAGTGATATTTTTTACCGCATGGGCTTTGGTATCGAAGATAGCCGCGAGATAGATGACCAATACCACATGTTCGAGACCCTGAATTTCCCCAAAGGCCACCCAGCCCGTGATGATTACGATACCTTTATGACGACCGAAACTGATAGCGCAGGCGAACCGCTCATTGCGCCGGCCCACACTAGCACTATGCAAAACCGCACGTTGGTTAAGTATAAAGAACAGCTAGAACAAGGCGACCCCATAGCCGTTGTGGTGCCCGATAGAGTGTTTAGGAACGAAGACCTAGATGCTCGCCATGAACACACCTTTTACCAGTTTGAAGGCATTTATGTAAACAAAGATGTTAATGTTGGCATGCTGGTTGCAACGCTCCAAACCTTTTTAGAGGAATATTATGGCAAAAAGTTGCAGGTGAAAATCAACCCATTCTACTTTCCGTTTACCGAACCTAGCTTTGAGTTTGCTTTAAGTTGCCCGTTCTGCGAGGGTAAAGATAAAGCCTGCAAAGTTTGTGGTGGCGAAGGCTGGATAGAGCTAATAGGCTGCGGCATGATCCACCCGAATGTGCTAAAAGCGGCCGGCATTGACCCTGGTGTGTACACTGGTTTTGCCTGGGGTGGTGGCATCGAGCGCTTAGTGATGATGAAATACCAAATAGAAGACATCCGCCACTTTGAGAGTGGCAAACTAGATTTTTTGAGGCAATTTTAATGAGCAAGACAATATTTGATGATGTGATTGATGGCACCATAGCATCTTGGCCCGTTTGGGAAAATGCCGAATATTTGGCGTTTTTAACACCTTTCCCTAACACGCCAGGGTTTACGGTTGTTATACCAAAGAGTAATATTGGCGACTACGTATTTTCGCTTAGCGATAATCAGTACCAGAGCTTGATGCAGGCCGTAAAAACAGTGGCTAATATATTAGAAAAAGCGTTTGATACCCCACGCGTAGCCTTGGTATTCGAAGGTACGGGTGTGGCGCATGTTCACGCTAAGCTTATACCTCTACACGGCGAGCTTGCTGGCCAAACTAATGTATGGAGCACTGAAAAAGAGTTTAATGAGCAGTATAGGGGCTGGTTAACCACTGCCGAGGGTCCAAAGATGGACGACACTCGGCTTGATGAAGTTCAGGCTAAGATACGAGGCGTGCAATGAGTATATCGTCGAGACTTATCCAAACTTATTTAAGCGATGGGACGCTTGAAGGTGTAAAGATAGTAGAGTGTGAGAGCATCGTGAAGGCTTTTGTTATTCCACGAATACGCATCAATGATGTAAAGCAAAGACCAGAATTGGCGCAGCCGGCGCTTTACTTTCTTGCAAGCGCGGATGGTAAACGAGGATATATTGGCGAAAGTGAGAACGTATATAACCGCATAAAAAATCACGATCAAGAGAAGCAGTGGTGGGATGTAGTTATTGTTATGGTATCTGTAGCTAACACACTTGAAAAAAGCGATGTAAAATATCTTGAATCAATGGCTGTTGAATTGGCGCGTGGTGGCAGTATTGATATTGATAATAAAGCCGTTCCAGTACGGAATACTATTCATGAATTTAAGCGACATAGCCTTGAGAATATACTCGTTGACATTCAATTTATGTTGACGTATTTAGGCTATGACTTCTTTTTGCCTTCACGCAAAGATGAAAATTATTGGTATTGCAAGACAAAAAACGTTGACACAAAAGCTATATTTAGGGGTGATAAGTTTATAGTTATGGCGGGATCGTTACTTGAGCCAACACATACACTCTCATTTGAAAAGGGGTGGCCGGCAGACGTTGAGCGCCGCAAGAAGTTGATAGAAGAGAAATGTACCGTTCAAGGCATGACGGTGCGGCTTAATGATAATGTGTCATTTCGGAGTCCAAATGATGCAGGTCAGATTGTTACAGGTCGTAGTATCAACGCTTGGACAACATGGAAGAATGCTGAAGGAAAAACAATGGATGAAGTGATGAGGAAAGCAGTATGAGAGTTAGTCTAAACACAATAAAACAATACCTAGATTTTGACTTGTCACCAGTGGATGAACTTGTGGAGCGGATTGGCGCCCAGCTGGGTGGAGTTGAGGAAGTAATCGACCTAGGGGCTAAGTATAAAGATGTTGTGATTGTTAAGGTTATTACAGCCGAAAAGCACCCGAATGCTGATAAGTTAACGGTTTGCATGGTAGATGACGGGCAAGTTGTGAACGATGTGCCACGCGATGAGAATGGCTACGTCCAAGTTGTGTGTGGAGCGCCAAATGTTAAGGTCGGAATGCTTACGGCTTGGTTGCCGCCCGGGTCAACCGTGCCGGCCAGCTTCGACACAGCCGAGCCATTTGTGCTCAGCGCCCGTGAACTGCGCGGTGTGATAAGCCAGGGTATGCTGGCCGCACCAGATGAGCTAGCGATTGGTGCCGGCCATGATGGCATATTAGAACTCGACCCAACCGAATGGAAGCCAGGTGATGTCGAGGTTAAGCCAGGCGCGAGTTTTGCCGCCGCTTATGGATTAGATGACACTATAATTGATATTGAAAATAAGATGTTTACCCACCGGCCAGATTGTTTTGGCCAGCTGGGTGTAGCTCGTGAAATCGCGGGTATCTTAGGGCACAAGTTCACAAGCCCTGACTGGTATTTGAATGAGCCAGAGTTTGCGAGTGCAGATGGCTTAGAGCTTACTGTTACTAATGAGGCAGAACAACAAGCGCCACGTTTTATGGCGGTTGCCGTAAAAGATGTAACAATTAAACCTAGCCCGCTGTGGCTACAAATAGAATTGATGCGCCTTGGCAGCAAAGCAATCAATAACATTGTCGATGTAACTAACTACATAATGCTTTTAACCGCTCAGCCAACCCACGCCTATGATTACGATAAGCTGCGCGGGCATAAACTGGGCGTACGCATGGCCAGGGCGGGCGAGACCTGTTTGTTGTTAAATGGCAAAACTTACGAATTAACCGAGGATGATATTGTTATTGCCGATGGCGAGGGCGTAGTTGGCCTTGCTGGCATAATGGGTGGCGGTAACAGTGAAGTTTCGGCTACTACTAAAAACGTCGTGCTTGAATGTGCCGATTTTGACATGTATGCTGTGCGTAAAACCAGTATGCGCCACGGCGTGTTTACCGATGCATTAACGCGGTTTAATAAAGGTCAATCACCATTGCAGCAGCCAAGAGTATTATCGCTACTGATGAAATCTATTGTTGATACGGCTGGTGGTGAGCAGGCAAGTGCTGTGTTCGATGAATCGGCAGACATACGTAGCAATGAGCATATAAAAGTACGTGCAGAATTTATTAATGATCGTCTAGGGTCCGGCCTAACAGATTCAGATATCATTAAGCTGCTCGAAAACGTAGAGGTGTCGGTTGATAATATTGAGGAGCATGGTGCTCCGTTGTACGTGCAGGCGCCATTTTGGCGTACCGACATTGAGCAGCCCGAAGATATAGTGGAGGAGGTTGGTAGGCTGCATGGTTTTGATAAACTGCCGCGTGTTTTGCCCGTGCGTAGTATTAAGCCAGCCGCTAAGAACCAAAAGCGCGAGGTGGCCGGGCTTATCCGTGATAGCCTTAGCCGAGCCGGCGCCAATGAGCTGCTAACTTATAGTTTTGTTCATAAAAACGTGTTAGAGCGTGCCGACCAAGATGCCTCCCGGGCCTATAGGCTTGGCAATGCTTTAAGCCCAGATTTACAGTATTACCGCCTAAGTGTACTGCCGAGTTTACTCGATAAAGTACACGGCAATGTAAAGGCTGGCTACGATGAGTTTACGCTATTTGAGATAGGCAAGGGGCATAACAAAAAGCACTTTGTAGCTGAGGACAACAACCTACCGGGTGAGCTTGAGTTTGTTGATGCGGTTTATACGAATAAGCAAGCTACCGGTGGTGCGCCGTATTACTACGTGCGCCAGCTGGTTACTCAACTGGCTAAAGATTTAGGCTTTACCCTAAAGTTTGAGCCAGCTGACCCGGCCATGGATTACCCTGTTACGGCACCATTTGACTTAAGCCGAAGCGCTATAGTAACAAGCCGCAAGGGTGAATTTATTGGCATGATTGGCGAGCTAAAGCAAGGCGTGCTTAAAAACTTTAAATTGCCTGAACATACCGCCGCCATGACGCTTGACCTAGATGGCTTAATGAACGGGCACTTAGCGGCCGGCAATAACTACGCACCGCTTAGCCGGTTTCCATCGGTTACGCAAGATATTAGCTTAAGGGTTGCTGCTACGACAAAATATGAAGATGTGTTCTGGGTTGCTTACAAAGCAATTACTGATGCCGCCGGCGAAGGCTATGATATTAAGTTTACGCCACTTAGTATTTACCAGGGTGATGACGCTAATCTTAAAACAATTACGCTCCGTGTAACAATTACAAATTACGACAAAACCCTAGCCGATAGCGATGTCGCGCCGTTATTAGACGTGGCTGCAGCGGCTACCACTGATCAGTTACAGGCTGAGCGAATATAAACTAAAAACCACCCTGTTACGGGTGGCTTTTAATTCAAGCTTTTACGCTACGAATTGCGGCGCTGGAGTGATAGGACCGCACCGTAAGTTGCAAATGACGCAACTAGCCCGAGTACGGTTAAGTATGAGTTATCACCAGGGCCGGTCTTTGGTAGTTCCTGTACCTGCACTTGCTGTACCTGAGGCGGTGGGGTTGTGTTACCCTTACCTAGGCGGCAATCTGGTACTGTGAAGGTATTTTGCCAAGTTCCGGATAGCTCTTCTAGGTAGTAGGCGCGGATTGTTACTGTCTGGCCCAAGGTAGAGATAGGGTAAGCGCCAGCAGGGGCTTCCTCTTCACTAGCAAGGCCAACTTGAACAGTATAGTAGTGGGCCGTATCATCTGGGATGGTATATGAGCTATCGGCCGTGCAGGTCATATTAGTGAAGGTCGGGACTAATGGGGCTGAAATACATCGGGTATTGCCATCTGTGAACCAAACCGTATATTCTGTAATGCCATCGCCAAAATCGTAATTAGCGTCGGCAGTGACAGTAATACTTAGTTGGTTGCCGCTCCAAGTGTTAACCGTATAGGTATAGTAGACGGAATCTGCATCTACTAGTTTTACTATGTCATTATTTGCACCACAGACAGGGGTTGAGCTGAAGTTCGGCATAGCAGCAGTACATAGCCTACCGCTATCAAAGGCGGGTCCATAGTTATGGTCATACGGATCACCCGTTGAGAAAACATAATCGGGTTGGGCATAGGCATGCAGCTCGCCGTTTACTAATGCCCAGTGAATCTCAGTTGTATTAGCTGGGATGTTCCAGGTAGCGTTGTTTAGTCCGCACATATCTGTAACTGATGGAGCCGCTGGAACCGCAATTGGTGTTCCTGGACAAGTGGTGGCTTCATCTGTGTAGGTATGGGTGTAGGTGGTGGCGCCTTCAGCGAAGCGATAGGGGCTTACGGCTGTAAATGTAATTGTGCGCGCGTTACCAGACCAGCCGGTATCGGCCGTGATAGTCATGTTGGCATAACTAAAAGTATCATTGTTGGTGCCGCAGACATCAGCTTGTGATGGAAGGGTAAGTGTATATTGAGCTGCACAAGCGGCATCTAGCTTGTCGCTACGATCGTGGGCGAGTACTTGGTTGTTGGCATTGGTAGTGTAATCCACAACTGGGCCATTTAGGGGGCCGTCGGTACCGGCGCTGTTATCTGAAAGCATGGCTATCCAACCACCTTGGGCGATATATTTACACCAAACTGGCAGTAGCAGGCCATTATCTAGTGGCGCGGGTGGCGATATAGGGTTAATATCTTCCGCGAGGGCACGTGGAATCGGCATCATTACCTGGCCGGCTATTAATATAGCTGCGGCAAAACCGACCTTTATGCGCCTCTTCATTAGGCTTAGTGTTTGCATATCAGTCTCCCCGTGCATAAGCACGACATATATTGTTATTCATGTACTTTACAACAATGCAACAATATTACAAAACATAAGCACTATGAATATAATTTTAACCTTTTAGAACGGCAAGGGCGTATACTAATATAGATAGGTAAAGTGAGGAAAAGTAGATGACACATAACATTGCAAAAACGACTAAATTCATTTTGGCCACAGCAGTTGGTGTAGCGGTCGGTTTAATAACAGGGGCGACCTATGGATGGCTAGCGGCGGCGCTTACGGGCTGGGATGTATTTGTCGCGTTACTTGTTATATTGGTTTTGTTCGATTTTGCCCGCAATTCACCAGATGAAACCGCAAAGGCGGCTCGGTCTGACGCTATGAGCCATTCTGTAGTAGATGCCCTAGTTTTAATGACGAGTCTAGCCAGCCTGGGCGCTGTCATAGTCCTAATAACAAGCCATGATAGTGGAGTTCTACACATTATATTTGGCTTAATCAGCATTTTATTATCTTGGGTGGCGGTTCATATGTTGTTTACCTTGCGCTATGCAACGCTTTACTACCGCGAGGTCGAAGGGGGCATAGATTTCCACGATAAGTTGCTTAAGCGTCCCCGGTTTAGCGATTTTGCTTACCTTGCCTTTACTGTAGGTATGACCTACCAGGTGTCAGATACCGAAATAACCGATTACAAAATCCGCCGCACGGTGCTTTTGCAGGCCCTAATATCGTTTGTCTTTGGCGTAGTTATTATTGCGAGTACCATTAACTTTATGTTCAGTTTGGCGCGGTAGTATGGAACAGATCAAGCGAATATTTGCCTATACCACGGGTTTACGCCCCCTGATGTTGATTATTGCGGTGGGTTCGGTTGTAGGCGCATTATCGGCCTTTATTAACCCGCTAATTATTAAGCTTGCAACAGATTGGATCGTATCGATACTGCAAGGCAAAGCTGCGTTCGACTGGAGCTATATGGCAATACTAGCCGGTGCCCTAGCGGTGATGACAGTTGCGAGTGTTGCGATTGGCGATATTGGTGGTTATTTTGGCGATCAGCTAGCTATGCGGACCCGCCGGCAGCTTTCGGCTGCCTATTATAGCCACTTGCTTAAGTTGCCTCAAAGTTACTACGACGAAGAAATTACCGGTAAGATTGTAAACCGCCTAGCCAGGGCCATAGGTGAAATTACTTCGTTTTTGCAGTTCTTTAGTAATAACCTGTTGCAACTACTCTTGATGGTCGGTATAACTGCCGCTGTATTAGTGGTGTATTGTTGGCCACTTGCGCTACTATTTTTGGCGCTGGTACCAATCAACCTGTTCCTAACGGCGCGCACCAGTAAGCTATGGCAAGAGCTAGAAACCAAAAAGAACCATCATTTTGATATAGCAAGCGGCCGCTTTACAGAGGTAGTTGGACAAATGAGGCTAGTAAAAAGCTTTGGTAGTGAAAAACGCGAGCTTAAAGCTTTTACGGGCCGTATGGACAAAATGGTTGTTCTGACCAAGCAACAATCGCGCCATTGGCATGTTATGAATGTTTGGCGGAGCTTAGCCTATAGCCTGGTCAACGCAATAATACTGCTGACCTTGTTTTACCAAACGGCGCACGGCCAAATGTCGCTAGGCGATATGGCTATGTTGATTGCCTTAGTGCAGCAGGCTAGTTTCCCGCTGCGTAACCTAAGCTTTTTTGTCGATAACTATCAGCGAGCCGTGGCAAATAGTAAGGACTTTTTGGAGGCTATGCAGGTTACGCCCGAGCCCGAGAGCGCAAGCCTAGCTCACCTCGAGGTCAATAAAGCTGAGGTAGCTTATGATGATATTAGCTTTGGCTATGGCACCGAGCAGAGTGTGCTAGAGCATATTAGCTTTACCATACCGGCCGGTAAAAAGGTGGCACTCGTGGGGGAAAGCGGCAGTGGCAAATCTACCCTAACAAACCTACTAATGGGGCTATATAAACCTCGTAGCGGCCAGGTATTAATAGGTGGGCAAGATATAGCTAAGGCTAAAAAGCAGGATGTACGGGCGGTAATCGCTACGGTATTCCAGGACCCATCACTCTTTAGTGGCACAATACGAGAAAATATTATGTATGGCCGGCCCGATGCTAGCGATGAAGACGTAATGCGGGCAGCCAAAGCCGCGAATGCAGAAGGGTTTATAAATAAGCTAGAAAAGGGAATTGATACTGAAATCGGCGAGCGCGGCATTAAGCTTAGCGGTGGCCAAAAGCAGCGTATTGCTATCGCCCGGGCGATTTTAAAGGATTCACCGATCCTGATACTAGATGAAGCCACCAGTAGCCTAGATAGCAAGGCCGAGCATGAGGTGCAAGAGGCCCTAGAGCGCCTAATGAAGAACCGTACCACTTTAATTATTGCGCACCGCTTAAGTACAATCGCCGGTGTTGATACCATTGTTACGCTTAAAGATGGCACGGTGGATGAGATTGGTAGCCCGAGCGAGCTAGCTAACACTGGTGGTATATATAGTGAACTATTGCAGTTGCAGGTACACGCCACTGAGCGTGATAAAAAGCGCCTAGCCAGCTACGAAATTAGCGGCTAGCCCCGTATCTGCTATAATTATTAGGAATAAGTTTAGGAGGAAATATGGCAACAAGTAAAGGCCAAAGGATTGGCATTGGAATTATTTTGGCAGTTACGGTGCTTGGTACTGTTGGGTCATTTGCAGTTATGATTTTGAGCCAACAAGACGCTACAAAAGTAGCCGCGCAAAAGCAAAAAGATTTAACTGATTACCAGGCGAAATATAAGGAATACCAGGCTAAAGTTAGCGCACAGGCAAGTGAACTATCAACCAAGTATTACCCAACATTTAGCCAGTATGCAGGCCGGGTTGCGGCGTTTGACCTAAACGAAAACAACAAAACCCTTAAAACAGAGGACATTACGGCTGGTGACGGTGAAGAGATAAAAGACGACACAGTATTTGCGGCCTACTACATAGGCTGGAACCCTAGCGGTAAAATATTTGACCAGTCAATCGATGGCAGCAAGCTTAAATCACCTTTGCCGATTGCTGGCGGCCTAGCAAAGGCATCGCTAATCACTGGCTGGAAAGAGGGCATGAAGGGCATGAAGATTGGCGGCGTAAGGGAGCTTACTATTCCTAGCGACAAGGCCTATGGTGAAACTGGTAGCGGCGATAATATTCCGCCCAATACCCCTATTAGGTTTATAGTTATGGCTATTCCACTGCCGGCTACTATCGAGCAGCCATCTTACCCAGCTAGCTTACTAAGTGGCACTAACTAAGCTTTAACTGTAGTTGATAAGCTGGTATTATTAAACTAATTGATAAAGCATAGCGGAGGATTAGTTATGGCAGATTTTAACCAAGTTGTTGAGCCGGGCGATTATGAAAATGGAATTATTAATGTTGTTGTGGAGATCCCACAGGGCAGCAGCCACAAAATAGAGTGGAAGCGTGATAAGGCCTACTTTGTCCTGGATAGGGTGGAGCCAGCTATTTTTGCAAAGCCAACGAACTACGGTTTTATTCCGCAGACACTTGATGAAGATGGTGACGAGCTAGATGTACTGCTTATTACCGACGAGCCTCTATGGACTGGTGTTGTGGTTGAGGCCAAAATACTTGGCTACCTAAAATTTGTTGATGATAACGAGGTGGACGATAAGATAATCGCTGTACCAGCTGATGACCGCAACAACGGCAACAGCTATAACAGCCTGGCCGACTTACCAGCTCAACTGCTTAAGCAGATCGAATACCACTTTAACCACTACAAGGACTTAAAAAAGCCTGGTAGTACAGTGGTAGAAAAGTTTGGCGATATAGCCGAGGCCAAGCAGGTCGTTAAAGAATCTATCGAACGCTGGAACAACAAATAGTATTATTTTTTGCGCCTCCTTGGTAGGGCTTTAGCGATATGGTGCAATATACCGCCACCCCGGCGTAGCTGAGCATGCAACTTACTCTTAGCGTGCGGCGTGATAACTATCGCTGCCCAGTCGGGCTTGGGCTTAGCCGATTTGCTGGTTAGTACCTCTACTGTGTCTCCATGGTGCAGCTTAGTACCAAATGGCTTCATAACTCCGTTCACCATGAACCCGCTGGCTTTTGCGGCTAAATCGCTATGGATACGGTAGGCAAAATCGAGGGGGTAAGCACCTTTAGGCAGGTCGTAAATATCACCTTTGGGTGAATATATAAATATGCGGTCAGTAAATAGGCCCATCTTTAAAT
Organism: Saccharimonas sp. (SeqCode); assembly: GCA_032229905.1. Lineage (GTDB taxonomy): Bacteria > Patescibacteriota > Saccharimonadia > Saccharimonadales > Saccharimonadaceae > Saccharimonas. Next base: position 43,667 of record JAVTWQ010000013.1, read on the forward strand.
CTCTGGCGCTATAGCTTTTGCCCGCCCGGGCTAGCCCAGCCGCTTTTTGCAGGTCGTATATCCAGTGCATATCAGCTGGCAGTTCGGCTAGGTTACGGTTACGGTAGGCATCAGTCAGCTTTTGTTCATTAAAGAAAAAGCTAGCGGCTAGGCCCCGTTCGGCGTACTGGTGCATGGCATGGGTACGCACCTGGAACTCGACTATTTGGCCCAAAGGCGTAGTAATAGTAGTGTGGAGGCTCTGGTAGCCATTGGGTTTTGGGTTGGCAACATAGTCTTTAATACGCTCAAAAAGCGGCGTATATAAATCGTGCAATAACCCAAGTACCAGGTAGCAGTCATCCACATCTTCAACAATGATACGCAGGGCAATTAAATCATAAATATCATCGATGTTTTCTACCCGGTCCATCTTTTTATATAGGCTATAAACGCTTTTTACCCGGCCATCAATCGTATGGGGGATTTTTTCATCACTTAGTAATCGGTCAACGGATTTTTTGACGCCACTGAGCCGCTTTTGGCTCTTTTTAAGGCGAGCATCCATTAGCCGTTTAGTATGGTTATAATCGGTTGGGTTGAGGTGCTTAAAGCTTAGTTCCTCTAGCTGCACACGGACTCGGCCCATATTTAGGCGGTCGGCCAGTGGCGCAAATACCTCTAGGGTTTCGCGGGCGATCTTTTTGCGTTTTTCGGGTGTTTGGTACTGAAGGGTTTGCATGTTGTGCAGCCTATCGGCTAGCTTTATTATGATCACCCGTATATCTTGGCCCACCGCAATTAGTAGCTTGCTAAGGTTGTCCTTGGTCTGGGGTAAGTAGCTATTTAGGTCGCGCATGCCTGACCTGGCCTTACCTACCTTAGTAACACCGTCAACCAGCAGGGCAACATCGGCACCAAAAAGTGTCTCAACCTCGGCTAGGGTTAGCGGAGTGTCCTCTACGGTATCGTGCAACACTCCAGCTATAACTGAGTCGCTATCCATGCCCCAGTCTATAAGGCTGGCCGCTACGGCTAGGGGGTGGATAATATATGGTTCGCCGCTTTTACGCTTTTGGCCTGTATGGGCCTTAGTGGCAACATCAATAGCGTGGTCGATTTCAAGCACCTCGTATTCGTTATAGTGAGTTGTTGCTAGCGCTAGTAAGGCGTTTTTGTCCATTATCTAAGTATAACTTATGGTAGTTGAATAGCGACAGAGTATCGCTTATACTTATGGCGTGGGCAGCTTACCAAAAACTAATCGGCAGCGTACTGGTTTTACCATCGTTGAACTGATTATTATAATTGCGGTAGTTGCGTTACTTGCCGCTATTGCGATACTTGCGTTTACCGGTATGCAAAAGCGCTCAGCTGATATGTTGGTGCAGCGTACTGTGGCCGATGCCCAAAAAACTTTGCAGACCTACAATATATTCAACCGCTATTACCCAGCCAATATCGCTAATACCGAATATGCACCACCACTTAGTGTCGCCATGTCTTTATATACCGATACTCCGCAAATGCCGGTGTATCAAAACTTAACAGCCGACCAAAACGCTCAGCTGCTACTTAATTCTTGCAATGGTTTTATGCCAGTAGTCAGTGGCGGTACGACGTATAATACGGCCTGTGTTTATAACGGTAATAATATGCATATTAAGGGCCAAGTTACGTCAAATGTAATATTAAATGGCCCAACTATTAACCAGGCTGATTTTGTTCTAACCTGTGGAGCCAGCTGTAGCGCTGCCCAGAACTCAATTATCAGTACCTTTATAGCCCAGGGCGGTAGTTTTCCTATCACGGTACCATCTAAGGGCAGTACCTTGCCAGCGCCTACTATAGTTAATGCTGGTAATGCTAGCCGGTATTGCCTAGAGGCCCGGTCGCCAGCTTATAGCGATATAATTTACCATGCCGCCCCAAGCTCCTCCAGCCCAGAACAAGGCGCTTGCCCAGCCGACGCTGCTCTCCACTACCCATGACTTTACGCTAGAGGGGATAATGGTTATACTTAATCTATGAAGATATTTTTAGGCGCAGACCACGGCGGATTTTACCTTAAAGAAAAGGTGGAGGCGTATTTATCAAAACGCGGCATTGAATGGGAGGACGTAGGCGGTAAGGAGCTTGACCCAAATGATGATTTCCCGCAGTTTGCCCAAATGGCCTCTATAAAAGTACTCGGTGAAGACGAGCGTAGCGACCCACGGGCGATACTAATCTGCACAGGTGGCCAGGGCATGGCAATGGCCGCCAACCGGTTTAATGGCATACGGGCGGCGGTTATATGGGATAGCTTTGAGGCCCACGAGTGCCGTAACGATAACAATAGCAACGTGCTATGCCTACCGGCCCGCGTGCTAGATGATGACGCCGAGCTATGGAAAGATATTATTGATACCTGGCTAAATACACCGTTTGCTGGTGCCGAGCGCTATAAGCGGCGTAACGCCGAGTTGGATGCGTTTTAGCTATGGCAGTGGTTGCCCCGACAATATTATGCGAAACCGAAGCCGATTATAAGGCTACGGTTGAGCGGTTGCACCCCTTCGCCAAGCGGGTTCACATCGACTTAACCGATGGTGAGTTTGCCCCAACCTTTACTATTGGGGTGGATAAAGTGTGGTGGCCACAGGAGTGGCTAGTGGATATCCACGCTATGGTGGCTCGCCCCAGCGAATACGTTAACCAGTTGATCGCCCTTAAGCCATATACAATTATTTTTCACACAGAGGTACAAGAGGATCTATTGCCGATTTTGCAAAAGGTTAAAGCGGCTGGTATCCATGTTGGGGTGGCATTACTTAAGCCAACCGTACCAGCCACGGTGCAGGCCTATATAAATGCGGCTGATCACGTACTAGTGTTTAGTGGTAACCTAGGTCATTATGGCGGCACGGCCGATTTAATGCAGCTAGAAAAGGTGCGCTTAATCCAAAACATAAGGGGCGACCTAGAAATAGGCTGGGATGGTGGCGCTGGTGTAGATAACGCCTTTAGCCTTGCCCAGAGCGGCGTAGCCGTGGTAAATGCCGGCAGCTCTATCAATAAAGCCCCCGACCCAGCCGCCGCCTATAACCAAATGGTGGCCGAGCTCAACAAGCACAGTGTCATTTAATGCTTATGCTATACTAGGGGTATTATGAGTGGGCTAAATTTAACTTTGCATCAGCTGCAGCAACAGGCGGCTACAATCCGTAAAGATTTAATAACTATGTTAGAGCATGCTGGTAGCGGGCACACGGCCGGCCCCCTAGGCCTGGCCGATATTGTAACGGCGCTTTACTTTAATATAATGAACATCGACCCCTCAAAACCAGAGGATCCAAGCCGCGATATATTTATGCTAAGTAACGGCCACTGTGTGCCGGTGCAATACGCTGCTATGGCCGAGCGTGGGTATTTCCCTAAAGAGGAGCTTATGACCCTGCGCCGCCTTGGTAGCCGACTGCAGGGCCACCCCGAGCGTACGCGCCTACCAGGGCTTGAAACAACCAGTGGTCCCTTGGGCGAAGGTGTCGGCCAGGCTGCTGGCTACGCCTACACTTTGCAATATATGGACAACCAGCGCCACCGCTGGGTGTACTGTATCACCGGCGATGGCGAGCTAAACGAGGGTAATATATGGGAAAGTGCCATGTTTGCTGGTAAGTATAAGTTATCGCAGCTGATTGTTATTATCGACCGCAACAATATCCAAATCGATGGCCCAACCGAAACCGTAATGCCACTAGAAGATCTGCGTGCTAAGTGGGAAGCATTTGGCTGGCACGTGCAGGAGATTGATGGCCATAACCTTGAGAGCATTCAAGATGCCGTTAACATGGCAAAAGCTATCGAAAACAAACCAAGCGTCATAATCGCCCACACCATACCAGGTAAAAGTGTTGAGTTTATGGAGTACGATTTTAAATGGCACGGCGTGCCACCCGATGCCGAGCAGGCTAAGCGGGCCCTGCGTGAACTGCGCAGTATGAAGGGTAAAGTAACGGCGGAATATGAGTAAAACGCATGCACGCAATGTAGCAGTTGCTGTAGGATTGTTCTTTGCTGCGGTTACTAATGTTATTGCTGGGGTTGCGGCAATCTTTTTTGGGCTTGTAGGTAGCGTGTTCTACGCTCGTGCCGTAGAGCTTTTTGATGTAGGAATTATAGTAGTGGGACTTGTGCTCCTTGCTGTCGGTATCTATTTTGTGCGCAAGCTGTTAATTTTAGCGAAGGAAAAATAATGAATTACCAAATAAACGATAAATTTTATACTGATTCGCCCGATGTTGAGGCCAGCCGGTCTGGTTTTGGCCGTGGGCTTAAAAAAGCCGGTGAACTAGATGAGCGCGTGGTCGCCATGAGTGCCGACCTAGCCGAAAGCACCCAGGCGCACTTATTTGCCGAAGAATTTCCAAGCCGTTTTGTCGAAATAGGTATAGCCGAACAAAATATGGCCTGCGTTGCGGCTGGTATGGCCCGGGCCGGTAAAATCCCTTTTGCCACTAGTTTTGCGGCTTTTAACCCTGGCCGCAACTGGGAACAGATTAAAACCACAGCTTGCTTAAACGATTTGCCGGTAAAAATTGTTGGTAGCCATAGTGGCTTAACAGATGGCCCTGATGGCGGCACGCACCAAATCACTGAGGATATTGCTATCATGCGGGTATTGCCGCACATGGTGGTTATTGCCCCAGGCGATAGCATCGAGGCCGAAAAGGCCACGCTTGCCATGGCTAAAGATACCCGGCCAAACTATCTGCGCCTAGCTCGCGAAAAAACCCCCACTTTTAGCACAGCTGAGAGCCCATTTGAGATAGGCAAAGCCTATGTACTCGCGGAGGGCAGCGATGTTACGCTTATAGCTACCGGTACCATGACACATCAGTGCCTTACAGCCGCTAAGTTACTTAGCGCCAAAGGTATCAGCGCCGAGGTAGTGCATGTGCCAACCATTAAGCCGCTCGATACCGAAACTATCTTAAAAAGCATCAAAAAAACCGGCCGGGCCGTAAGCGTAGAGGAAGCCCAAATTATGGGCGGCCTAGGCGGCGCCATCGCCGAGCTATTATGCGAGCAAATGCCAGCCCCACTAAAACGAATTGGTATGGACGGCGTGTTTGGCGAAAGTGGTAACTACGCCGAGTTATTGGAGCATTTTGGGCTAGACAGCAAAGCTATTGCTAGTAAAACCACCGAACTAGTCAAAAAAGTACCCCAGTATAAGCCAGGGTTTTAGCCCATAAAAAGCGAAAAGCCCGCTGCCTAGGTGGCAGCGGACTCCGCACCGAGCTAACTCGGGGAGTCCGTGCCATCAGGCGCGGGCGTCAGGCCTTGAAGGTCATAGCGAGCCAGGCAGGCGAACTTGCGTCTGATGGCAGAGGTTTGCCAATAAACGCTGCGATGTTCCGTCCTTCAAGCAGTTCTTCAAGCAACATGTTTGCGGTTCTCTGATCTGTCCATGTGGTGAACTTGAACTCTTCAGGGAGGCTCATGCATACCTCCACGTCCTCCTCGAGATGCCAATCGACAGTAGCGAGGAATTCCTCAATACTTTTCGCGATGGACTCGGCGATGGGGATGACCGCATTCGCGGCATCTTCAGGGCTGTAAGTCATGCGACTTTCCTCTCTATACGAAGCCAGTTTATATTATGCTAAGTTGCAATATAAATGTCAATAGTTTTGCACAAGCGTAAGGGGTGGTATACTGTAATATGAATAACCATAACAACTTTAGGGGGCAAACTATGGGCCTGACCATTGCACAGATAAGGGATAAAACTGTCCGGGCGAGGCATTTAATGCAGCGTAGCCGTAATCAGCACTTTGCGGTTGGCGCGTTTAATATCGATAACCAAGAGACCTTGGAGGCTATTTGCCGGGCCGCCCAAAAGCTAAATGCACCAGTGCTAGTTGAGGTAAGCGACGGCGAATGTGAATACCTAGGCGGCATGGAGAACGTCCGCGATATGGTAGATAACTACATAGAAAAATTTGGGGTCGAAATGTATATAAACCTCGACCATGCGCCTAGTGTAGAAAGCTGCAAGCGCGCCGTAGATGCTGGGTTCGAATTTATCCATATTGATATCAGCCAGGCCGACCACGATGCCAGCGAAGAACAAATCATACTAGCTACTAAAGAGGTAGTAGAGTACGCTAAGTTCACCGGCGCCTTGGTTGAAAGCGAGCCACATTACTTTGGTGGCAGTAGCGCTGTGCATAATGAAGATATCGACTACGAAGAGATAAAAAAGACCTTTAGCACACCAGCTGGCACTAAAGATTTTGTAACCCGCACTGGTATTGACACATTTGCAGCCGCAGTTGGTAACTTGCACGGCAAATACCCCGTGCCTAAGGTGCTCGATCTTGAACTATTGCAACAAATCCGCAGTGCCATTGATTGCCAAATCAGCTTACACGGTGGTAGTGATACGCCACTGCATTACTTTGAAGACGCCGCTAAAATTGGCGTAAGCAAAATCAATATCAATAGCGACTTACGCTATGCATTCCGCACCACCTTAGACCAAGTATTAAAAGGTAACCCTAGTGAGATTGCCGTCTATAAACTAATGCCTAAAGTGTACGATGCCGTTCAGGCTGTGGTAGAGGAAAAGATAAATGCCTTTAATAGCGCTGGAAAGGCGGTGTTGTGAGCGATTTAACATTTAGCATTGAACAGGTAGCAGAAATTTCGCAGGTATCAGGTTGCAGACAATTCATTTGTTACCTGTCATCTGCTAAATTTCTGATAAATGCCACCTGCCACATGCTAAAAGTTAGGAGCTTTACATGGTAAAAATCCTGGCCATAGGTAAAGGCACCCAAGACGTATTCCTTCATTCCGATGAATTCAACCCGCATACTCAGGGTAAAAAGGTATTTACGCAGATTCCCCTAGGTATAAAAATGGAGGTTGAGGACGTAACTTTTAGCACTGGTGGCAATGCTACCAATGTGGCTGTTACATTCGCGCGCCAAGGGCTAGAAAGCCAGTATATGTGGACACTGGGCGATGACCCAGTTAGTAATATCATCTTGGATGCGCTCGATAAAGAAGGTGTAGATACCCGTTTTGTAGTGCAAAAGCAAAAGTATAGCAGCGGGTACTCACTTGTGCTTATAGCTACTAATGGCGAGCGCACAATTATGAACCACCGTGGAGTTAGTACGGGTAAAACAGGGATAGATTTAGACTTTGAAGCAATTAAAGCCGCTGATTGGATATACCCAACTAGCCTGGCGAGTGGCGGGCTTGAGCTGCTAAACGCAGTAATGCATGCGGCTAAAAAGGGTGATACTAAGGTGATGTTAAACCCAGCCGGGCCAGAACTTGCCGAGCCCGATAAGCTGCGCGCTTTACTAGAAGATGTAGATGTGCTGTGCCTCAATAAAGAGGAAATGCAGCTACTAGTGCACGGCGAAACCCTAGAAGAACTAGTGCGCCACGGCCTCAGCTACTGCCCAGTAGTGATTGTGAGCGATGGGCCTAATGGCGTTGTGGCAAGCGACGGCAAAACTATTGTAAGGGCTGGCATGTACGAAGATGTTCCAGTGAAAGACCGCACCGGGGCTGGCGACGCCTTTGCGAGCGGGTTCTTAGCTATGTGGGCACAGGGCAAGAGCCTACGCGAAAGCATTATTTTTGCCAGTGCTAATAGTACTAGCGTGGTAACGATGGTTGGGGCTAAAGCCGGTATATTACCTAAGGGTACTAGGCTACACGAAATGCCGCTAACGGAGAAGCCGCTTTAAGATGGCGAATTACTTGCAGCAGCTGCTTGGTGCCCGTGAGCCACTGTTTAGCGCTGGCCTAAAATGGCTGGAGCAAGCTACTGGTAACAGGGGTATAGATGCCAAGCTAATCGGCGACATTCATGAGGCTGCCTATATGGCCATGCGCTCAATGGGCCTTGACCCTAAAGATACAACTAGCCGTGAATTATGGACAGCCCTGCAGGTTACCTACCCTAAAGCCACACTTAAAAACGCCACTTTTGCCGGGCTTGTTACAGTGGACGGCGTGGTGTCGTTTAATGCTAACGATGTAAAACGCAATAAAAACCACAGTTTTGCTGATAGGACGACCGATTCTCTGCGGCAAGAGCTAGCTCTAGAGCTTAAAAAACGTTACGAATCAACTGGGCGCGATACATCGGCTCATATATCTGAACTGATGCAAGATGCCGGTATTAAAACACTGAATTTGCAACAAAAACCAGGAGGAAAAGAGACATGAGATTTCAAATATGCGTAAGTGGGGCCGCCGCGGGTGAAACAGTAAAACACGCCCATGACCAAGCCTATGCTGTTGGGCAAGAAATAGCTAAGGCCGGCAAAACCTTGCTAACAGGCGCCACTGTTGGCTTGCCGCAGGCCGCCGCCGAAGGTTTTATGAGTGTAGAAGATTCCAAGGGCACATGTATTGGCTTTAGCCCAGCCAGCAGCTTTAGGGAGCACGTAGCAACCTACCGGCTACCCACAGTTGATTTTGATTATATCAACTTTACAGGCATGGAGTATGTTGGGCGCGATATTCACTTAATCCGTAGCAGCGACGCCGTAATAACCGTTGGTGGGCGCATGGGCAGCTTACACGAACTCGCCACCGCCCTTGAGAGCTACAAGGTATGTGGCGTACTGCTTGGCAGTGGCGGACTGGCTGATTATATTCCAACGCTCTTAAAGCACGTGGAAGCTCCAGGGGCCGGAGATGTTATATACGATACTGACCCTAAAAAATTGGTTAAAAAGGTGATAGCGGCCCTAGATAAAAAATACGCCGATTTCCACGATGATGGCCATGATGGTCACATAAGTGATCGCCGCGCCGGTCGCGGGTAATTGTTTTGCCGTTAGCAAGGTGCTAATATCATAAACATAAGCTTTTAATAAGGGGAAACATGAAAAAGCAACAAACCGGCAGCGCACACGTCATCATTACTGTAGTACTAGCAGTGGCGCTTTTAGGCGCTTTAGGGTTCATATTTTATCAGAATTTTATAGCTAAAAAATCACAGGTAGCAACAGGTACTGCATCCTCTACGTCAGCCCAGACCTTGGATCAAGCCAGTACAGCACAGGTTACACCGACACAACTAACCGATTTTTGTACTAAAAACGAAAAGGTGTGTTTTCAATATAACTCGAGTAACTGGAGCCTTGTTGATAGCTCTGGCAAATTAAGCTTTCCACTTGATAACACAGATATGCAGGACCGTATCGTACTTAATAGTAAAGACAGTAGTGTGAAGCTTGTATTCTTGAACGCTATTTCCGGATTAGGCGGGGCGTGCGATGGAAGCATTGCAAAAGACAGCCTTGAGACTGTTACGGCGTATAAAACAAACCTTGCAATTGGACAGACTACCGACTATATGGGTGAGGCGGTATATGCTATAAAAGCCGTTAACTATGATGGAAATGGTGGCTATTATCCGGTTATGGGCCTCACGAACACGCTTAGCTATGAGGCTATTGGGCAGCATGGACCATGTATTATGTATCCTAGCTTAGTCCAAACAAAATCTAACTATAGTTTGCAATTTTCAAATATTGGGTTTGATGAAACAACAGCATCCACTAGGCCAGCTAAGTTTTCAACACGCGCTGATGCAGCCGCAAAACTTAATAGTGATACATATAATCAGGCATATGAAATCTTAAAAACCGTTAAGGTTAAATAGACTTCCGACTTAATATCTTGTATGGGTTTATAATGGAGGGATGGATAAGTTTCGCCTATCTTCCAACTATGAGCCTACTGGTGATCAACCGCAGGCTATTAGCCAGTTAATAACTGGTCTAAATAGCGGGCAAAAACAGCAAACACTGCTAGGTGTTACTGGTAGTGGCAAAACCTTTACCATGGCAAATATCATTGCCGAGCGTAACGCGCCGACACTAGTACTGGCGCACAACAAAACCCTAGCGGCCCAGCTTTATAGTGAGTTCAAGCAGTTTTTCCCTGATAACGAAGTGCATTATTTTGTAAGTTATTTTGATTATTACCAGCCGGAGGCCTATATAGCCAGCAGCGATACCTATATAGAAAAAGATAGTGCCATCAATGAAGAAATCGACCGCTTGCGCCACGCCGCCACTGGTGCCTTGCTAACGCGCCGCGATGTAATAATCGTCGCAAGCGTGAGCTGCATCTACGGTATCGGTAACCCGGCCTCTTACGCCGAAATGAGCATTACGGTCAAAAAGAGCGAGCGCCGCTTGCGTGATAAGTTCATTCGCCAGCTTATCGATATTCAGTACACTCGTAACGATATCGATTTTCACCGCGGCACCTTTAGGGTTAGGGGAGATGTGATTGATGTGGTGCCGGCTGGTAGCGATACGGCCTATAGGATTGAGTTTTTTGGTGATGATGTCGATCGTATTACCGAAATCGACCCATTAACGGGTGAAATATTAAGCGAACCTCAAAGCGTAACGATATTCCCAAGCAGCCACTATGCCACGCCAAAACAACAGCTAGAACACGCGCTAGTTGGCATCAAGCAAGAGTTTGATGCCAGGCTAGAGTTTTTTGATAAGAACCACAAATACCTAGAATCACAAAGGTTATCCCAGCGCACTAAGTACGATATAGAAATGTTAGAACAGACTGGTTTCGTAAAAGGTATCGAAAACTACAGTATGTACCTAACCAATCGCCAGCCAGGCGAGCAGCCAGCTACCTTACTAGACTATTTCCCAGATGATTTTTTGATGTTTATTGATGAGAGCCATGTAACGCTGCCCCAAGTGCGTGGCATGTATAACGGCGACAGGGCGCGTAAGGAAGTGTTGGTAGAGCACGGCTTTAGGCTACCAAGTGCGCTCGAAAACCGGCCTCTAAGGTTTGATGAATTTACCAGGCATATTAATAAAGTTATATATGTTAGTGCCACACCGGGTGTATATGAACTCGAAAACAGCCCGCCGCCAGTTCAGCAAATCATTCGCCCAACCGGCCTCATTGACCCTAAAATCGAAATACGTAAAAGTGAAGGCCAAATCGATGATTTAATTGCCGAAATCCGTGATCGTACGGCTAAAAACCAACGTGTATTAGTAACAACTTTAACTAAGCGTATGGCCGAAGATTTAACGACGCACTTGCAAGAACTTGGTATCAAAACTGCTTATATCCATAGTGAAGTTGATACCTTTGAACGCAGCGATATTTTGCGCGACCTACGTATGGGCGTGTATGACGTACTGGTCGGCATCAACCTGCTGCGCGAGGGGCTAGATTTACCCGAGGTAAGCTTAGTCGTTATTATCGATGCCGATAAAGAAGGCTTTCTGCGCAGCGAAGGCGCTCTCATCCAAACAATTGGACGGGCCGCTCGGCATGTCGATGGTAGTGTGATAATGTACGCCGACAGAATAACCGATAGTATGCAGCGGGCGATTGATGAAACTAACCGCCGCCGCGATATACAGCAAAAGTACAACGAGCAGCACAATATCACGCCGCAGGGTGTTAGTAAAGAAATTGGCGAAGGCATCCGGGCACTTGTTCCACAAAAAGATATCGACCTTAAGGAAAAGATTAACCTTAATAAGATACCTAAAGATGAATACCCAAGCCTAATAGAAGATTTGACTGGGCAAATGCAACTAGCCAGCGCCAACCTAGAGTTTGAACACGCCGCTGAACTACGCGATTTGATTAATGAGATTAAAGCCAAAAGCTAGTTAGGTAGATAGATAGTGAATACTAATAATCTGAACCTAGTAGTGGCAAGATGGAATGGTAGTAATACTCACTATGCAATTGGGCTTGCCATTAAATCATGGGAGATGGACTCGCTTAAAAGGCTAGCAATGATTATTCCTTATAGTGACGGTGCCTACTCATATTGTAATGCAAAGATCCTATGGCAGCCCGCAGACGATTGGGCTATCCTAAAAACGTATGTTCCCAGCGATGACATAGTATTTAATAGCCTTATGGTTGATCATTACTCTGAGGTACCAGATGAAATTCATCAAGCAATAGCAAGGGTTGCTGATAGTGGAGTATACGAAAATAAAGACGACGCGAAGAAAATCTATAGGTATTTCAAAGACTCTATAGCAGATAAAGAAAGCATGGCCAAACTTATTAAGTCGCAAATTAAAACAAATGATACTTTAGACGAATTTAACGCCCAGCAATCTTATGGTGTTGTACGCAATGCTAAAATTAAATAATAAATAACGTATGTAATCGTATGATAGTGTATATAAGAAATATGCTAGAGTGAAAGTAATGAGTCTCAGTAAGTTTTTGTATCTCGGAATAGCGTATAGTGGGGTCTCACTGACGCTGTTTCTTTACTTAGCTAATGTATGGACGGCTCTTGGGTTGTACGCTGACGTACATTTTACTGGGGGATATACAACGACAGGTGAGGACATATTGATGATTACTGCGATTATATTAGCCCTTGCATCGGCTTGGTGCTTCTTTCGATATCATAAAAATATCAGAAAATAGAAATGGAGCTTAGTTGAAGTGTTATTAGTAAAATATAGAGCAAACACAGGTAATAATGAACCCAGCTGGGGTGACGATATTTTGCCTGTTGTTGCTACTACGAGTGACATATATTTTGTATATGATAAGAGGTTTTCGTACCCTCAGTATTACCAAAAGCAGAACTTAGAGATAGTAGACGGTGAATTGCCCGTGGATTGGGTAACAAGAGCCGGTGAACAAGATGCGCTAAGTTCATTTAATGAATGGGCCGATGATCCGTACTTTTATGGCTATCTTGTTGATAACTACGACCAAAAAAAGACAGAAGCCAGCCGTAAAATATTGAATAGGTATGTAGATAGCCAGCTAGATAAATATGCAGTTGAAAAATTTGGTAGTATCGAAGCTGCTAAAGAAGCCGTTATGGCCTTGTATATCAATGATGAGGAAGATAAGCACAAAAATTTAGGTTGGGAAAAAGTAGATTATACAAATAAAGACATCACACTAACTTTTGATAATATATACCGGGCAAGTTTACACCAGACCTAAATGTTAGCTATACAGTATATTTTAGAGTGGGTATTCCTTACTGTATATTATAGTAAGGAAGATTATATGATACTAAGACCTAAAGGACATTTGAATGATACTATACCTAGTTGGCTCGGGGTTGGGTTTATCGAAGACCCAACGCGCGGCAGATTTAGTCAGTATCTTGCCGCACCACTTATAATAATATCCACAGCGAAGCATAAGGAATGGCGAATCGGCGATTACTTAGCTGAGCCGCATGACGTAACGCTAATAGACACCGAATCAGTGGAGGTACTATGTGATATTAGTTCGAAGGCATGGGTGGTCCAGCATATTGATGGGGTGGACGTCCGGATTTCTGCTGATATTACAGACACCCAGTTTATCAAAAGATTATGCAATCAGGACCTTAACCCTGGGCTAGATGATAATCATGTCAGGAGCTTGATTAACTCTCAACTGGCGCACTATTATGACAATATGGACGAACTACCAATCAAGGTAAAACATCTATTCGAGCTTGCAGTATAATAATACTATTTGCATAGCACGCCTTTATGGGTATAAATAGAGCTATGATTGTAGCAAAAAAAGGCGCTAACCTTGCAGTAGATGACCTATGGCTATGTATCGAGCTAAATAAGAATAAATCTGGATACGAGTATTTTAACTTGTTTCCATTATCGATTATATCGACCTATAGTGGCAAGCGCTGGACCGTGGTAGATCATCAGGGCTACCCACATGGCACGAACCATAGGTATCCTGATCAATTTGAAGTCGTAGCTGACCTAACATCTAAGGATTGGGTAAAAACTACGATTTGGAATGGTAGCGTAATTAGTCACCCGAGCATACTTGATAATGAGAAATTACTGATAAAGATTAACGACGATGACGTTGACGTGGGTAAGGATGAGGAGCTGCTCAAGCAAGCCTTGCGACTAGAGACAAGAGTCTATTTAGATAACCTAGATAAATTAGACCCAGTGTTACAAAAGAGGATACTAGATATAAAAGGTATAGAGAGCCTGGAGCCTTAGTCGTTAACTATGCGTGTTAAGAATATACAAATAAGTATATGATATAAATATGCTAACTCTATATCAGTATGAAGCCGACCTGCAGATACATAACTTAAATAGTGTATATGCTGTAATGGGCATATCTAAATCTGAGGATGATGAACAACTTTACGTATATAATGCACAGCACATGTCTGTACCTTATATATTTAGGCCTAATGAAGCCAACATTATAGATGATTATATTCCGCCAGAATGGCAGACCGTTGAGAGCGATGGCGCTACTGTTACGTCATTTACAGAGTGGGCTAGTGATCCAAAGTACGGCAATTACCTAGTGGAAGATGATTACTATGTTGAAGAAGGCAAATGGGCATGGAAGATTTTCAAGGAAGAGTATCAAAAGTTGGTTGAATACTATGCTATAAAATACGCTGGTTCAGTTGCTGAAGCTAAGGAAATGATATACCAAGAGGCAATGAGAAAAGATGCGCAGCTAGTCAAAGATAGGGGTTGGGAGCCAAACGAGTGGATTAGGCATAAACAACAACTAGACTTAGATGATATTAAGTTTTTGTACGATCAATCACTTATTTAATCTTGCGATAGGATTAGTATGCCGTAGGCTGGTAGTGAGATGGTAGCGGTGCCGTTTTCATCTGTTATGGCAGTATCGATTGGGATTTCTTTAAAATCTTGGGCGTAGCCTTGCCAGCTGCTATTGAACCGCACTTGCCAAGCACCGTTACGCGGCAGGTGTAGGCTATAATCATTAAACTGCGCGCCGGTAAAATTAGCCACAACTACTACATCGTCGCCAGCGCCGCCATTGTCCCAGCGGTGGTAGGCCAGTACGTAGTTTACGTTATCTTGGTGGATAATGGCGGTATTGGCGCCCATTAGGCCGGCGGTATGGCCAAACCGGTTTAGGCGCAGATCTATCATGTGGCGGTGAGCGAGTACGATGCCTTGGTGGCGCTCCATTTTGTCCCACTCAAGCGCCTGCCAGTCGTTAAATGAGCCTTCCTGCAAGAACTCGGAACCTTGCAATATCATGGGGATACCAGGGCTAGTGAGGGTGATGGCGCTAGCGAGCAAGGCTACTTCGCGGGCCCGTTTATTATCGGAGTGTTCGGGCGCGGCGGCTTCGTTTAGGCGCACACTGCCATTAGCGGCCGTGTCGTGGCTGTCGCTAAAGATGACTTTTTGGAACGGGTCGTTATTGTAGGTGCGCTCAATTTCAAATTGCAGGCTAGCTAGGTTTTGGCTTTTGCCGTAATCTAGCCCCATTGCCTCACGTAGGGCATGCGGGAAGCCGATTTCCCACTGGGCGTCAAAACCAGCGCCATCGCTATTACGGCTTTTGGTGATAAAATCAGTCGCCGAAAAATCTTCGGCAATAGTGATTGCCCGTGGGTTGATTTTATGAGATAGGGTGTTAATATCCTGCAGTAAGTACCAGGCATCGGCAATATCGTGTTCGGGGTCGCTGCTTAGCCCAGCCGTGTTACGCATATAGATTGTACTATCGACCCTTAGGCCATCCAGGCGGTAATCGGCTAGCCACATGGTTACGTTATCTAGGATATACTGGCGGACTTCGGGCCTGCCGTAATCGGGTCGCCCACCCCATGGGGTATCGCCGCGTTGGTCATTATAAAAGTATATTCCGCCTCTGTTGTCCTCGCTCCAGCCATCAAACTGCCATAGGTCGCTATCGCCATAAAAGTGGTTATAAACGACATCTAAAATCACCCCAATACCTTTTTTGTGGCACTCGCGAACAAATTTCATGAGGCCGTAGCGGCCGCCGAGCATGCTTTCTACGCTATATAGGTAGTTTGGGGCATAGCCCCAGCCGTTACTAAAGGCCATGCTAGTTATGGGCATTAGTTCTACCATGTTCACGCCGAGTTCTTTTAGGTAATCTAGCCGCTCTAGGGCCGTATCGAATGTGCCAGGGGTAGCGGGGTCGGGGCGGTTAAAGGTGCCAATATGCATTTCGTAGATGATTTGCTCACGGTGTTCGGGTGCCACAAATACATCATCTTCCCAGTCAAATTCATCGTCGACTACCACTGAAAAGCCGTTGTCGCTAGCGGTTAGGGCGAGGCCACGCGGGTCATTTTTGTTTAGCACCGTGGTGCCCGTATCTATACGGTATTGGTAGTTTTGGCCTGGTTCTACCCCTGCAATTTGGGTTGACCAATAGCCATCGTTTTCGCTTTGGAGCTCTATAGGAGCGCTCGGCGTAAAACTGCCTACAATCGAGACGATTTTGGCATTTGGGGCCCACACACGGAATTCAGTCGCCTTTTTGTGGTAGGTTACGCCTAAGTTCTTTTTAACTTGGTGGCTCATCTGGTATAAGTATGTAGCCATAAGCGTAATTTAGCAAGCCGCTGGGCGTTATTTTGCGGTATAATAGGCCTAATGAGCACTATAACCACCGATGACGTGCTAGGCTTAGCACAGTTAAGCAATATTCAGCTGAGCGATGAAGAAGTCGACAGCCTAAAAACAGATATCACCAGTATTTTGGCCTATATTGATATGCTTGGCGAACTTGATACTGAGGGCGTAGAACCGACTTACCAGGTAAATGGCCTTAGCAACGTGTTTAGGGCAGATGAGGTTAACCAAAGTGCTGTAACCCGCGAGTCTTTGCTGGCGGTTGCCCCAGAGGTATTAGATAACCAGGTTAAGGTGCCAAAGGTACTATAATATGACGATTGCCGAAATACGCGAGCGGATTTTGAGTGGCGAAAACTCGGCCAGGGCCGAGGTTGAGGCGGCACTAGAGCGGGCCGAGCAAACCAGCGGTTACCACGCGCTACTAAGCCTCACTAAAGACAGGGCACTAGAGCGGGCTGATGCCATCGATTTACAGATAAAAAACGGCCTCGAGCCAGGCGAGCTAGCTGGTGTTCCATTTGTCGTAAAAGATAATTACCTAGCTTACGGCGCGCCCACTACAGCCGCTAGCAAAATGCTGCAAGATTTTGTGGCACCTTTGCAGGCTACGGTGGTAGAAAAGCTAGAACAAGCCGGCGCAATATGTATTGGTAAATCAAACCTAGATGCCTTTGCTCACGGTGGATCAACCGAAAATTCGGCATTTGGCGTAACCAATAATGCCTTAGATATGACAAAGGTAGCCGGCGGTAGTAGCGGCGGTTCGGCGGTAGTGGCGGCCCTTAATGTAGTGCCTTTTGCCCTTGGTAGCGATACCGGCGGTTCTATCCGCCAGCCAGCCAGTTTTAACGGTGTATATGGCTTTAAGCCTACTTATGGCATGATGAGCCGCTACGGCGTAGTGGCTATGGCCAGCAGTACCGATGTAATGGGCTGCTTTACTACTACGGCGAGCGATGCCGAGCTTGTAACTAGGCTAATGGCCGGTAAAGATAGCAAGGACCACACAACGTTAGATGATTATTTTGCAGTGCAAGAGGGTGGGCCTAAACCGCTCAAAATTGGTCTTATAACAGAGGCTATGACTAGTGATGTTGACCCAGAGGTAAGGGGTAAAATAACCGATTTTTCAGCTAATTTGACTAAAGCTGGACATGTGGTGGATGAAGTCTCCCTACCAATGAGCAAATATGCCTTAGCCATTTACTACATCATTGTCCCAGCCGAGGTTAGTAGCAACTTAGCCCGCTATGATGGCGTAAGGTACGGGCTACGGGCCGATGGCGCCCAGTCGCTTAACGAACTATATGGCTTATCGCGCGACAAAGGTTTTATGCCCGAAAACAAGCGCCGCATAATGATTGGTAGCTACGTGCTTAGCAGCGGGTTTTACGATGCTTATTTCCAGCAGGCGGCAAAAGCCCGCACTCTGCTAATTGAGCAATATAATAAGTTATTCGAAACCTACGATGTTTTGCTAACGCCCACCGCGCCAACCCCGGCCTTTGGTATCGGCGAAAATGCCGATGACCCTATAAAAATGTACTTAGCCGATATTATGACAGTGCCACCAAGCCTAGCTGGCCTACCGGCCATAAGTGTGCCGGCGGGGCAAAGTACCGAGGGCCTGCCAATTGGCGCCCAGCTGATTGCGCCAGCTAAGCACGATGCGCTACTGCTGGCCCTAGCTAAGCAAATGGAGGGGTTAAATGGGTAGTTCAGTTATATTTTTGCTGATTGGCGTACTGATTTTAGCGGTAGTGTTAGTGCTATACATATCACTTACTCGGCGCGAATCACCCCAGTTAAACCGTGATAAATACCAAGCACAGTGGCTATCTATCGAAAACAGCTTGAGCCGCGATAACGAAGCCGCCAGCCACATGGCAGTGCTGAATGCCGATAAATTGTTGGATCAGGCCCTAAGGGACCGGCGTTATAAGGGTGAAAAAATGGCCGATCGCATGAAATCGGCTAAGAGTGTTTGGCATAACGAAAACCATGTGTGGGCGGCCCATAAACTGCGTAACCAACTAGCCCATGAGGCATCTGTGCAAGTGAGCTACGACACAGTTTTAAGGGCACTATCGGCCTATAAGCAAGCCCTAAAAGATCTAGGAGCCATTTAATGAATATCGATCAAAATATATTAGATAAGTACGAACTAACCATTGGTATCGAAAGCCACGTGCAGCTAAAAACGGCCAGTAAGCTATTTAGCCCGGCTGATAATGATGCGCGCGATAAGCAGCCTAACGCCTGCGTCCACCCTATAGATTACGGCTTACCCGGTATGCTGCCGCTGCTTAATAAAGAGGCGGTAGACCTAGCGATAAAGGCCGGTAAGGCTATGAACTGTGGCATCGCAAGCGTTAGCCGGTTTGATAGGAAACATTATTTTTACCCAGATTTGCCAAATGGATACCAAATTACCCAGATGTATCACCCAACTATTTTAGCTGGCGAGGTAGAGGCCCCATTAGAGACCGGTGGTAGTGTTAAGGTGCGCATTAACCACGCCCACCTTGAGGCCGATGCCGGTAAATTGACTCACTACGGCACCTATACTTTAGCCGATTATAACCGTACCGGTACGCCACTTATTGAAATCGTTACTGAACCCGATATCCATAGCGCCGAAGAAGCCAAAGCGTTCTGCCAGGAGCTGCACCGATTGATGATATACGCTGGGGTTAGCTACGGTGATTTATACCAAGGTAATCAGCGGTTCGATGTGAACATTAGTGTCGCTTTAAAAGGCAGCTCCGAGCTAGGTAAGCGGGCCGAAATCAAAAACCTAAATAGCTTTAAAAGCATAGAGCGCTCCGTTGTCTACGAATATAGCCGCCAGGTTGAACTACTTGAACGCGGCGAAAAAGTAGTGCAGGAGACCCGCGGCTGGCACGATGCCAAGCAGGTAACCTTTAGCCAGCGCAGTAAGGAAGATGCTCAGGATTACCGCTATATGCCCGACCCGGATATCCCACCTGTTGAACTGGCCGATGACTATATTGCTAGCGTGCAAGCGACCGTACCTATGCTACCGCCCCAGTACCGAGCCAAGTGGGCTAGCCTTGGGGTTGATAATTCGGTGGTGAATTCACTGCTTAATACCGCCCAGTTTGCCGCTGCCGTAACCGAAATACAGGCCCGGGCTGGGGATGGTGCGGCTAGGCGCGTGGCTAACTGGTTCTCTAGTGCCGTTGGCGTAAGCGAAGACGCGCCAACTAGCCAAAAAGATTACACAACCAACCTTGAGGATTTAATTAGCCTAGCCGAAATGACCGAAAAGGCCGAAATTAGCAGCAGTGCTGCTAAAGACCTATTTAACGAGCTGTTAAATGGCGCCACCAACCCCCGCGCCCTCGCCGAAAGCAAAAACTTATTACAGGTGAGCGATGAAGGAGCCGTTGCGTCTATCGTTGATGAAGTTTTGGCTGACCCAGCTAGCGCTGACAGCGTGGCTGATATTAAAGCTGGTAAAGATAAAGCCATCGGCTACCTAGTTGGCCAGGTGATGAAAAAGAGCCAGGGCAAAGCTAACCCCGCCTTAGCTCAAAAACTCATTCGTGAAAGGTTGTAGTTGCGGCCTAGGAGCGCGCAGCTAATCAAATAGTGTATAGTGAATATAGATAACCGAAAGGAGAATACCTCTTGACACCTATTAAACCTGTACGTAAAGCCATTATCCCAGCGGCCGGCCTAGGAACGCGTTTCCTGCCATGGACAAAGGCGATGCCTAAGGAAATGCTACCGATTATTGATAAGCCTGTTATTCAGCTAGTGATTGAAGATTTAATATCGGCAGGTGTAACCGATATCATCATAGTTACGGGTGCTACCAAGCGCGGTATCGAGGACCATTTTGATAGGTCTGACGCTATGGAGGCCGACCTAATAGAGCGGGGCAAATCCGACCAGGCTCACATTATTAAAGAAATCGGCGAAATGGCCAACTTTATATATGTTCGCCAAAAGGGTAGTCCTAAGGGTAATGCCCGGCCGGTTATTAATTCACGCCACCTTATTGATGACGATGAGCCGTTCTTTGTGGTTGCGGCCGATGACTTTTTTACGGCTAATGGTGCAAAAGGCCGCGCTCAGCAAATGCTCGAGGCCTACAATAAAACCGGTAATAGCGTAGTAGCGCTTGCCGCTATCCCGCACGAAGACACCGCTAAGTATGGTGTGGCCGAACTAGGCCAAGATATGGGCGGTGGCCTATATGAGCTTAAGGGTACAGTAGAAAAGCCAGATCCAAGTGCCGCTCCGAGCGATTATATGGTAGAAATGGGCTACCTGCTAACCCCAAGTATTTGGCCACTATTAGAACGTGAGCTGGTTGACAAAAATAACGAAATTGTAATGCTTGAAAACATTAACGACCTAATACCAACCGAAAAGGTGTACGGCCAGGTTATAGATGGCAATTACCGCGATACTGGTAGCCCGATGAAATACTTAGAGACGCTATTTAGTATAACGCTTGATCACCCAAGCTACGGCCCAGAAATGTGGGAGTTTTTGCGCAAAAAAGCCAAAGAAGACCACCAGACAACTGCCGATGTTGAATAATCTAATAAATATTAGATTATTTTAGTCAGTTTGCGGTACAATCAAAGTATAATACTCTACGAAAGGAGCAGCGGCCTATGGATCCATTTCAGGTACTAGTCATTGTACTATCAGTGTTGCTGGCCATATTTTTGGTGCTGGGCATTGTGCTCACCATTATAATCATCAAGATTACCCGCGAAATTAAAGCGGTAGCAACTGGCGCAAGAGTAACCGCTGAGCGGTTTGCTGCTACGGCCACAAATGTTAGCAATATTACAGATGCGGCTTATGTTGGCAAGTTTGTTGCTAAGTTTATTGATAAGATAAAGAAATAATAAGGAGGATAAGTTATGAGTAAAGGTAAATTTGCACTTGGAGCACTACTGGGCGCTGCAGTTGGCGTAGTAGCTGGTATTTTAACTGCTCCTAAAAGCGGTAAAGAGACCCGGGCCGATATTAAGGCTAAGGCCGAGGAAACTAAAAAGAAAGCCGATAAGGTGATTGCCGAGGCTAAAGTAAAGGGCGAAAAGGCTTTAAATGAGGTCCGCCATAAGACAGATTCAGCCGTTAAAGACGCCAAATCAACCATGAATGACTATGCTGATAGGGTAAAGCGCGCTGCCGTCAGCGCCAAAGAAGAGCTCGACCGCGAGCAAAATAGCGGCAAAAAATAGCAACACAGCAACAAAGTATTGCGCGCTAATATAGCGCCGCATCCCACTTGGCTAAAACCTCTCTGGTTTCAGAGAGGTTTTAGTTTAATTAAGCAGTAAAAGGGCTTTAATTTATCTCAGTCATTAAATCATTGAGCGTACGATGTCTCTCCTCTTCAGCCGCTTGTTTTGATTTTTCTTCTTCAAAAGCTTGTTCTTGCTTTGCTTTTGCAGTGCTTTCGAGGTAGGCGGCAACATTGTCTACAGACATAATACCGAATAGTGCAGGATATCTTCCGGCTGTGATATCTGACCCAGGTTGTGTCAAGTCGCCGGCTAGAACAGGCCCGTAGGACAGCGCCCTCTTCGTTTCATTAATAGCTTGGAGGGCATATTTGGCCTCCTCGTATCGATATGCCTTGTCCTGCAATAATTTACCGATGTCCTCTGGGCTAATGCCAATATTTGATGACGGCATCAGGTTATTTGTACATGCAAGTTTAATGGCGTCAGCTGTAGCAGCCTTTATTTTTTTGTCAATACGGCTATCATTATCCGTTGGCTCGGGTATCTTACCATTAGATAGCCAAGTATCAAGCCCCTCCATTATTTTCCCGGACAATTCGCGAGAGGCGCCTTCTAGCGCATCTAGTGCGACAAATCCTCCATCAAAGTCTCCCGCGAGAGGCTCATTTACGTTTACTTTAGTCTCAAGCCTTTCTCTGTCAGCGGCTGTAGCCCTTCGGAAAGCCTCTATGTTTCGCATTGACTCCGGTTCTTTGCTCCAGCTTTCCTCTAGGCTTTGGCGTGCGGTTTCAAATTGCGCACCGCAAAGCTCCGTAGCATCAAACACAAGGGTTGCCCTAGGAATATAGTCGTAACTCATATTTGGCGTAGAATGCTGCGCATACCTAGGCACTATACCTGGGTGTTTAGCTAAGAATAACTGCGCGGCAAGCCTATCTCGATATGCGCTCTGAGCCGCTTCGGGCCAATCCTTGATCTTTTCATGGAGTGGATTCGGGTTTTCTGCCACGCGTTCCTTAGCGGCATTATCAATATCTTCGTGTGCTTGGGCAACAACACCCTGTAGTTTATCCCACTCGTTCGGATCGGGTGTCGCAGACGCAGCGTCAAGCACTGCATCTCCTATGTCTAGTAGATCCTCTTTGGGTTGCTCGCCCGTCTCGTGGCCAATTGGAACGCCTTCGTCTGTCATATTAAATCTCCTTTTACTACCTATATAGCTTATGATTACATAATATAATTTTATACAGAACAGTTCAATAGGGTGTTGTAGCCGATGTAGTAGGTACTTACCATAACCGTAAATATTACTACAGGTCCAGCAGTTAAAAGTTGCTATAATAAGGGGAGTATATGGGGAAAACCGCAACAACAGACCAGCCTGTTAAAGGGTCGCTAAAGCCGAGCGATTTTGTTCATTTGCACAACCATACTCACCATAGTTTGCTAGATGGTTTGACCAAAATGGACGAGCTTGTATCTAAGGTTAAAGAATTTGGCATGGAGGCGGCCGCCGTAACCGATCACGGTACAATGAGCGGCACGCTTGAGTACTATAAGTACGCAACCGAAGCCGGTATTAAACCGCTGCTTGGCATAGAAACCTACATTGCGGCCCGTAGCCGGCACGATAGGGACCCGAGCAAAGATAAGGCTCGGTACCACCTGACTATAATTGCTATGAATAACCAGGGCTGGCAAAACCTAATGCAGCTTAGCACTATAGCCAACCTTGAGGGCGTTTATTATAAACCCCGCATGGACCACGAAATACTAGAACAGTATAACGAAGGCTTGATTATACTAAGCGGCTGCGCCGGTGGTGAGCTAGCCGAAAATATCCGCTCTAATAACTATGAAGAGGCCAAGCGAGTGGCCCAGTGGTACAAAAGCGTCTTTGGCGATAGGTACTATTTTGAGCTGCAAGATCACGGACACCCCGAGGCACCCAGCCACTGGGACGAACAGCAAAAGGTCAATGAGGCCCTGCTTAAACTAGGCAAAGAGCTAGGTATAAAGTGTGTTTTAACCTGCGATGGCCACTACTTGAACCACGATGACCAAAATACGCACGAAATACTGCTATGTGTTGGCACGGGCAGCTTTTTAAGTGATGAAAATCGCATGAGCCTTAAAAATGTAGAGCTGCACTTAACTGACCCACAAGATATCATTAAACGCTGGGGCGCTGAGCACCCCGAACTTATCACTAATACAAGGGCGATTGCCGACCGCTGCAATGTCGAAATAGAACTTGGTCGGATATTAATCCCGACTTTCCCAACCGAAAAGGGCGTAACCGAAAAGCAGTTACTTGATGAGCTAACCTTTAAGGGCCTGGCTCGCCGATATAATGGCAAAACCGATGAAGAACTGGCCGGACTAACTATGCAACAGCTGCGAGATATGCTCAGCCAAGAGGTGCTGGAACGGGCCGATTCTGAATTCGAGGTTGTAACGCGCATGGGCTTTAATGGCTATTTCTTGATCGTTCAAGATTTTATCAACTGGGGTAAGCAGCGTGGTATTGTGTTTGGCCCAGGCCGCGGTAGCGCGGCTGGTAGCATCATTGCCTACGCCCTTAATATTACCGATTTAGATCCTTTAAAATATGGCCTGCTCTTTGAGCGGTTCTTAAACCCAGACCGTATAAGCATGCCCGATATCGATGTAGATATACAAGATACGCGTCGCGATGAGGTGGTGCAATATTGTGCCGAAAAGTATGGTGAGGCTAGGGTAAGTAATATCATGACTTTTGGTAAAATGGCCGCCAGGGCAGCTGTACGTGATGTAGCCCGCGTGCTGCAGGTGCCATACGCTGAGGCCGATAGGCTAAGTAAAATGATCCCGCCACCAGTGCAGGGTAGGCATATCCCGCTAAAAGTTAGTGTAAAAGAGGATCACGACCTCAAAAACGAGTACGAAACTAGCCCAACCGCTAAAGAGGTGTTCGATTACGCCATAAGGCTTGAGGGTACTATCCGTAGCCACGGTGTTCACGCCTGCGGTGTGGTTATCGCCCCTGAGGACCTGGTAAAATACCTGCCGCTTGAACAGGCCCAAAAGGGCGTTGTGGCAACGCAGTTTCCCATGGGTCAAGTGGAGGACTTAGGCCTACTCAAAATGGACTTTTTGGGCTTAAGTAACCTTACTATTATCAATAACGCTATGCGTATTATCCGTAAGGTTTATGGTGTAACTATCGATTTAAGTAGCCTTGATTTAGAGGACAAAGAGACCTACAAGTTGTTCCAGCGCGGTGATACCACAGGCGTGTTCCAGCTGGAAAGCGCCGGCATGAAACGCTACTTAAAAGAGCTTAAACCGACCGAGTTCGAAGATATTATTGCCATGGTTGCCTTGTATCGACCGGGCCCAATGCAGTTTATTGATAGCTTTATTAAGCGTAAACATGGCCAGGAGCAGATAAGTTACTTGCACGAGGGCATGAAAAACAGCCTAGAGAACACCTACGGAATCCTAGTGTATCAGGAGCAGTTTATGCAGATTAGTAAGGAATGGTGTGGGTTTACGGGTGGCCAGGCCGATACGCTGCGTAAGGCGGTAGGCAAGAAAAAGATGGACCTAATGCTCAAAATTAAGCCCGATTTTGTGAACGGTGCTGTTGAATACGGCGGCGCCCCTAAAGAGGTGGCCGAGCTATTTTGGGACCAGCTGGTTGAGTTTGCCAACTACTGTTTTAATAAAAGCCACGCCGCTTGTTACGCCCTTATCGCTTACTGGACAGCTTACCTAAAAGCTCACTACCCAGACGCCTTTATGGCTGCCCTAATGACTAGCGATGCCGATGATATTGACCGCCTAGCCATTGAAATCACCGAATGTAAACACATGGGCCTAAAAGTACTTAACCCCGATGTTAACGAAAGCTACGCCGAGTTTGCCGTGGTACCAGGCGAAAACGAAATCCGCTTTGGTATGGCCGCCATAAAAGGTGTGGGCGTAGGGGCGGTAGAAGAGATTATAAAGGCCCGCGATACCGATGGCCGGTTTAATAGTATTGAAGATTTTGCAAAGCGCGTTAGCACCAGCCGGTGTAACAAAAAGACCTGGGAAGGCCTTATAAAATCGGGTGGGTTTGATGAGCTTGGTGAGCGTAGCGACATATTATTTAACCTCGAAAACATTTTAGGCTTTGCTAGCAAGCTGCAAAAGGAGGCCCTAAGTGGTCAAACTGATCTGTTTGGCATGATAGGCACGGGCGACGCCCTCATGCCAACTATCGAACTTAAACCGGCTCCAGCTAAATATACCGATAAAGAAAAGCTAATGTGGGAGCGCGAGCTGCTTGGCCTATACATAAGCGCCCACCCGCTAGATAATTACGATGCGTTTTTTGAAGAGCAAATGATACCCCTGCGCAACGTTACGCCACAAATCGATGGCCAAAGTGTTACGGTAGGTGGCTTAGTTACAACCCTGCGCACTATTGTTACAAAAAGTGGTAGCAAAATGGCATTCGTGGGGCTTGAAGATAAAACCGGCGAGTGCGAGGTGATCGTGTTTCCAAACCTATACGAACAGATTGGCCAGCGCTTGGTGCAAGATGTCGTGGTTAAAATAACCGGCAAGGTAAGCTCGCGCGATAAAGACGGCAATAACTTAACCGAAGCCAAGCTTATAGCCGATCAAATAGATATCGTTACCGATAAAGAACTGGCCGAGTATGAATCAACTGGCCGCAAAATGCAGGCCCCAACCGGCAAGGGCAAGGTATACCGCAAAAAGGCTAGCGGCCCGGCCGTTACAGCTAGCGCTAGTGTATCGCCAGCCCCAGCCGTAGTTGCCCCAGTAGTTAAGCTACCCGAGTTGTACGTTCACATCAAAAACCCTGGCAACACCCAGGCCTTACTAGAACTCAAAAAATCTTGTGCCGATTACCCAGGACAAAGCGATGTGATAATGGTGCTGGGCGAAGATAAATCAAAAGCCATCCGCATGCCATTTAGGGTAGATAACGACCCTAGCCTAGTTGCAAAATTAGTGGCGATATTGGGCGAAGACTGCGTGAGTGTTAAGTAGTACTTAAAAAGAGACAGCCCGCTGAGATAGGGGGCTATCTCAGCGGGCCGGGCACCTGGTGTTTTTTGGGTTAATCATGGCTCGTAAGCAGCAGGTATACTGCTAGCGACGCCGTAGCGATCGGCAACAGGATGGCTGCAGATATAGAACCCATAAACAACAAATACACAGGCTCTGAAGCATAGTGGGTCATAAACCGTTCCGGGCCTTCCTCAAGCATGAATATGAGGTTATAGCCTAAAACTGTAGCGCAATACACGGCGGGCGTAAGTACTAATACTATACCCGTCCATAGCGTATGCCAACTTGGACGATGAGCAGTTGCAGCTCGCAACATGCAAACTATTCCGACAAACCATTGGATGATCATGCATCCCAAGAGGGTCTCTTGGGAGAGTAGGTCGACCATTCTTCCTTCCTTAGGTGCGGCTTACCGCAACCTGTAATGTAATAGTATTGCTAAAGCTAGTGTATTTATATCATACTAATAGCATAATTACAACCTGTCTAGGATATCGATAATAATTCTAATTGCTATCGATGATTTTAGTTTGTAAGTTCGTATAGAGCAATCGCCCCGGCCACGCTTACGTTAAATGATTCTTTTTGGCCCTTCATTAGGATTTCGATGATATCTTGGCATTGTTCTATTAGTTCAGGCGAGATACCATGGACTTCTTCGCCAAGGAGTAGGGCAATTTTAGGCGGGGCTACGTAATCACGCAAGTTAATCGAGCGCGGTGATTGCTCTAGGGCGACAATGCGGTAGCCGGCAGTAGCCAAGGCGGCTAAATTAAGGGTTTCGGTATATTCAAATGGCACCATGGTTTCGGCGCCTAGGGCGGTTTTATGGATCTGGGCTGTAAGCTTATCGCGAATATGCGGCAGCCGGGTATCGGCCGGCAGGTTAGGGTATGGCGTATAGCCGCTCAAGATAATTTTACTCACTCCAAAGCCTTCGGCCGTTCTAAAAATCGACCCTACGTTATGGGTAGAGCGAATATTGTGCAAAACAATCAAAATCTCGGGCATGTACCTATTCTACCACTTAAAAAAACACAAGCTTTTTGCTATAGTAGTAGCAATGGACGAAGTCGACCTTCAGATAAAACGCCGCGAACACGACGAGCAGGCCACGCAGCAACGTGCGGCCATTTTGGGGTTGCAATACCTTGATATGCGGCCGATTGAGGCCGATTTACCACTGGCTAAAGATGTAATGGACATCGCCGATATGCACACTCAGCGCCTAATACCACTCGTTAAGGGCGATCATGACGTGGTGTACCAGTTTGGCGTAACCAGCCAAACGCCGCAAAGTGTCATGGACTCGCTTAACCGCACCTATAACGAGGACGGCCGTACTCTGCAGTTTAGCCTCATTAGCGCTAGCGGGTTTAAGGCCATGATGGATAGGTTCGACCCACCTAAAAAGGTAATTTACGATGATATTACCATTGCAAAAGAGGGTGATAGTGACACTATTAGCCAGGTTAGCCAAACACTCAATAGTGTTGGTAGCGACGCGATATTCAACTTTATCATTAACCAGGCCGATAAACTGCATGCTAGCGATATCCATATCGAAAACATGCGCGATAATATTCGTATCCGTATGCGCGTGGACGGCGCCTTGCACCCCGTGGCGCACCTAGACCGTGATAGGTACCGGGTTATCCAGGGTGAGCTTGCTAGCCGGGCAGGGGTGTCTACAGCGGCCGAGGAGGCCCAGAGTGGCCACATGCAAATGGAGATCCATGGCGAAGGCGAAAGCCACCTGCTAAATATCCGTGTAGAGACTTCGCCAACCCTTTATGGCCAAGATGCTGTTTTACGCCTATTTAACTTTGATGAATCGTTACTTAACCTTGACCGCCTTGGTATTCCGCCCAGGCAGCGGGCCGAAATAGACGAAATTATTAGCCACCCGCGCGGCCTTGTGCTAATGGTTGGGCCAACTGGTAGTGGCAAAAGCACCACGCTCTATAGCATGATGAATGCCTTAAATACGCCCGATCGTAAGCTTGTTACACTTGAGGACCCCATAGAATACGGCTTAACTGGTATTATGCAAATACCGGTCGACACTACCCATGGCAAAACTTTTGCCGATGGCTTACGTAGCGTGCTGCGCCTTGACCCAGATGTTGTGATGGTGGGCGAAATCCGCGACCAAGAGACCGCCAAAACTGCTATCCAGGCCAGTATTACTGGCCATTTAGTGCTAAGTAGCTTCCACGCCAATAGTGCAGCCGCCGCTTTTAGCCGCATGATCGACCTTATAGGGGTTAACCCTATATTTAGCACGGCCATCCGCCTAGTAATTGCCCAGCGATTAGTGCGCCGTTTGGTAGATGACACCAAACAGGAGTACGAACCAGACATCGCCACCCGTAACTATGTAAAAAAGGTCCTAGCCGGTATACCCGAGGGTGTTGAAGTACCAGATCTAGACACGTTTAAGTTATATAAGCCAGTCGCAAATGATGCGCACCCATTTGGTTATGATGACCGCATAATCATAATGGAGCAGCTGGTAGTAAATGAAGAAATCCAAAAGTTTATAAGGGGTGATATAGAAGATGTTCACGCCGAAAGCATCGAAAAAGCTGCCCGCCAGCAGGGAATGATAACCCTAGAACAAGCCGGCGTGCTGGCTGCCCTACGGGGTGAAACCACCCTAGATGAAGTCAACCGAGTTGTTTAGCGTATTACACCTCTTGTAATTAGGGGCACTTTTTGCTAAAATTGATACTTGATTGTCAATATAAAATTTGAAGAGCGAGTACCATATGAGTTTTGAACTTATCCAAAAGGTTAACAACGAGCAAAAGAAGGCTCAGGTTGTTGATGTCCGCAGTGGCGACACCGTAAAAGTGTACCAAAAAATTAAAGAAGGCACCAAAGAACGTATCCAGATGTTCGAGGGTGTGGTTATCCGTACCGACAACAAAGGCCAGCACACTAGCCGCATTACCGTGCGCAAGGTTGCTAGCGGTGTTGGTGTAGAAAAGTCATTCTTACTACATAGCCCACTTGTCGAAAAGGTTGAGGTTGTTCGCCGTAGTAAAGTCCGCCGCAACTTCCTTAGCTACTTGCGCCAGCGCAGTGGTAAGAGCGCCCGCCTTGCCAGCGTTCAGTTTGACCGCGAAGCCGTAAACAGCGTACGCGATGAGCACGCTGAGGCCGAAGAAGCCCGTATTAAGGCCGAAAAGGTTGCCGAAGCCGATGAAAAGGCTGCTGCTAAAGCGGCTGAAGAAGCCGCACTAGAGGCAAAGCAGGCAGAAGTTACCGCCCGCCACGAAGAAGCTTGATATTCTCGCTTAATCAACAAAAGAGCCCCGGTTTAGCCGGGGTTTTTGGTCTTTCTTCTAAAATCTACAATCCATCATCTATAATCTAATTAAGATGATACTTGGCATAGACGAAGTAGGCCGGGGGCCGTGGGCGGGGCCGCTGGTAGTTGGGGCGGTTGTTTTGGGTGGCGCTACAATTGACGGCCTAACAGATAGCAAAAAGCTGACCAAAAAGCGGCGCGAGGCTTTGGTGCCAATAATTAAGGAGCAGGCAAGCGCTTGGGCGCTAGGCTGGGTAAGCGCTAACGAGCTTGATAATATTGGTATGAGTGAGGCATTAAAGCTAGCGACCCGCAGAGCGGTTGAGCAGATTAATGCGCCGTATAGCGAGATTATTATAGATGGCACGATCAACTTTTTAGCCGATACCGGCAAGGGTAAATACGTAACTTGCTTACCTAAAGCTGATTTGTTAGTGCCAAGCGTAAGCGCCGCCAGCGTAGTTGCCAAGGTGGCTCGTGATGATTATATGGCCGAGCAAGACAATATTTACTCAGGCTATAACTTTAAAAGCCACGCTGGTTACGGAGTGGCCGCCCACCGTGCTGCTATTGAGGCTTTAGGCGTTACGCCATTACATAGGCTTAGTTTTGCACCGCTGCAAAAATATGGTTTTAAGGGTACGGCGCCGGTACCATCACCAACGGCCGCTTCCGCTGCGCGCCACAAAAAATCATCATTTATTTCACGATTACCTGCGGTACTAGCCATACGCTCCTCGGTATCGGAAACAAATGATAATTTTATTGGGCACAGCGGGGCGACGGTAGGTGATGATACCGCCGCCGCAAGCACCCGGCAGATTGGGAATGAAAGCGAGACAGTCGTAGCGAATTACCTAACGCGCCAAGGCCATGAAATTATTGAGCGGAACTGGCGCACAAAATGGTGCGAGGTTGATATTATTAGTAAAAAACAAGATACACTGTATTTTACAGAGGTAAAGCACCGCAAAAACAGTAAATCTGGCGATGGTTTTGCTGCTATTACACCCAAAAAACTCCAACAAATGAAATTCGCAGCCGAACTATACGCCAGCAAAAATCAAGGCTATAACCTGCGCTTAGCCGTTGCTAAAACAACTGGTAGCCCGCCTGACCTAGTTGACTACTTATTGCTTGAGTAGGCGTTCGACTACAGCTTGCTGGTCGGTTTCAATTAGCTCTACTCGAGCTTCTATATCATTTATGCCCACAGTTATAGCGCGGGTTAGGGCGGCGTCGCTCAGCATTGGTTCAAAAAAGGCTTTGTACTGGGCTAATTGCTCACTAGTTTGCAGCACTTGGGCGCTTAGCCTAGGGAAGGTATCGTAGCTTTTATCGCCGCCAAAGGTGGTTTTTACCCATGGCCATTCGGCCCTTAGCCACTCCCAGGTCATGTCGCGGCTATGGCGGTTAAGCAGCAGCCTTACATACCAGCGAGCGGTGTCTTGGGTGCGGACAAACGAGGTGTCTTTAAGCAGTGCTAGTAGCTTTTGCAGCTCTGCTGGGTCATCGGTACTAGTTACGGCGTCGCATATACTGCCCTGCAAGTCGGTTGAGGCGGTAGTAGCATGTAGCTTAAGCAGTCTAGCTATTGCGGCGCTGGTGTCGCCGTGGCGGACCTCGGCTATAAGTATAATATCGCGCAGTTCAGGGTCCATGTTGGCTGGTTTTTCAGCAGCATAGCGGCGGCGGGCTTCGGCAGCTGTATCTTTATCTTGGCCATATAGCATAGTGCCGAGTATGGTGGCACGTAGCATGGTATCATCTTGCGATTCGCCCTGCTTGGCATCCCAGCCCAGCTTTTGGTACATAGGGCTAGCTACGGTTAAGGCTAGCCGCCTTAGGGCGGTCTCGGCTGGTGTATCAGGGTCGACAAAACGCTTTAAATCGCCAATAAGGCCGCTCAGCATGCCCCAAACCTTCTCGTCGGTTTCATCTTTATAGGCCGCAAGTAAATCTATAAGCGAAGCACTGGCTACTAGTGGGGTTTTAGCCAGCAAGGCCTGTTCTTTGGCTAGCTGGGCGCGGGTGATTACACTAGATTCACCAGCGGTGATTTGTTGCAATAGGCTGCCTAGCAGCTCGTTATCGTACCACGTCAAAAAATGGGCTGTATCCATGGTGTTTAGGCGGTATGGCCCACTAGGCCTGTACTGGCCCTCCTTGGCGCTGAAGAGTTCAGGTAGGCTGGGGTCTGTCGCATCTAGTGGGATAGGCCATAGCTTGGTGCTGGGTTGGTTTGGCCCAATAAGAAACTGTTGTTGGGTTAGCTTGCCACTGGCCCTTGCATGCACTACTGGGAAACCACTCTGGGTTAGCCAAGTGTTCATGAATTCACCGATACTTTTACCGCTAGCTTGTTCTAGGGCTTCCCATAGGTCGCTACCGGTTGTGTTACCGTAGCTGTGCTTAGTAAAGTAGCTCTTTAAGCCAGCCCGGAAAGCTGGTTCACCCACAAATTGCAGTAACATCCGCATTAGCCGGGCACCTTTGGCATATACAATGGCGCCGTCGAACACGCTCTGGATTTCATCGGGGTGGTTTACCGGTGTTTTAACAGATTGAACACCAGCTAGGCTGTCTCGCCGCATAGCATATACGGCATCGGCTGTGTTGAAGTCTAGCCAGATATTCCAGCTGGGGTAAAGCGCATCTACGCAAACATGTTCCATAATGGTGGCAAAACTTTCGTTAAGCCACAGGTCATCCCACCAGGCCATTGTTACTAGGTTGCCGAACCATTGGTGGCTTAGCTCGTGGCTTATTACTGTAGCGATGTAGTGCTTGTCGGCTATGCCAGTAATGGCGGGGTCGTATAGCAGGCAAGATTCGCGGTAGGTGATTAGCCCCCAGTTTTCCATGGCACCGTTACTAAAGTCGGGTAGGGCCACTTGGTCGCTTTTGGGCAAGGGGTAGGGCACTCCAAAGTAATCATTAAAGAACTCTATGGTCT
Source organism: Saccharimonas sp. (SeqCode) (assembly GCA_032229905.1). Taxonomy (GTDB): domain Bacteria; phylum Patescibacteriota; class Saccharimonadia; order Saccharimonadales; family Saccharimonadaceae; genus Saccharimonas. Next base: position 76,664 of record JAVTWQ010000013.1, read on the forward strand.
TAATGGAGTGTTCTAGGGCAAAATCCAAACTTACGGCTGGTTGGGCCGGGGTCGCATAGATAGTAACATCTACGCCACTTTTAGTTTTGCCGGTTTTACTTTGCAGGTCGCCAATCACAAAGGCTAGCAGGTAAGTGCTCATCTTTGGGGTTGTTTCAAAAGTCGTAATAAGCATTTCACCCACGCTGCTGTGTTTTACTGGCATATTGCCAAGTACTGTTACGCCAGGCTCGGTAGTTAATGTTAGGTCAAAGGTTGCCTTAGCGGCCGGCTCGTCCACGCACGGGAACACCTCGCGGGCGTAGTGGCTTTCAAACTGGGTAGCGAGTAGCTCGTGCTTTTTGCCATCATACTCATATTTACAGGGGTACAGGCCATGTAGTTGGTCGTTTATTACCCCAGTGTAGCTGATGGTAATTACGTGCTCACCAGGTGCAATACCGGCTATTGTTACTTCGTCATCTTGGCCCAGCTGCCATTCGGCTGGCTTATTATCGACCATCACGCTATTAATATTTAGCTCGTGGGCGTGCACCATAGCTTTATCATTAACTACAGTACCAGTAATAGCCACGGTGCCACTAAAGGTGCGCTCTGGTCTGTTAATCACTAGGCTAAGGTTATAATTTGTCGGGATAAATTCGGTAATGAGGCGTTTTACGGTATGCATATATCTATTGTAGCAGTGCACGGTACAGTCTCTGTATGCTAAGGGTGTATTTATAGTAATATATAACTCAAAATACAACCTGTTTCCTAGATCGTTTAATGCGAAAACAGTTATCTTGCATATTTTTGTTTGAGCTTTTTGGAAAGGTAAATTGCGCCCCACACTACCAAAAAGCACGCAATTGCCCATAACAACACAGTAAAATCTGCTTTTGGCATGCCGCTTTCCTCTGTCGGGGTATGAAACTGGGTGATGATGTAGTAGTACGCGATTATGACACCATACCATAATGCCACAACAGCAATCGCGAGGAGAGCTGCTTGTCCCGATTGATACATAATTTTTTGGTATATATTCATATGATTATTATACCCACTAGCATTTAACAAGCTATACCAACTGCTGGGTAATATGCGGCGGACTAGCTACTCACGGTATATTATGTATATATGACATTACGAACGCGGAGGTTTGTTGGGGTGCTGCTGGTTGCGGCGGGTATTTGCCTGGCTATCTACCAGCAGCAGATTGTGCCGGCACAGGCAACCAACCCGCCGGCTGTGCCTACGCCAACTCAGGTAACTGCAGAGCCATTAGCACTTGCTACACTCGATAAGATACCAGTAAAGGGCCGGGCGCCTAAAACTGGCTATACGCGGGCGCAGTTTGGCGATGGCTGGGCCTTAGTTGGCGCCTGCGACACGCGTAATATTATTTTGCACCGCGATTTAAAAAACGTGATTATGAGCAGCGATTGTAAGGTGGCAAGCGGGGAGCTAAGCGACCCTTATACAGGTAAACTCATCAACTTTACGCGCGGTGAACAAACCAGCGCTAGTGTGCAGATTGACCATGTGGTTGCACTTAGTAATACTTGGCAAACTGGTGCGCAGCTACTGACACCTCAAACGCGCATAGCTCTGGCTAACGACCCGCTAGAGTTGATTGCGGTGGATGGCGATGCCAACCAGCAAAAGGGCGATGGTGATGCTGCCACTTGGCTACCGCCAAATAAGCCATTCCGTTGCCAGTATGTAGCCCGGCAGGTTGCCGTAAAGGCCAAGTATAACCTGTGGGTTACTCAGGCCGAGGCCGATGCTATGCGCAGGGTGCTAGGCGATTGCCCCGACCAGCGTTTACCTGCGGCGAATACTTGAACCTATACTTAATCATGAGCGCGCCCTAGGGGCCGCCCCAGGTATAGTGTTATGAGTATTCTATAGCGCTTATGATAAGATATTCTATATGTTTGATACACTAAGGAAATTTACAATAAGACTATTACGGGGGTATCGCAGTCGTCGCCAAGAGCTGTTTTTTGGCTTTGGGGCGGATTGTGAAAGCGATATGATCGAGGCGGTTATTGGCCGCAAACCTACTATTGTAAGTGAGGCGATTTTACCAGGCTATCAGCTGTGCATACAGTCGCTTGAGGATATTCCGGTTAGTGGCGCAAACCCAAGGGAGATTTTACAGCGCTCCTGGGGCAATGATTTTGTTAGCTATACAATCCGTCAAAACAAAGAGGAGCAAGTTAAAGGCACTTTATTTAGCATGAGCCAGCGTGAGCGGATGATGTTGGATATTTGGGAGATGGTGCCTGAGGGGTGGCAAGATTCAGTTGTAGTTCGCGTAAAGCTACCAAATGGTAAATTTGTTCGGGCGCGTACACAACGCCTGCCGCGGGGGCATAATCATGGCTATTCTACATCTGGATTAAATTATAAGCCCTGGCTTATGCCAAAAGCTGATTTTTTGCGAATTGCGTCGCAAGATGCTTTTAGCTATGGTGAATTAATTTAGTAGTCTGTTTTTGTAATACTTATTTAAAAATTCATCCCTAAATGCGTAGAATGTGCCGTTATCTATACTCTCGCGGATATCATCTACAAGTTTTATAATAAACCGCTCATTATGGATGCTTATTAGGGTGCCGCTTAGGCTCTCCTTGGCCCGCGCTAGGTGGCTTAGGTAGCTTAAAGTGTAGTTTTGGCAGGTGTAGCAATCGCAGGTTTCAAAAATCGGGCTAAATGCCTCGGTGTATTTTTTGCCTTTAATATTGATACGGCCGTATGGGGTATAGGCGCTGCCGTTGCGGGCTACGCGGGTGGGGCTGACGCAGTCAAAGGTATCTATGCCTTGTTCAATGGCGGCGAATATGTCATCTGGTTCGCTTATGCCTAGTAAGTGCCGTGGCTTATCGGCCGGTAGTATGCTGTTGCACCAGTTTATAATGGTAGCCATTTGCGATTTTTCGAGTGCACCACCAATGGCGTAGCCGTCAAAATCGCGCTCGGCCATCCAGTTGGCGGTTTCGGTGCGTAAATCTTGGTAATTAGCACCTTGTAACACGCCAAAAAGCGCTTGGTAATAGCTAGGTGTAGCAGCGTTTAGGCGTTTCATTTCGGCCAAGCTGCGTTCGGCCCAGGCATGGGTGCGGGCTAGGCTTTTTACTTGGTATTCGTAGGGGTCGGCTAGGCTAGTCAGCTCGTCAAACGCCATAGCCACATCGCTACCAATACCATGCTGGATCTGCATACTAAATTCGGGCGTGAAAAAGTGATAGCTGCCATCTAGGTGGCTTTTAAACTTAACTCCATCATCTGTTACCCAAGCGTGCCTATCGCCTTTTTTAGCTATGGCTAGCTCGGCAGTTACATCGGTGTCCATGGCTAGCACCTTTTTAAAGCCGCTGCCAAGCGAAAGCACCTGGAACCCACCGCTATCTGTGAAGGTTGGCCCTGGCCAGTTCATAAACTTACCTAGGCCGCCGGCTTTAGCTATAAGTTCGTGACCAGGTTGTAAGTACAGGTGGTAGGCATTGGCCAGTACGGCTTGAGCGCCGACGCTTTTAACCATTTCGGGTACCATGGCTTTTACATTGGCTTTTGTGCCAACCACTATAAAAGCCGGGGTTTTGATATCACCATGGGGGGTGTGTATGATACCGGTACGCGCGAGCATGCCAGGTAATTGGGCGGTGATTGTGAAGCTGAAGGGTCTTTTGGGCATTTATACTATTATAACAGATTGGCTGCTTGACAAATGTATAGTAAGGTTCATAATAGCCATATAATTCTTCACAACAAGAGTGGAGTGGTCGTGTGGTTAATCACGGCATCGATACCTTTACACAGAAAGGGCTTTGCAATGACAGCTGACACTGTATATGCACAAGCGATGTTCCTGCAGCTGCTGCAGGACAAGGCTGACGGGATTCCGCTCGAACTCTCGTCGATTATGGCAATCGATGTGATGGAAGAGGAGAGGAAGGCCGCAGTCTTGAAGGAACTCGTAAGGCTCGGGGCGATTGAGTCTCCTCACAACGAGTGGCTCATAACAGACAAGGGGCGCGACATTTTGAAGAAATTCGGCGACAATGCCATTATGTGAGGCCAACGCCCGCACCATGAGGTCGTAGCGACTCGTTCGCTCCTTCATTGGTGCGGGCGAGTTTGCTATTATAGGGGTATGGACAGTGATGATATATCAAAGTCGGCGGTGGAATGGGTAAAGCGCCATAGGAGAGAGTTATTTAATGGTGCCATAGAATCAAGCTGCTACGATGTAGAGATAAAAGAAGATATCCCAGCTGCAACATTTATGGCAGGCACTCCTGGTGCTGGAAAGACCGAAGTATCTAAACGTTTCATTGAGCATTTTGCGGTACGTCCAATCAGGATTGATGCCGATGAATTTCGTAGTAAAATACCAGGCTACACTGGCAGCAACTCGAATATTATTCAAACGGCTGCTACATTTGCTGTAGAAAAGGTTTTAGACCAGGCGTTCGAGCACGGCTACTCTTTTGTACTGGATGGCACATTTGCATATAAAAACGCTATCATGAATTTAAAGCGCGCTATGCGCAGGGGTTACACGCTTCAGATATTTTATATATATCAGGATCCATCGGCGGCCTGGGGTTTTACTAAAAAACGTGAGGCAAAAGAGGGGCGGAATGTTCCGGTAGAGGCATTTATACGCTCGTACTTTGAGTCCCGTGAAAATGTTCGGAAAGCCAAGCTAGAATTTGGCGATGCAGTTAACCTGACACTTGTTACTAAGAATTATGAGTCGAATACTGAGCAGATACATGCAGATGTCCACGACATTGACAGTTATATAGGAAGAATTTATAATGAAGATGAATTGAAAGGCATACTACTATGATGAAAAAACTTGCCCAAGTATTTAAGCGGAAGCAGACTAGTGACTCATTGGTCTATTCACGTGTGGTTGCGGACCCAGATAAGACTAAAATGACGGAGTTATTAAGAGTTGCTGCTAAAAAAGCGAACGAGGACCAACGGGCCTTAGCCTCGGGCAGGTAGTTTTAGTTTAGGGCTTGCGCTTTAGCTGTAACAAGAGGTATAATACAAATGTAACTCCGGCCAGATTGGTCGGAAATTTTCATATAAGGAACAAAGGAGAACATATGATTGAAGATTTAAACTTAAAACAGCTTACCCTAGCTGTTCGCACTATCGCCGAAGAAAAGAACCTGCCCGAAGAGACAGTTATTGATGTGATTGAGCAAGCCATTGCGGCCGCATGGCGCCGTGATAATGGTGAGCGCGACCAAGAGGTCCGCGCCGAGCTCAACCTAGTAGATGGTACCGCTCAGGTGTTTGTAGCCCGCGAAGTGGTCGAAGAAGTTGGTAGCGACGCTATCGAAATCAGCCTAGCAGATGCCAAAAAGCAAAAAAAGGATGCCGCTATTGGCGATATCATCGAAGATGAGTTTACCGTAACTGGCTTTGGCCGTGTGGCTGCCCAGACCGCCAAGCAGGTGGTGTTGCAGCGCCTACGCGAGGCCGAGCGCGAGGTTGTACTAGCCGAATACGAAGATAAAGTTGGCCAAATCGTTACCGGTATTGTAAACCGGGTTGAGCCCCGCGTTGTGCGCGTGGAGCTAGGTAAAGCTACTGGCATAATGCCACAGAGTGAGCAAATCCAGGGCGAATACTATAGCGTTGGTAGCCGTATTAAAGTGCTTATTAAAGATATCGAACGCGACAACCGCGGCCCACAGCTTATCTTGACCCGTGGCAGCGAAGCTTTTATTACCAAGTTATTTGAACAAGAAGTACCCGAAATGGATACTGGTGCCGTAGAGATTAAGGGTATTGCCCGCGAAGCCGGCCGCCGTACTAAGATTGCTGTTGCTAGCACCGTTCCTGGCGTTGACCCAGTTGGCACCTTTGTTGGTGGCCACGGTACCCGTGTAAACGCAGTTATGAACGAAGTAGGTGAGCAAGAAAAGATCGATATTGTTACCTACGATGAAAACCCTGATACTTATATCCGTAACGCGCTTAGCCCAGCCGAGGTAGTTAAGGTAGAGATCAATAAAGAGACCAACCACGCTAAGGTGTTTGTAGCCGAAGACCAGCAGAGCATTGCCATTGGCCGTGGTGGCCAAAACGTGCGCCTAGCCGCCCGCCTAACCGGTTACGAGCTAGACATCGAAACTGCCGTAGCAAAGCCTGTTGAAAAGAAAGCCAAAAAGAACATCGAAGACGATTTGTTCAGCGCCATCAACGAACAAGGCGAGTAAAATGAGAGAAAAGTGCCCTGTGCTGGAAATGCATCAGCACACAGATGACCTAGGCGGCGTGATCGATATACCTGAGATATGCCTTAGACAGTGCGAGCCTTTATGGGCTGAGGCTATGGCTGGGACTGGACACGATGACAACTTTAATCTGAAACACCCTAAAGGCAGTAAGGGTGATGAGGTGGACTGCATCCATGATGTCGAGTATTCAGGCCAAAATCTTCAGAGAGTGGGTGGAAAGAAATCGTCAAAACGCGCATACGGCATAGTCTATGCCTGCATGGTTACTGGTGAAGAAGCATTTGCTACTGACGTTACGTTTAACTGCCCGAATAACTAGTAGCAAAGAGCCCCCGGAATCCGGAGGCGCGATGCCTACAAACGGTTCGGGGGCTAGCTACGAAAGCTCGAGATAATTGTGGTGATCCCCACCACAAAAATCGTGAACAATAGGCCGAAGAAGAACGCGTGGATGATGAGCCCTTGGAGCCGGTCATACCAGTACAGGTACTCAAGCCACTTCTTGTACCACTTCGGGAGGGGGATGGATAGGTTCTCGAAGTCGGGGGCTTCGGTGCTCGACATGATGTCTCCTCTACTCTTGGATGGACCTAGATGAGCTGATATACAATATAGCATAAACTTCTTAATAAGTCAATAATTATTTTAGTAAGCTTAATATTATATATTAGCACTCTAGCTTGACGAGTGCTAACTGGCCGTGTACAATAAGGGTTACTGGACTAGTTCCACTTGGAGGATTGATATACATAATGGATGAAAATTTTAAAGAATTTAGTATGCGGCTTAGCCAAAACGCCCAAGGCGCCATTGCTAACGCCGATAACATAGCCCGTGGCCACGGCAGCCCATATATTGGTACCGAGCACCTTTTGCTAGGCCTACTAGCCCAAAGCGGTAGCGTGGGCGCTAAAATGCTAGCCGATAACGGCGTAACTTTGCCACGGGCCGAGAGCGCCCTTGGGCTAACCCCACAAAACATCACGGTAAGTACCGGGATGATCGGCATGAGCGAAACTACGCTACTTACTCTACGCATGGGGCTAGAAATGAGCCGTGAGCTGCACCAAGACTACATGGGCACCGAGCACCTGCTTTATAGCTTGCTTAAGCAAAGCAATGCCCGCGCTACAGTGTTACTGCGTGAGCTCGGTGTTGATACCGATGCCTTAACGGCTCAACTAGAAGAATATATCGATAAAACCGCCCCCGAAGAGGCAGTTGGCGTAGCTGCCGAAACCAAGCAGCAAACCCGCCGTGGTGGCGCCTTAGATGTATATGGCATTGACCTAACCGCTAAAGCCGCAAATAATGAGCTAGATGCCATGATTGGCCGTGATAAAGAGGTAGAGCGCCTGGTAACGGTGCTTAGCCGGCGAACCAAAAACAACCCAGTGCTTATAGGCGAACCGGGTGTTGGTAAAACTGCGATTGTAGAGGGCCTAGCCCAAAAGATCGTTAAAGAAGAAGTGCCTGACCACCTATTAGATAGGCGGGTGATAATGCTTGATATGGCCGGTATGATAGCTGGCACCAAGTACCGCGGTGAGTTTGAGGAACGCCTTAAAAAGGTAGTGGCTGAGATCAAAAAAGCCGCTAATATAATTGTATTTATAGATGAACTACACCTATTGGTTGGTGCTGGTGCGGCCGAGGGCGCTATGGACGCGGCCAATATCCTTAAGCCGGCCCTGGCCCGCGGTGAACTGCACATGATAGGCGCTACTACGCTAGATGAATACCGTAAGCATATCGAAAAGGATGCGGCCCTAGAGCGCCGGTTCCAGCCTATAATTGTTAAAGAACCAAGCCTTAAGGATACCTTGGCTATACTTAAGGGCCTACGTGGCTATTACGAGACCCACCACGGCGTGGTACTAACCGATGACGTGCTTGAAAGTGCCGCCTATATGGCCGACAGGTACATAGCCGATAGGTTTATGCCCGATAAAGCTATAGATGTAATAGATGAAGCCGCCGCTTTAGTGCGGGTTAAAAAAGGCCATAAGCCTAGCCGCCAGCGTGAATATATGCGCGAGCTAAAGCAGCTTGATGAAAAGATGGAGGACGCCGTAGCCCACGAAGATTACGAGCGGGCCGCCACCTATAAGCAGCGCATAAGCCAGATCAACGAAAAGCTAGAGGCGCACAGGCTAGAACAAGCCGCAAATAACCGCACTACGCTAACAGATGACGACATAGCCAGGGCTATTAGTGTAATGACTAGTATCCCGGTAGAAAAAATCCAGGTTAATGAGGCCAGGTTGCTTAAAAACCTCGAAAAGCACCTATCTAAATACGTTATTGGCCAAGAAGAGGCTGTTCATAAGGTAGCTAAGGCAATCCGTCGTAGCCGCAGTGGGGTTGGTAACACGGCCCGGCCGATTGGCAGCTTTGTGTTTATGGGCCCAACTGGCGTGGGTAAGACTGAGCTTGCCCGGGTGCTTGCCCGCGAAGTGTTTGGTAGTTCCGATAACTTAGTTAAGATTGATATGAGCGAATTTGCCGAAAAGCACACCACTAGCCGCCTAGTTGGGGCGCCGGCTGGCTATGTGGGGTACGAAGATGGCGGCAAATTAACCGATAAGATCCGCCGCCAACCCTATAGCGTAGTGCTATTTGACGAAATCGAAAAAGCCCACCCCGATGTGTTCCAGATACTACTGCAACTGCTCGAAGACGGCGTGTTAAGCGATGCTAAGGGCCGACAGGTCAGCTTTAAAAACACCATAATTATCTTAACTAGCAACCTTGGGGCCGATAAAATGATGAAAGAAAACAGCCTAGGCTTTAGGGCGGTAACCAGGCAAGATGAAAAACGCCTTGAGGCCGAACATGAAAGCAACGCCAAGGCGGCCGAAGATGAGCTGCAAAAGATGATGCGCCCTGAGCTGATCAACCGGTTTGATAGTATTGTTACCTTTAGGGCCTTAACCCGTAAAGAAATCAGCCGTATATTTGATAACTTTATTACCGAGCTGCAGCAGCGCTTGGTGCGTAAAGGCATGGGGTTATCTATATCACCAGCCGCCAAAAAGCACCTAATTAAGGCCGGTTATAGTGAAAAATATGGCGCTCGGCCCCTTAGGCGCGTAATAGAAGACCAGTTAGAGCACGAAATTGCGGCTGGGGTTATTGACGGCACCTACCATAAAGGCGATATACTGGAAGCTAAGGTAAAAAACGGGGAACTATACATTGAACGACGCACCGAAGCCGACAACCAGCCAGAAACCAAGCACGTTTAAGCGGATAATACTGCCTATTACAGTAGTGGCGGCACTAAGTGTAGCCGCCATACTGTATGGCTACCGGGTTTACGATTATTTCGCGGCCCGCATGTTTACGCCCACCGCCGAGGTAAAAGGGATCCACGATAGCCTTAAGCTGACTAGCTGGGGCAGCGATATTATGTATGCCAGTAAGCCGACCGTTCAATCGGGCCAGGCCTTTAACGATGCTTGTAAATCGGTCGATCGCACGGCCGCAATACTGGGCTGCTACTACAGGGCCGATATATTTTTATACAATGTTACTAACCCCGATTTAGCCGGTGCTAAAGAGGTAACAGCGGCACACGAGATGCTGCACGCCGCCTACCAACAGCTCAATTTTATAGATAGAGCTAAGGTAGATAAGATGATAAATGCCGAATACGACCAGGTTAAAGAGGACGCCTACATCAAAAAGCTTATGGGGTACTATAAACAGGCCGAGCCGGGTGAGCTGACTAACGAGCTACACTCAATACTAGGCACCACTCTGGCCGGCCTTAGCCCAGAGCTAGAGCAATATTACGCGCGGTACTTTACTGACCGCCAGCTGATTGTGCAGCTGAACCAAAAGTATAACAGCGTGTTTGATAGCGTTGAGCAGCGCTCTAACCAGCTGGCGACCGCCGTTAATGCAGCCGGGCCACAGATAGAGGCGGATTTAACGGCTTATGAGGCGGATTTAACTCAGCTTCAAGCCGATATTGAAACCTTTAATAAGCGGGCAAGTAGCAACTACTTTACGACCAATAGCGCGTTCCAAGCGGCCCGCCAAGCACTTATTAGCCGGGTGAATACACTTAACGTACGCCGTGATGCTATCAATGCCAGGGTAAAGACATATAACGATGAAATAGCCGAGCTAAATAGCCTAAGCGTTCGTATGAGCCAGCTAAACAACAGCATTAATGCTGCCCCAGCCGCGAGTGGCGTGTAGTGGCTAAGGCTAGGTTAAAATTTGTTTGCCAAACCTGTGGGGCTAGCTACCCTAAGTGGAGCGGGCGCTGCGAGAACTGTGGCGAATGGAATACGTTGGTTGAGCAAGAGGCTACCCCTGGCGGCACAAATGCTGTAGCAAAAAGTGCCGGTAAGGTGTTAAAGCCGCAAACTATGGCTTCAATCGATATTAAAGAGTCAACCAAGCGGTTTGGCACTGGTTTTAATGATTTAGACTTAGTGCTGGGCGGCGGCATATTACCAGGCGGCGTGATGCTACTAGCTGGGCAGCCCGGCATTGGTAAAAGTACCCTGCTTATGCAAGTCGCAGCCCACATAGCAGCTGGTAAGCCGGTGCTATACGCCAGCGGCGAAGAAAGCGCTAGCCAGGTAAAGCTGCGCTCACTACGGCTAGGCGCTGCCCAGGGCGATTTGTTAGAATTTGTCAGTAGCACTAGTGCGGATGACATAGCGGCCACTATACGGGCGGGTAGGCATGCCCTAGTTATTATCGATTCCATTCAAACCCTTAGCCTAGCCGAGGTTTCTAGCGCGCCAGGTAGTGTTAGCCAAATAACCAACAGTGCCAACGTGATAATACGGGCGGCAAAAGCGGCTGGTGCGGCCGTGGTACTAGTAGGCCACGTTACTAAAGAGGGCAGCATAGCCGGGCCAAAGGTGCTAGAACACCTAGTAGATGTAGTATTGCAGTTTGAAGGCGATAGGTACGGTGGATTTAAGGTGGTACGGGCGATTAAAAACCGCTACGGCGCTACTAGCGAGGCCGCCATATTTGAAATGGATGATAAGGGCTTAAAAATTGTAGATAACCCGAGTGCGGCGCTACTCGCTGAGCGGCTAAACACCGATGGCAGCGTGATTTTAGCAACACTAGAGGGCAACCGGCCTATTTTGGTAGAAATTCAGGCCCTTGTCAATCCAAGCAATTTCGGGTATCCTAAAAGGACGGCTAGCGGGTTTGATTTAAACCGCCTAAATGTCCTCATCGCTGTATTAGAACGGCGCACCAAGCTGAATTTATCAGATAAAGATATTTATATAAACGTGGTGGGTGGGCTAAAACTAGCCGATAGCGCAGCTGACCTAGCGGTATGTATGGCCATCGCTAGCGCCGCCGCCGGTCGCCGCCTTGATGACAGCATTGTCGTGTTTGGTGAAGTAGGACTGGGTGGAGAGATAAGGAGTATACCAGCCGTAGATAAGCGGGTGGCTGAAGCCAAAAAACTAGGTTTTACCCTAGCTATAGCCCCCACTCCTAAAACTAAAAATACATTTATTAAAGGCGTAAAAGATATACGCCAAGCATTAATCGACTATATGAAGTCGTAACAGAAAAGGAAATTATGAATAGTACGATAGAATTACTGCTAGTAGCGGTAACCTTAGTCATTTTAGCTGAGGTAACATACTTATTAACAAAGCTGCCTAAGGCTGGCTTAAAATCAAAACAACGGGGGATACTAGTTGATACCAGCGTGGTAATGGACGGCCGGATTATTGGCATTGCCAAAAGCGGCTTTATTGGTGGAACCCTAATTATACCGCGGAGCGTGGTAGGCGAGTTGCAGTTTTTGGCCGATAACGCAGATGCTGATAAGCGCGCCCGGGCCCGCTACGGGCTAGATGTGGTCAGTGAGTTGCAGGCTATGCCTGGCGTAGATGTAGAGTTGCTACAAGATGGCTCTAAGGCCCGTGATGGCGTAGATAACCAGCTGCTAGCCCTCGCTAAGCAATATAATGCCGCCATATGCACCATAGACTACAATTTGAACAAAGTTGCGGTGGTTGAAGGCATACAGGTGCTTAACGTAAATGAACTGGCCCAGGGCCTGCGCATGGCACATCTGCCTGGTGAACACATGATGATAGAACTAGTCCAAAAGGGCCAAGATAACCACCAAGCGGTTGGTTACCTAGCCGATGGCACCATGGTCGTGGTTGAGCAAGCCGCTAGCCAAATTGGTCAATCGGTCCATGTCGAAGTGGTGCGTAGTTTACAAACAGCGGCTGGTAAGATGATGTTTGCCCGTAAGGTAGAACAAAAGCCGGCCCAGCAACACCGCACTTATAGTAAACCAAAAGGGCAAGCACCAGTTGCGGCTGCTAAGCCAGTCGCCACTAAGCAAGAGCAGCGCCCAAGTGCACCAAGGCGCCAGCAAGCTCAAGCTCGCCAACCCCGCCCAGTACAAGATAACAGCCAAGGCAATGCTGGCACTAGCCGGCCACCTCGCCGTAACAATAACCGGCGGGTTGATCACGAATCGAACTTAATTAATTTAGTCGAAAACCAATAGCTTAGGGTTTTTGAGCGATTGCTTGGTAGTAGCCGGCATCTGTTACGGTAGCTACCACGGTATGCGTGCCGCTAGTGAAAGTGAGCGGTACGACCGTGTTACCGCTACTACTTATTGGCGTGGTTTGGATAACGGCCCCATCGACTGACACTTGCAGCTGTTGCAGGGCGAAAGTACCTTGGCTGTATGTTACAGTCGCATTGCCACCAGTAATCGTCAGGCTTACCGAAGGTGGCGCATCACTACAAGCGTGCACGTTATCATCGGCCGTGGCATCATAGCCGTTTGGTGCGGTTATGATATCTTGCTTTGTTACCGGGTCGGTTAGCTTAGTTACATCAACACTATCTACGGCTCCGGCCGGAGTACAGCTGGTGGCTTTCTTTTTACTGAGCTTATCAAAGTTCATCTTTTCGGTTTTTTGAGCAGTGGCTTTATTGTAATACGAAGGGTAAAGATCATTGCCAATGGTTTGAATACCGGCTGGTTTTGTCCAAGAGTCGGCCGCTAGCTTACCCTGCGATTTGTATTGCTCGGTAGTACCAGCCATAACAGTATCTAGCATGTACATAGGGATACGCGAGTTACCGGTGCCGACGTTTAGCGGGGTGTTATCTGGGTTGCCCAGCCACACGGCCATACTTAGGCTTGGCGTGTAGCCAACTGCCCATAAATCTTTTGAATATGGTTTACCGTTTATAGATATATCAGAGGTACCGGTTTTAACAGATACTTTTATGCCTTTACCATTTAAATTAGCTAGTGAGCTAGCGCTTAAGAGGCGCATACGCATGTTGTTATCGGCTAAGATATCGTTCACTATATAAGCCGCTTGTGGGTCTATAACTTGTTTAGGCTTAGTGTTGGTGTAGCTTAATAAGCTTTCTCCATTGCTGTTAGTAACAGATAAGATTGAGGTTTGGGGTATGTAGGCGCCAAGTCGGCCGAGTGAAGCCATGGCGTTGACGTGTTCAACTAAGCGCGTGCCGCAGCTACCAATAGCGCTACTTAGCCCGGCCTGGGTCTCTTCGCCCTGGGTGCAGTAGCCGGTGTCGCCCATGGCGTGGATTGTATCCCAGGTAGCCTGGATACCCGATACCTGCATGGCTTTAATAGCTGGAATGTTACGTGAACGATCTAATGACTCACGAATGGTGATATTGCCCAAAAACTTAAGGTCGGCATCGTTTGGCGAATAGTTACCGCCAAAGTTTGTCTTGCTGTCGGCCAATATTGAGCCGCTACCCCAGTTAGCAGCATTGTTTGGCTGCTTTTGGAACAATTGGGCGTAAACCAGTGGCTTAATAGATGAGCCGGCCTGTATATAGGCTGTAGCGGCATTATTCTGGCCAAAGCCAGGCGCTTTATAATCTTTGCTACCCATCAGGGCGATAATTTGCCCAGTTTGAGTGTCTTCAACAGCGGCCGCGCCGTTTTTAAAACCGGTGTAGTTAGCGCAGTTACCGCCGCACTCTTGATGGGCTAGGTTGCCATTGAACATACCATCCATGGCACCTTCTAGGCGGGTTTGGGTGTCGTAATCCAGCGTAGTCTTAACTGTTAGGCCACCATTACCAACAATAGCTTCGCCTAGCTGGTCTTTGAGTTGCTGCTTGACCATATTTACAAAGTGGGGGGCTAGCTTGCCGTCATCTTGGTTGGTTTCTGGCTTTAGCTCGGCTAATATATCAATCTTAGCGGCTTCATCGGCCTGTGCCCTAGTGATATAGTTCATTTCTACCATATTATCCAACACCTTGTGTTGGCGATCTATAAGGGCGATATGGCCAGCGTCTTTATAGGGGTTATAAACAGATGGGTTATTGGGGATAGCGGCTAGAAGCGCAGCTTCAGCTAGGGTTAGTTCCTTAGATGATTTGCCAAAGTAGGTTTGGGCGCCACTTTCAACACCGTTGCGCCGGCCACCATAGGATGATTCGTTAAGGTATAGTGTTAGTATTTGATCCTTGTTATACATCCGCTCAACTTCAACCGCTAAAATCATTTCCTTTATCTTACGCGGGATACCAGCGAGGCCTCGCTCCTGCGACTGGTCGGCAGGGAAAAACACCTGCTTTACAAGCTGCTGAGTTAGGGTAGAGCCACCTTGAGTGGCATTGCCCTGGGCGTTACTAAACACCGCACGCATTAGCCCGGTTACGCTTACGCCGCCGTGGTTATAAAAGTCCTTATCTTCAATCGAAACAGTGGCCTGTTTCATGTAGTTATTGATATTTTCGCTTTTGACCACCAGGGTGTAGTTGCCGGTGCCTTTATCTTCCCATAGCACCTTGCCATTGCGGTCATAATAGGTAGTTACAGTGGTTTGCACACGCTTGGCGATTTCTTCGGGGCGGATGGCATCAAGGTCTTTACGGAAGTAAGCAAATAGCACGCCGACTAGCAATACAAGTGCAAGCACAGTGCCGCCAACGATCTTTAGGGCTAGCTTGGCACCGGCTTTACTAAACCAAAATTTAAACACGCGTTTAGGGTGCAGGCGGTAAAAAAAGCGCTGGAGTGGTTGCTTGGGCAGAGTAGCCAGGTATTCGGCCTTTTTACGGGCTGCTATATCCTTTTTAGTGCGGCGCTTAGTGGTTAAATTAGAATAAACACTCACCCTTTGGTGGCGCTTAGCGGGCGATGCCCCTGCGTGTACACGACTAACTGGTTTTTTGCGCTTCTTCACGTCCCATAAATTCCCATAAGCAATATTACCCCTATTATACACCACACATGGCAGCCAGTGTATGCTAAAATAGCAAGTAATTAACGTAATAAATGGAGCAACGGGATGACACTTTCTGAGGAACTTTCCTGGCGCGGGTTCGCCAACCAAACAACCTTCGCCGACATTACTGACCTAGACAAGGCTCCGCGGACGTTCTACTTGGGCGTGGACCCGAGTGCTGCAAGTATGCATATTGGCAACTTGGCGGCTGTAATGTTAGTTAAGCACTTAGTTAATCACGGCCATAAGGCCATTGTGCTAGTTGGTGGGGCCACTGGTATGATAGGCGACCCCAAAGAAGACGCCGAGCGCGAGCTTAAAACCCTAGATGAAATCGCCATCAATAAGGCTGGTATCGCTGCCCAGTACCGCACATTATTAGAGGGCGAGGATTTTGAGCTGGTTGATAATTACGATTGGTTTAAGGACATAGGCTACCTAGATTTCCTAAGGACCATCGGTAAGCACTTTAGTATGACCCAGCTGCTCGACCGTGAGTTTGTGAAGGCTCGTATTGGCGAGAGCAGCGCCGGTATCAGCTATGCCGAGTTTAGCTATGGACTTATCCAAGGGTACGACTTTTTGCACCTGTACCGCACTATGGGCGCCACGCTCCAAATCGGCGGGTCTGACCAGTGGGGCAATATGTTATCAGGTGCGCAGATGATCCGTAAACTTGAGGGCGCCGAGGCTCACGTATGGACGGTGCCACTAGTTTTAGATAAAACTACTGGCAAAAAGTTTGGTAAAAGTGAAGGCAATGCCGTGTGGCTAGATGCCAATATGACTAGCCCCTATAAGTTTTACCAGTTTTGGCTTAATACTGATGATGCTATGGCGGAAGACTTGGTGAAAATCTTTACTATGCTTAGTAAAGATACAACCGAGGCTTTAATTGCTGATCACCAGGCCAATCCTGGCGAGCGTGCCTTGCAAAAAACCTTAGCCCGCGAAGTAACCGAGCTTGTTCATGGCCGTGAGCGGCGCGAAAGTGTAGAGCGGGTAACGGAAGCTTTGTTTGGCGGTGATATTGCTAGCTTAAATGACGCTGACATTGAAGCGCTAGCAGCCGAAATACCTGTGGTAGGCCCGCAGAGTGCCATCACTGCACTGGTACAGGCCGGTGCAGCCAGCAGCAACGGCGAGGCCCGCCGCTTGATCGAGGGTGGAGCGGTAAGTGTCAATGGCCAAAAAATCACCGAAGACCGCCCGGTCGAGCCACGATCACTTATTAAAAAGGGTAAGAATTCGTTTATTTTAGTTAAATAAAGGAGTATTGATGTACGCGCCTTTCCTAAAAACAACTTTAGAGCACGCAGCAGAACTTGCTTTGCAAAAGTATAAAAAGGTCAGCATTAGCGTAAAGCCCGAGGATAATAACCAGGTTTTAACAGAGGCTGATATTGCAATTGGCCAATATATCGTTGAGGCGATCGAACGTGGGTACCCTGGGCACAATATTATTGATGAAGAGGCTGGTGTATTTGATAAAGGCTCGGCCGTAACCTGGGTAGTGGACCCGATTGATGGCACTAGTAACTTTGCAGCCGGTACACCACTCTATGGCTGCATGGTCGGCGTGCTTGAAAATGATGTACCGGTAGCTGGCGGTGTGGTACTGCCAGGCCTAAACGAGCTATATTTGGCGCAAAAAGGCCAGGGTGCGACCTGTAACGGTGATCCTATCCATGTATCACCTGTTACCGAACTTAAAAATGCCCTCATAGCTTACGGTATAGATGGCCACCAAGAGTCGCCTGAACTAACATTAGGCGAAGTCCAGGTGCTTGGTTCGATAATTTTAGCTATACGTAACTTGCGTACCAGTAACAGTGCCTACGATATGATGATGGCTGCACGGGGCAGCTATGGAGCCTACCTCAATAAAACAAGCAAAATATGGGATAACGTGGCGCCGCAGATTATTACAGAAGAGGCCGGCGGTATATATACAGATTTTTATGGCAAGCCAATAGATTACCGCGATGCCTTAGTTAGGGCTGACGCTAATTTTACAGCTTGTGCTGGGGCCCCGGCTTTACACTTGGCGTTGCAGGAGATTATTAATAAACCTTAATGGTAGATAGGATAATATTATGAGCGATTACAGCAAGCATTTATCAGCCGCAGCCGAAGCGAATATTGAAGCCTGGCTAAATGAGCCTAAGTATCTTGAGTATAGGGAAGAACTGCTACAGATGATTACCGATGAGCGCTGGAAAGACCTAGAGGATGCGTTTTTTAAGGTTATTGAGTTTGGCACTGGTGGCCGCCGCGGGGCGACTGGGGTTGGCTCGAACCGTATTAACCGTGTAACCATAGGTGAATCTACTCAGGCTCTATGCTTATACGCTAGCCAAGCCGACCCAGAGGCGCCCCAAAAGGGTATCGTTATCGCCTGCGATACCAGGCTAAGCTCGCCCGAGCTCAGCCAATATGCGGCTTGTGTAGCGGCGGCTAATGGGTTTAAAACCTACATATTTGAGAGTTTTCGCTCTACACCCGAACTTAGTTTTGCCCTGCGCGAGCTGGGCTGTGCCGTTGGCATTGTTATCAGCGCTAGCCATAACCCGCCGATTGATAACGGCTTTAAGGCCTATTGGAACGATGGTGCCCAGCTGGTAGCCCCACACGATAAGGGTGTGCTGGATGTAGCGGCCAATATCGAGCAAATAAATGCACTGCCAGATTACCAGCAGGCCGTACAACAAGGTAGCATTATAGAACTCGGCCAAGATATGGACGATAAATACATTGCGGCTGTGGTGGAGCAAGCCGAAGGCGCGGCTAGGGGTGTTAAGATTGCTTATTCACCGCTACATGGTGCTGGGCAGCGCAATACCTTGCCAGCGCTAAAGCAGGCAGGTTTTACAGATATAGTGCTAGTTGATGACCAAATGGTGCCAGATGGCAATTTCCCAACCATAGAAAACGGCAAGCCAAACCCCGAGGAAAAGGCAGCTAATGACCGCGTAGTGGCCCTTATGCTAGCTGAACGCGCTGACATTGCTATTACCAACGACCCAGATGCCGACCGTATTGGTGTTATTGTGCGCCAGGGTGATGAAGCTATTTATTTAAGCGGTAACCAATCGGCAGTACTCGCGACTGATTATGCGCTAAGTAAAAAACAGGCTAAAAATGAGCTAACCGATAAGGATTATATTGCTAAAACCATTGTAACTACGGATATGCTACAGGCCTTAGCTGGTTATTATGGCGTTAAGCTATACGGCAACCTGCTGATTGGTTTCAAATATATTGGCGAACTTATCCGGCTAAAAAGCCAGCTTGGCGAGCGATATATTATTGGTGGCGAAGAAAGCTTTGGATTATCTAAGGGTGAATATGTGCGCGATAAGGATGGTGCCGCCGGCGCATTGCCGCTAGCTGAATATGCCGCCGAGCTAAAAGCCGAGGGTAAAACTCTTTGGGATCGTTTAGTAGAGCTGTATGCTGAGCATGGCCTATATGTTGAGCGCTTAGATACGATGGTATGCCCCGGCGCCGAAGGTTTTAGCGAAATGCAGGCCATAATGCACAGCTTGCGCCAGCAAGCCCCAGTGCTAGTTGATGGCGAAAAGGTAACGGCGGTGCTAGATTACGCCACACTAGAACGTAAAGATACCGTAACAGGTGAGATTACTAGCATCGATTGCATTAATGGCAATGTGATCACCCTCGAATTTGGCGACCCACGCCGGCGTATTACGGTACGCCCTAGTGGCACCGAGCCTAAACTAAAGTTTTACGTACAGTGGTGGCAGCAAACTCAAAGTGTTCAAGCCGATTATGATAACTTAAGCCAAAAACTTGAAAACATGTCCCGTGAGCTCGAAGGCATCGCTTTTGAGCGGATTGGCGCGGGCGCAACAGATTGAGTTATAAAAAGTCCTAGTAATATGCTTACGTTTTGTTATAATAAACCCATAAACTAACGCTAAAATAAAATACGTGATAAAAAAATTACTAATCATTACAGCAGTAGCACTCATGGGAGCTTTTGTAGTGCCAGTGCTACAGGCTAGCGCTGTAGATTGCACCACGGCTTCACAGTGCGCCACGGCCGGTATTCAATCGGCTAGCGGTGGGGCGGCCTCCACCTCAACTTCGGCTGGCACAATTATAAAGTCCATAGTCAATATACTGATGTTTGTGATAGGGGCAGTGGCCGTAGTAATGATTGTTATTGGCGGCCTACGCTACACGCTAGCGCAAGGTGATAGTGCAAGTTTGCAGGCGGCAAAAAGCACCATACTATATTCTGTCATCGGCTTAGTTGTATCTATACTGGCTTATAGCATAGTTGGCTTTGCTATTAGTTCAATTACCGGGGGGGCTACTATTGCGGCCAACTCCAGCAGCAATGCCCAGGCAACATCGGCGCAAAGCAGCAATACGGATACTTCTGCAACAGATTCGAGCACAACAACATCAACGCCGCCCGACCCCACGCCTGATCCGACGCCTACGCCGGCTCCGGTTGTTACTCCCACGCCAGCTCCTGCCCCAGCTCCAGCCCCCGCGCCTACTTACCAATACCGTAACGGTACATATACATCTTCTGTAGGCTACACCCCTAAGGGCTTAGCTGATACGATTACAGTTACACTTGCAATTGAAAGTGATAAGGTTACGGGAGTATCTGTAAATGATAATCCTTCCAATGGAACCTCAAAGTACTACGTAAATCAATTTATTGCTGCACTACCTTCGGCGGTAAACGGCAAGTCCTTAAGCTCACTGTCGCCTAGCAGGGTAGGTGGCGCTACCCTTACCACAAACGCTTTTAACCAAGCTGTTAGCTCAATACGAAGTAAGGCCAGCTAAATCCCTAGGGTTGTCGGCTTGGATATCGCTTTACGGGGCACATTTAGTGCTATGCGTGTAAAATAGTATTAGTGAATTTAAGTACCAATATAGATCAAATCAAGGGAGTTGGGCCAAAAACGGCCGAGCAGCTGGCTAAGGCCGGTTTAGTGACGGTTAATGACCTTTTAATGTTCTTACCCCGCAAGCATGAGGATTTCACTGGCGTAACGCCAATTGGGCAGATAAAACCAGGCCCGGTTACTATAAAAGCCCGGTGTGAGAGTATAAGTACACGCCACGTGCGCCGTGGCATGCAGGTAACAACGGCTGTATTAGCGGATGATACCGGCAAGCTGAACGCTGTTTGGTTTAACCAAGGTTACCGCGTACAGCAACTAGGCGGAACAAGCGATGAGTTCTACTTTAGTGGCAACTTTGAATATAGCTACAACAAATACCAGCTAACCAACCCAAGCGCCGAACAGGCGAAGGAGTTTGGTGCCGTGCAGGGCGATAGGCTACTGCCGGTTTACCATGCCGCGGCAGGCCTTAAAAGCAATGTATTGCGTAAGATATACGCTAGCCTAAAGCCGCTTATGAGCGTGCTGCCCGAAACTTTGCCCCCGAGCGTAGTGGCGGGCGAACACCTTATGGCCCGGGCTGAGGCAATTACGGCTATGCATTTCCCAACTAAATTAACAGATGTTCAGCAGGCCCGTGAGCGCCTAGGCTTTGAAGAGTTGTTTGAGATGCTGCTGGCCAGCCAGCTAAATAAGCAATCTAACCAAAAACTGACTGGTATTGCCATGCCATTTGACCAGCTAGCTGTTAAGGATTTTGTGTCTAAACTGCCATTTGCCCTAACAGGTGATCAGCGCCGGGCGGCTTGGCAAATTATCCAGGATTTTGAAAGCGCTGTACCCATGAACCGGCTACTACAAGGCGATGTAGGCAGCGGTAAAACCGTAGTAGCGGCCCTAGCGGCTCGCCAAGCGGCTGTAGCCGGCTACCAAACAGCCATTATGGCTCCAACAGAGATATTGGCCCGACAACATGCCAAAACCTTGGCCGATTTACTTGAGCCATTTGGCGTAACGGTTGGGCTATTAATCGGCAGTGTTAAGGGCCAGGCCAGGGAGCAACTTTACCAAGGTATTGAAAACGGTTCGGTGGCGGTAGTGGTTGGCACGCACGCTCTTATACAGGGTGCTGTTGCGTTTAATAACCTAGGCTTTGTCGTTATTGATGAACAGCACCGTTTTGGCGTGGAGCAGCGCCAAAAGCTGCTAAATAAGGCTAATACCATGCCACATTTGCTGGCTATGACCGCTACGCCCATACCGCGCAGCTTAGCCCTTACTTTATACGGGGAGCTTGAGGTAAGTATACTTAGCGAAAAGCCGGCTAACCGTAAGCCTATTATCACTAAAATAGTGAACCCAGCCAGTGTACCTACGGTTTATAAACATATTGATGAACAGATTAGCGGGGGCCGCCAGGCCTATATAATTTGTAGCCTAATTGACGATAACCCCGATAACGACTTAAAAAGTGTGCAGGCTGAGTATAAAAAGCTTAAAAATAGCGTGTTTACCCACCGCAAAATCGGCTTGTTGCACGGCAAGCTAAAACCAGCCGAAAAAGAGCAAGTCATGCAAGATTTTAAAGATAACAAATACGATATCTTAGTCAGCACGACAGTGGTAGAGGTTGGAGTAGATGTGCCAAACGCTACCCTTATGATGATAGAAAACGCCGATAGGTTTGGCCTGAGCCAGCTGCACCAACTGCGCGGCCGGGTGGGGCGGAGCGACTTGCAAAGCTACTGCTATCTCATAATGAGTACTAGCCAAAAACCAACACCACGGCTGCGCGAAATCGAAAAGAGTAATGATGGCTTTTACCTAGCCGAGGCCGATTTAAAGCTGCGTGGCCCTGGTGAAATTTACGGCCGGGCCCAGCACGGCTCCCTTAACCTGCAAATTGCTACATTAGGTGATACCAAGCTAATTAAACGTGCCAGCGATGCTGCCAAAGCATTTGTGGCTAGTGGCGAAGATTTACTACTGTATAAAGAACTAGCGGAGCAAGTCCGCTATTATCAACGCCTAACCACACTCAATTAAATTGTATTGCTTAATAAACTATAATGTGATATAATACTATTAATGACAGTTAAGAAAGTCAAATTCCCGGAGTATCAGTTACCTACAGCTCATGGTGCGCCGTCTTTGACTGGCTCGTATGATAAATCTGCCGTAATGGACTTTGGTATAGGAATACAAAGATATTTTACTAATGCTCGCTGGCATCCTGAGGACTTAGAGTGGTTCACGGGCGAGAAAGCTAGCCCAACTCAGCAGCATATGGTTGCAGCAGCGCTAGTACTTGCACTACTCGAAGCATCTTTATTAAAGGATGAGACTGTTGAGCGGAGTTTACCAAAAGTTCCATTTATTGCTCAATTTACATCTCCTATCGATAGGGTGTCTGAGGGTTTAACTTATGGCACTATGAACACAGTTTCTTCACGAGTACCGGGCAAATTCGTTATGACAACGCAGCCATTTCAGTATAATTATGCAAAGAAACAATTTAGCTATATAACGCTCACTATGCCCAAGAAGACAGTAGGTGCGGTAGGTTTACGTGACGGTATAGATGCACTCAATGCAGTCCATGAAGCGCTCTTAGTGCGTAATGAGACTGAGTTAAATCCTCCTGTAGCTCAAAATGGATATCAAGAACCAACCAATGAAGAGTTGGCTGCTCAAGAGCGACAATCTGGGAAATTTTGGGACGGCCTAAAAACATTCTTCACTCAAACATAATTCGTTAGCTAAACGTACAAAAGCTTTTATGCTAATGGATATGCAATAGCATGACCTAGGCTTACATATTCTGATATGATAGAACATATGTATTCAGGTACAACTTTCCGCTCAAAATCGGGTAATGTCATTGGTGTGCATCAAAAAATCGACCGGGTAGCCAGGCGCCACCTTAAGGTACTGCCAGGGGATGATACCAAGTTCCCGCGCATACTCGAAATACTGCACTTTGAGGGCAATAACGGCCCTGATGGTATCAAGCGTAAAAGCCCTAGCGCCGATGAGCCTTGGCATTTTATTGACCCAGCCGACCCTAGCGATACCCAGCTAACTAGTATGATACTTGATCACCACCATAACCTTGTAGCAGCGCTAAAAGCCGGCAACCGCGAACGCGCCGCCTACGAGGCTGCCTGGATGAGCCATGCCATAACCGATGGTCTAACGCCGGCCCACCATTACCGTTTGGCGGATGAAATTGAAAAGCTGTGGGGTAAGCCTAAGGAGGATCGCCAGAGTATCGTGGATAAAAATCTTATCCGTGGCCATGGCGCTAAGTCCAATGTTAGCCGCAACTGGCAGTACTGGGGCGCCAAGGGCATATTTACCACCCATGTTATGTTTGAATTTGGCATTGCTACGTCTGTTAAAAGTGCCATGTTTACTAGTACTTTGCCAACCCACGAATGGCTGCGCCAGGCCGATAAAGATGGGCTACAGGCTGTATTTGAGCAGGCCGTACAAGATGTATACGCGTTAGATATGTACCATGAGTACTGGCGCGATGGCTGGACGCCAAAAATCGCCCGTAAAACGCGCCTCAAGCTCATGCCTATCATTATCCGCACTGTTACTTATGCCTGGCATAGTGCACTTATGGAGAGCCAGCGGTGAATATACGCGTAATCGGCGGGGTATATGGCGGTCGCAAGCTCGATACGCCACCCGGCCGCACCACCCACCCAATGGGTGAACGTATCCGTAACGCCGTATTTAACTCGCTAGGGGCGAGTGTTGAGGGCTCTAATGTGCTAGATGCCTTTGCTGGCACCGGTGCGGTTGGTATAGAAGCCCTTAGTCGCGGCGCGGCTAGCTGCGTATTTATAGAGCGCGATAATATTGCTCAAAAATGTATCGCCAATAATCTTACTAACCTTGGTATTACCCAGGCCCAGTTAGTCAAAACCACCGTGCATAATTGGTTAAATAGCGGCCAGCACGGGCCGTTTGATCTCATTTGTGCCGACCCGCCGTACCACGACCCGCAACCAAGTACCGTTACAGAGCTTGCGGGCTTATTAGCGCCTGGCGGAACGCTAGTTGTATCTTGGCCCGTTAAGCAAGTCGAGCCGCAGTTTAGCGGCTTAACCGTTTTATTTGATCGCGATTATGCCGGTGCCCGTATATTGATGTACAAAAAGTCATAAAACGCTTGCACGCACTATTTTGCTTATGCTACACTAAGGTTGGAACGAGAGACCGAGGCAAAATCTCAAAACGTTTTGTTGTGGTGGACAATCGTAGTTATAGCTTTAGCTAAGGTCTCTGTTCCGCCGAGGAAGAGTTTTGATAACCCGTAGATAGCGGGTTATTTTTTTACGTACTTTTACGCAAACCATACCGCGGCATTATATTGCCCGTTGCTATAGATTCACGGCAATCACTCATGCTTTTAGCTCTGGCGGCAGGATTTAGTAGCCTAATTTCAGCTGCGCACAAATAGGCACTCTGCCCAAGGCGTGGGCAGAGCTGGCACAGGTCGCGCTCCCTAAGAAAGTCCTCAACATCTGGGCTACCCCTTAATCCGCGCTCTATTGGATCAACTTCCCAAGGTTTTTTTGGCATTTAGCTCCTCCTAAAAAAATAGCCCTGCTGGGCCCATGGTTAAATTTAGTTGTTTGCTTCAAACTTTTTCATCATGGTTTACTATAAAACAACCCGCACGGCGCTGTAAAGCATTTGCTATAGTAGTAGGGTGAATAAAAGTTCTAAAAATAACCCATTACGCATATTTTGGGTCTCTGCTCTCTTGACCGTACTGCTGGGCGTATGGGTGGCTTTTCAGGCTGGCCCCTTATACTTATGGCTTTTTGCTGTGCTAGTAGTGCTAGAAGTGACCTTTAGTTTTGATAACGCCGTTATAAATAGCAAAATCTTAGCTAAGCTATCGCCATTTTGGCAAAAGCTTTTCCTTACCGTTGGTATATTCTTTGCCGTGTTTGTGGTTAGGTTTATCTTGCCCATTTTTATAGTGATGGTAAGTAGTGGCCAGGGATTTAATAGTGTTATTGATTTAGCGCTTAATAAGCCTGGGGAGTACGCTGAAACCTTGCATAAAGCCGCGCCGCTTATTGATGCCTTCGGCGGCACGTTTCTAGTAATGATTGGCATTAGTTATTTTATGGATCGCAGCAAGGATATTCACTGGCTTACGCGCACCGAAAAGCTGTTAAGCCGGTT
The DNA here is from genome assembly GCA_032229905.1 of Saccharimonas sp. (SeqCode). Classification (GTDB taxonomy): domain Bacteria; phylum Patescibacteriota; class Saccharimonadia; order Saccharimonadales; family Saccharimonadaceae; genus Saccharimonas. Next base: position 102,272 of record JAVTWQ010000013.1, read on the forward strand.
TGGTAGCTACGATACTTTTAAGGTTTTGGTCATGCTAGCGGTTGCCATGGTGCTTTATGTTACAACAAACCCCGAATACCGCGTTGTGGTGCTAGTAGCATCTGTTATTGGGGTGATGCTGCACATTGCTTTAGATATATTTGGGCGATTTTTTGAAGGTAGGCAGCCCAAGGGCACGCAGCTGGTTGGCGCAGCGGCATTTGCATCATTTATTTACCTTAATATCTTGGATGCCGCGTTTTCGCTAGATGGCGTTATAGGCGCCTTTGCCATTACGCCCGATATACTGCTGATTATGGCCGGCCTTGGCGCTGGGGCGCTGTGGGTAAGGTCATTAACGGTGTATTTAACCCGTACCGGCACTCTGGGTAAGTATAAATACATGGAGCATGGCGCCCACTGGGCCATTTTAGCGCTTGGTATTGTAATGCTGTTAAAACTTTATGGCATTGAACTGCCCGAATGGATGGTAGGTTCACTTGGGTTAGTGTTTATCGCTACGGCGGTTGTATCTAGTGTGGTGGAGGCTAGGAGAGGGGAGTAATTAACTAATTAATTCTGGTAGGAAATTCGCCCCTACTTGCGCTAACTATGTTATCGATTAAAAATGTTTCTGAGTTATTTAAGCTACCCGATGTAGCCCACGCATAAGCTGGTGCAGACCATACATTACCCTCAAACTTTGCGAACTCACTTGGCTTTCCCTCAAAGCCATAGCCAAACAATTTTCCCTCTGCAACCATACTAGCTATCTTATCTTGGCTAAATAAACCATGTGCTATGTCTACAAGTATCGCTGTCTTCTTCATAGAACTGATATGCTTGTCAGTAATTAGAGTTAAGGTATCAGGGTTCTTGGTAACTGTCGGGAATATTACGTCAGCGCTAGACATGAGATACTTTAGCGACACGCTTTCGTGGTTATTATTTGTCGAAGATTTAGACCAGTAGACAACATCCATGCCGATACCTTTACATGCTTCAGCGATAGCGCTCCCTATGTGTCCCAGGCCAATAATGCCCGCCGTCCTACCTTTAAGCTGAACGCCTAGGTATTTCATAAAGTCCTTATCATAATCAAGTGGAAAGCCGTCTTTTATTAGTCGCGGTGTTTGCCTGGCTAAACTAAACATCATCATTACGGCCCACTCTGCAACGGCTTGTGTTGAGAAGTTGCGGATGTTGCATATAGGTATGTTTTTCTCGGCGGCTACATTCTGCTCAATCCATTCAAAACCAGTAGAGGCAGTAAGGATGCCTTTCAAGCTAGGTATATCTTTATAGTCGTCACTGGATAGCTTCCAGTCTACATAATCAGGGTTCAGGCACAATAATCTATCTTCGTCACCCTCAAATAGCTCCCTGCAAGCACTTAAAGGCGCTATGTCGCTTATGACGACCGCTTCAACACCACTGTCATTTATTTTCGCCAGTAAATCTTCTGTTACGAGTTGATGCCAAAGTTGGTCAAAGACAAATGCTTTCATAGACATATCATAACAGGGATAACCTACATAATCCACGGTAGACGAGTATTTACGCGTAGAAGTATTAAATGAAGAGGACTATCGGCTAAAGCCTCTTCTGTTTGCTCATTTTGGCAAAAGCAAGCGTTTCCAAAATTTCGCTGCACTCCACGAACCTTCACGCTGAAATTCGCTACGAAGCGAATTTGCGTGAAGAACAAAGCCATTAAATACATACCAAAGTAAAAACCCGGTGCAAGACCGGGTTTTTACTTTGGTGGAATTTTGCAACTCCGCTAGGAATTTTCCCCCGCCGAATTTCCTTTTTGAATTAGGAAAAAGCCTGGTCTGTTGGGTCGGCTACGCCGAAGCGCAGAAACGGCATGGTGACTAGTGGTTTGGATAGGTAGTTGCTATACATCTATAGGCCATGCTAGTTATAATGGTAGCTATGGAAGAAATTTTACAATTACTTGGGTCATTTCCGGACAAGACGGACTTGCAAGCAGAGATACTTGAGGAGCAAGACTGTGGTAGCTTTGTTAGGCAGAAAATTGCATACAATGCCGAACTTAATGATCGAGTAACGGCCTATATTTGTCTGCCAAAAGGCTTAAAAGAACCGACACCGGCGATTTATTGTCATCATCAACATCATGGCGAGTTCCACTTAGGCAAGAGCGAGGTGGTCGGACTAGCTGGCAACCCTGACCAAGCTTACGCAAAAGAATTAGCCGAGCAAGGTTTTATAACTTTTGCTCCTGATGCTGTTGCTTTCGAGGAGCGTGATTGGAGCGGTAACGGCAAGGCCGAGTGGTTTGAGTTAGGAACCCGGCTAGTACAGGGTCAAACACTTATGGCCAAGGTATTGCATGACGTATCGGTTGGCTTGGATTATCTAGGAACGCGACCAGAGATTGATAAAAATCGCCTTGGCTTTATTGGTCATTCTTATGGTGGGCGAATGGCATTGTGGGCGCCCTCATTTGATAGACGCATTAAGGTGTCTGTGTCCAATTGTGGCTGTGTTGATTATCGCAACTCACTTACGCATGATACCGGTATACAAATGGAATTCTGTATTCCGGGCTTTATGGAGAAGTTTGACTTAGAGGATGTAACCCAACACTCCGAGGGGTGCCCACTGCTTATTATTGCTACGAGTGATGACAAATGGAGCCGAGGCTATGATAAATTACACGAAGCGATAAAGAGTAAAGGGCGCACTGATACAGAACTGAAAGTCTACCCAGGCGGACACAATTTTTCGCCCGAAATGCGACAATACGCCTATCGTTTTATAACAGACAGGCTGTAGTCGGATAATAATTTCGGCTTACAGTTAGGGTTCTCGTGCGTATTATCAATCGGCCATGCCGTTTCTGCGCTCCGCGCAGCCAAAGAAAAAAGAGCGCAAATGCGCTCAAATTTCCCGAAAAGTCCGTTCTTGGTGCGGATGAAAGGACTTGCCCACGTCCCGCGACCACATTCTGCGGTCCCGACACTTCACAATTGAAATCATAGATTTCATTGGAAGGTGTCCTTGCGACAATTCACAGGATTGTCTCACCCCGGATTTCACGATTGAAAGCACAGCTTTCATCGGAAAGTCCGTTTCCAAACTGCCACTGGCAGTTCTCACCTTAACGCCTGGGTGAAGGTTCAAATACCGTTCACCTTACCAAATAAAACAGAGGCCTAATGGCCTCTACTTTATTTGGTGCGGATGAAAGGACTTGAACCTTCACGCCTTACGGCACTAGCTCCTAAGGCTAGCGTGTCTACCAATTCCACCACATCCGCATGTGGGTTATATCTGTCAATGTACGTGCAAATGCTAGTGGCCTGGCACTAGGTCACGTTCCGCGACCCCGCAACTCAGTCAAATGAACAAGTTCATTTGTGAGGTTGCCTTGCGACCCGCCACCGGCGGCTCTCACCTAAGGCTAGCGTGTCTACCAATTCCACCACATCCGCATAAACTATTTAGGTACGTTAGTTTAATGTCTTTTCGGACTATTGCTCATGACGCGCCGCGTGTCTACTCATATTTGCGTCCACGCAGGCCACTACATCCGCAGATTGGGACTTCGATATTGTAGCAAATTATGCTCCACTTGTGAACTAGCTACTTTTGTTTACGCCCAAACACCGCTTATGGTATCATATATGCAATGAGTAAGAGGGCTAAAAATGAGTAAAGTAACCGAATATCTACGTGGGCATTTACTAGGCGAGGTAAGTGTGCGCACCGATGATCGCAAGGCGGCCAGTAGCGATAGTGGCGTGCTAGAACAGACACCCGAAATGGTGATGTATCCGCGCAATACCAACGATATCCGTAAAATCTTGCGTTTTAGCTGGCAGCTAGCCGAAAAAGGCCATACTATGCCCATCACCGCCCGCGGCCTAGGCCTAAGCGACACCGGCGCCGTACTTACTAAAGGCGTAGTGGTAGATACCAGCCGCCACATGACCCGCATATTTGAATACGATAGCAAGCAGCGTTTAGTACGCCTGCAGCCAGGTGCCACTAATACCACTCTCAATGAGGCCCTGACCCTGCAAGGCGCCTCTGTTATGCCGCTACTAGGTCAGCCGGGCACAGCTGGTGGCAGTGTGGCTAACTACACAGCAGGGCCATACGCCGGTAAATATGGCAGTATCGCCGCGGCTGTAGATAAGCTTGAGGTTGTATTGACCAATGGTGATTTAATCCAAACTGGTCGCATAAGTAAAAAGGATTTGAACAAAAAGAAGGGCCTACAGACCCTAGAGGGCGATATTTACCGCGGCATCGATGCACTGATAGAGGATAACGACGATACGATTAGCACAATCGTACCCGAAGATAGCAGTGGCTATGGCGGCCTGGCCTTCGTAAAAGATAAAGCCGGTAATTTTGACCTAACGCCGCTATTTATTGGTAGCCAAGGTACGCTGGGCATCATTAGTGAAATGATATTAAAAAGCGAATTTAGGAGCATGAATGTTAACGTAGCGGCCCTGGTGTTTAAAGATGCCAACCAGGCCTACGACACTATCGATGAGCTTGAAAAGCTATCGCCAATGTATGTCGAATACTACGATGCACGGCTGTTTGAGTCCGCCGCAAAAGCTGGGCGCAGTTACGCTTTTTATACCCCTGGCGATGGCGCCGAGGCTGTACTGTTAGTTGGTTTTGATGATTTTAATGAACGCCACCGCGATAAAATGCTTAAAAAGGTAGATAAAATAGCCGTTAAAGCTGGGGGTACTTGCACTACGGGTGTTGGTATTAAGGCGCTAGAGCTCGATGCTGCCCGCGATGTAGCGCGCTATACGGCCATGCCCGATCAATCTAGCGAAGAGTCACCTAGTATATTTGGCCAGTTTTACGTGCCTAAAGTGCAGTTTGATGGCTTTAATAAAGGCCTTAAGGAGCTTGAGGACAAATTACATATCGATTTACCGCTTAGCAGCTGGGCATTAGCTGGCAGCTACGCCGTGCACCCTGTACTGGCACTGAATAAGCCAACTGATAAGCAAAAGATGCTTAAACTGCTAGATGAGTTAACTAAGCTAATTGCGGCCCATAACGGCTCGCTAATAACCGATGGTGGTGAAGGCAAGCTTAAGGCGACTTTTGTTCAGCAAACCCATAGCCCGGCTATAACAAAGCTCTACGAAGATGCGAAAAATATCTGCGACCCACATGGCATCCTTGCTCCTGGGGTTAAAACAGGTGATGATTTGCGCGCGGTTGTAGCGTTGCTTAAGTAGAGATTGATTGGTAATAGGTTAGTGTTTTTTGTGCAAAGTATTGCGCTGATAATGGATAGAAGTTAACATAAAGCTATATAAACAGTAGGAGATAAATTATGCCTGTAAAGAAAAAACTTTTTATCACCAGTATCGCATTAATGCTGATTGGTGTAGCAATGATGATATTTGTTGATACCAAGGGCCCCGAGCCAAAGTTCACATGTGCTTCCGCAAATGGCCCCACAGCTGGCTTTTCGGATAGCTCACAAAATAATTGTGCAGTCAGTATCGAAAGCTATAACAAATGGTCCGAATGGTTCACTAAACCTAATTATGGTAAGATCGCAGGGCTTGGCGTAGTAGTTGTTGGGCTAGTAGTTGGCGTAGTTGGGCTGGTTAAGCGTTCAAATAAGGCGAACATTTAATCACAATACACATGTTAGTCGAATAAACGACACTGAAGATATTAAAATTGACCAAACCATAAAGGCTTGGTCAATTTTATTTGGTGAGTTTTTACGCCCACGCTAGAACCTATTTTAGCACCAAGAGTGAGAAATGAGATTTTCGGCGGGTCGCCCCCGACCCGACCCGCCGAACTGCTTCGCAGGGGTCTTGGCTGAAAAGCTTCTTAATTTTTTGAAATGGCGTTTTGGTCGGTTTATCATCGCTATTTTAGCATGTTATTGAAATGAATACCTCTAAGTAAAGTATAATGTCTTTATGGTATTAAAGAAAATTTTTAATAGGGGCAGTAAAGACATCACTCCACTAAATACAGATGAGAGAGTCTTATTTGTTGAAACATTTTTGAAGCTAGAAGATATAGTCCCAATGAATTTTGGAGAAATTGATGGCGACAACCACACAGACATCATTGGCACACCTCAATACACACTCACTTCGTATCTTGATTTCTTCTATGTCTTTGTGGGGAACTCAGAGTTTAGAGATTCTCATATAGAAGCGGCTTCTGAAATGGGTATAGATCTAAATGACTTTAAGCTCAATCCGATTTCATTGATGAAACTAGGAGAATATTACACTAGCTTTCGAAATCTGTCTGAATCTGAACTAAAAGAAGTCAGGGACATGTGGAGCGGTCAGATTAACGATTCAAATCAAAATCGTGTGTATACACTTGAAGAAGCTGCTTTTTACTGGGCAGAAAGTGTTGTTAGGGCGTTGCAAGTTATTGATTTGCTCAATTTGGGCAAATCGCAAGGAATTTTAGAAACTGAGGAATATTTGAATAAGGTAGAACTAAATTTATCTCTTAATAAACCGCTAGTAATGAAATACTTCGACATGAGAAGAAGTGTTAAATAGAGTGACTGGCACGGAAAAAAATAAAGTTTTAGTTGGAGAAATACTTGTAGAGTTCTGCATAATTGAACAGTGTATTAAATCAATAGTATTTGATGTATATGGCGCCGTGCCAGGCCGAAATAATCGTGAAACTTTTGATGCTTTTTATTACCACATAGATAATCGTGTAAATGGTCAATGTAAATCGACTGATAAAATTTTCAAAAATAAAAATAACCACAACATACATCTGCAAAAACTAATAGATGAAATATCAAAATTAAGAAATATAGCTGCTCATCAAACTGATGCACTTATTGGGGGCTGGTCAAAATTGCCCGATAATGAGACATTGATGAAAAGAAAAGTTAGTAGCAAAAAAATAGAACACATACGATCTGAAAGTACAATCTTATTTGAAGATGACTACAAGATTATAATTACTAAAGGTAGAGGCTGGGCATCATTAAGTGGCAATACATATATTGGTAGCGTAGAAGACCTACATAATGACTGGGAATTTTACAGTAATCAATTTAATAAAATCTATCAAATATGGAACGATCGTTGTTTCGAGATTTTCGATATAGACGGTACGCAAATAGCCGAATATTAGTCTTGTTACCTCAGCCCTTTAGGGCAGGTAAACCGACCAAAACGCCATTTCAAAAAATTAAGAAGCTTTTCAGCCAAGACCCCTGCGAAGCAGTTCGGCGGGTCGGGTCGGGGGCGACCCGCCGAAAATCTCATTTCTCACTCTTGGTGCTAAAATAGGTTCTAGCGTGGGCGTAAAAACTCACCATCAACGGGATTTTTCCAGAAATGTCGCTCTCACGAGCGATTTTTTCTTTGGTCTTTTTTAATTTCTGCCACAGGCAAAAACCACTTTCCGCCCCCTTTCGGAAAGTGGTTTTTGGGCTTTCGCCATTTGGGGTTTGGGTTAGGGTTTTGTTGTATAATGAAAGAGCAACACAACTTAATGAGAAGCCGTTTTTTATTGGCTCAAATAGCCGTATTGGAACAATTTGGTTTCTCCAAGTTGTGTTGCACCAATACGGCTTTTTGAGTTAAAAGGAGGGTAAAATGGAAAAATACATCTTGTATGCTCGTAAATCTACGGACACAGAGGACAAGCAAGTTTTGTCTATTGACGCTCAACTTGCGGAACTCCGCAAGTTTGCGAGAGATAATAAACTTGTCGTCACTGACGAGTTAGTTGAAAAACGCACCGCAAAAATGCCAGGTCGCCCTATTTTCAAGTCTATGATTAAACGAATTGAAAATGGCGAAGCCAACGGCATTTTGGCGTGGCACCCAGACCGACTGGCTCGCAATTCCATAGACGGCGGACAAATTATCTACTTGCTAGACCAAACATCACTGAACTTTTTGAGATTTCCAGTATTTCAGTTTGAAAACACATCACAGGGCAAGTTTATGCTCTCAATTATGTTTGGTCAGTCAAAATATTATGTAGATAACTTGTCGGAAAACACCAAACGAGGTTTGCGAGCTAGAGTAAGAAATGGCGATTTTCCAAGCCAAGCACCGTTTGGCTACTTAAATGACACCAGAACTAAAACTATTGTATTAGACAAGCGATATTCACCGCTTGTAAAAGAATTGTTTGAGCAATACGCCAAAGGCGATCAAACAATGGAAAATCTTGCCTATTTCTTACAAGAAAATGGAGCGATAACATCTGGCGGAAAAACATTTAAGGACGACAAGGTAAAATCTATCTTACAAAACCCCTTTTACTATGGACACTTTCTGTATAACGGCGAATTACACGAGGGTCGCCACACGCCGATAATCTCAAAAGCCCTCTATGATAGAGTCCAGCAAGTTATTGAAACTCGTGGGCATACCCAGAAACAAACAAAGCCGACAACACCATTTTTAGGGCTTTTGAGATGTGCGGGGTGCGGTATGAGTATAACGAGCGAAACAAAAACCAAAACCCAGAAAAACGGCAATTTCCACTCTTGGACATATTATCGCTGTTCTCGTAAAAAGCGAGCTGTTAAATGCATTGAACCGCCAATAAGAGAAAAAGATTTGTTGTCCCAACTTTCGGCTCTTTTAGGTGAATACGAGATGTCGGACGAAATCTATGATTTTATGACCGACAAAATGGCACAAGACGAAAAAGCCGAAAGCGTTGGCAACGCAAGCGTGCTTGACGATTTGCGAACGCAAATCGCAAAACTAAACGCCAAGCAAAAGATTTTGCTAGATAGTTATTTAGACCAAGACATAGACCGCCAAACTTTTCTCGCTAAAAAATCGGAGATTTTGAGCGAAAAGAAAAGTTTAGAGGAAGGTTTGGCGAATCTTACAGCCAACCAATTTGCTTGGTTAGAACCTATGCGAAACTGGCTGGAAATCGCAAAGTCTATCTGTAATTTGCGAGAAACAGACGACTACAACGGACAAAAAGCCGTTTTGTCTGAAATCTTTGGGTTGGACCTATTACTCCACAACAAAACCCTAACCCAAACCCCAAATGGCGAAAGCCCAAAAACCACTTTCCGAAAGGGGGCGGAAAGTGGTTTTTGCCTGTGGCAGAAATTAAAAAAGACCAAAGAAAAAATCGCTCGTGAGAGCGACATTTCTGGAAAAATCCCGTTGATGGTGCGGATAAGAGGACTTGAACCTCCACGCCCTTGCGGGCACTAGCACCTGAAGCTAGCGCGTCTACCAATTCCGCCACATCCGCATAGTAAATTTTAACCGAAATGAACACGTAGTTTTTTTGAGTCACGGCGCTAGCTTCTGAAGCTAGGTCACGTTCCGCGACCCCCGGATTTCACGATTGAAAGCACAGCTTTCATCGGAAAGTCCGTTTCCGAACCGCCACTGGCGGTTCTCACATCTACCAATTCCGCCACATCCGCATAGCTTACGTAGCCTAACTATTTTATATTTGTACTGATGCTATGTAAAGACCAGTTAGCTTGACAAAGACTATTTGTAATGTAGAATATCATCTACAGCCTACTCTTCCCCGTGGGCTTATCGCATCAAGGCGCCCAATGGTGGGCGCAAGAGAGGTTAGAAATGCCTAAAAAAGACCCGGATCTGGATCTCAAGATCAAGGATGCAGTCAAGGCGTTTGCTGGTAAGGATTACCTTAGGGTGATCCAAGGCTGCCGGGAGAACTTGTCTCCTTGCGCGGACCTATCGCGGGAGCATTGCCGCATACTGATGGCAGCGTTCAATCGTCTTGAGCGTGGGCTCCGGAACACCGAGGGTCGGGTGGTAGACCTGACCAAGCTGGTTCGGGTTGCAATTCACGATGAGCTGAGTGATTATCTGCGCCTGAAGACCACCTTCTGCGGGATGCTCAAGCTAGAGTCTGAGCGGCAAGGTCATCTTCAGGCCGCTGTTACGGCCTGATAGATGCGAAACTGGGGCGGGGCGACGGGTTTGGCATTGGCCGAACCTATCGCTCCGCCCTGGAGCAAATTTGTATTTATAGTAAAATTATGCATTGACTAGCATTCGTAAGAGTGCTATTATTTTTAAATCCCACACTTCCGTGGGGTAAGGTATCTACCGCGAGCAGAGATGCTCGGGAAGGATTTGCCATGACGGCAACAACCATTCAGGATTCTGCAACCTACGTTCTCGCTGCAGAGGTTGTCAGGGTTGCACGGCAGCAGGTTCCCAAGACTTGGTCTGCTAACCGCAAGTCCAAGGTTCGCGGATTGGTTCGCAGCTACAGCACACTGAGGAATCAGGGTTTTGACCACAACCAGGCGATCGCCTCGGCCTGCTATGGCTCGCAGCCGGTCGTGCAGCATGAGTTCAGGAAACTCATGCGCAGCGCCCACAAGAAGGCGCGTTTGAACCTTGGCGTCAAATCCTGAAGGGCTAGTGCAGTGCGGGGGTCAAACCCCGCACTGCACCACCAACTAGCAGTTTACCCACCCTTAATGGGTGGTTTTTGATATACTAACACCTATGGAAGATGCGCGGAACGTCACAGATGATTATAAGGGCTTGCCACTCGAACAGATCGTAGCGGACCTTGACAGTAAAGGCACTGGCCTTGAAATAGCGGTAGAAAACCTCGCGCACGATTTTAATATAGGTAGCATTGTGCGCACAGCCAATGCGTTTGGCGCCCGGCACGTGCATGTTATTGGCCGCCGGCAGTGGAACAAGCGCGGCGCAATGGCAACCAATAAGTACCTACACGTTCACCGCCACTCAACAAACGATGAGTTTTTAGCAGCCATTGAGGGCAAAGTGATTGTAGCCATAGATAACATTGAGGGTTCAGTGCCCCTACATAAAGTAAAATTACCGCCCAATGCCGTGCTGCTATTTGGCGCCGAGGGCCCAGGCATATCACCCGAGCTACTAGCCCAGGCAAGACAGGTGGTTGCTATAGAACAATTTGGCAGCACCCGCAGCATAAACGTCGGTGCCGCCGCAGCTGTAGTCATGTACACCTGGTTGCAACAGAATTATCTCAGCTAATGCTTATGCTTGACCCCGGGCGACACCGGATGTGCAGTGGAGCTAAATTATTTTACGGAGGTACCATATGACAACAGGTGATAAGTGGGGAGGTTTTGTAAAAGCTAATGGCCAGGATGGTGGCAAGATACAAGAACTCGTTAATACAATAGGATCTCTAAGGGCTAATATGGGGAATGCGACTAGCAAGCTTACAGCCCTAGAGACCGAGGCAACTCTCCTTGAAGATCAGGCTAATGGTGCTAGACAAGGCGTTAGAGAGGCAAGCCGTGAGTTTAATACTGCTCAAAATGATTTATGCGACATACTTAACGTAGTCTTAGCAAACGCTAATGTTAGCGTAATCGATGCACTTAGCGTGTTAGGATGCGATACGGAAACTGCGGTTAAGCTGAACGAACAATGGTGCAACGCTAAAGATAAACTATTATTGGGTGAAAAGCTAGTTTTAAATGATAAACATAATGACGAACTAGTTTGGGGCGAACTTGCCGCTATACACCCTGAACTAGCTATAAATGCTTGGACAAGTGATAAGTTTTCAGTTGAGGCGCATTTGCAGCTTGTACGGCCAGCTAAAGCCGACGGGGAAGATCCGGTTAAGAGTGAACTTGTTGTACCTGTGATAAGGTTTGAGGGAAGCATTGTTGATAAGAAAGGGCTCGAAAATAAATTCCCTGATATATACAGGTGTAATGGGCGTAGTAGCGGCTTGGTCGGCGGTATCAATATCGAATTACTTAATAAATTTGGTGAAAATTTTGCTGTATGGCAATGGATGGGGAATGACCCCACGGAGCTAAAAGAGAGTTTCAAGAACTTTGAAAAGGTTATAGCCCAACAAGTAACAATTCGGCGTGGATACCACGGATGGTCAATAGATAGATTAAGTGTACCAAACATAGGAGATGGGGGTAACATGCGTCAGTTAACTAAGGCTATTGAAGTGATGCGCACATGTTTCCCTGGTGGTTATAATATCCTGCGTCGTAATATCGCTACAGCACTGGCGCTAACCGTCCCTGATTCTTCCTATGGAAGTTATAGTCGTTCATACTCTAAAGAGGTAGATATGCTGAACTTCGCGCAGGCTGATTCGGACAGGCTTGAACTTGGCGAACGATATCAAGTGGCTCAAGCATTTCTAGCGGAGGGCACTGCAGCGCTCGCGCAGCTTGAAGCACAAACCGATAGCGATCAGTAGTATATCCGCTTGCAAAATAGGGGTGATAATGCGAAAATAGCCGTAAGTATGGCATCACTATCATCAGAATCATATAAGGGCGCACGGGACTGGTACCCGGCTGATATGCGTGTGCGCGAGTATATATTCAACACTTGGCGCAAGGTGGTGCAGAGCTATGGTTACGAACCATACGATGCGCCCCTATTAGAACCGCTAGAGGTATACGCCGCTAAAAGTGGCCAAGAGCTTGTAAACGAGCAAACCTATACATTTACCGATAGGGGTGATAGGCGAGTGGCGATCCGCCCCGAAATGACCCCGAGCGTTAGCCGTATGATAGCGGCCCGCCGGCAAGAGACACCGCTGCCTGCCCGTTGGTATAATATTGCCCAGTACATGCGCTACGAGCGTCCACAGCGTGGCCGCGAGCGCGAGTTTTGGCAGCTAAATGTGGATATATTTGGGGCCGATGGCGCACCGGCCGAAGCCGAGATTATAGAGGTGGGCGCGGCTATTATGAAGCAGTTTGGCGCTACCGATGATATGTATATAATCCGTATTAATAACCGCCGGGTTATTAACTACATGATGGGCCAGTACCTAGGGCTAGACCCCCAGGCGGCGCTACTAATGGTTAAGCTGTTTGACCGCAAAAATAAGATAGCCCCTGAGGCATTCCGCGACCAAGCCGCCGAAATATTTGGTGAGGCTCAGGCTAAAAATGGCTTACAAAAGATAGCCCAGCTACTAGCCGCCAAGAGCATGGCCGATTTGCCCGAAAGTATCCGTGATAGCGAAGCCGTGCGCGAGGTACAAGAGCTATTTACCCACCTAGAACGGGCTGGGGTTAAAAACGCCACCTTTGATATCACCCTTATGCGCGGGCTAGATTATTACACAGGCACCGTATTTGAGTTTTACGATACTCACCCCGAAAACGCCCGTAGCTTATTTGGTGGTGGCCGCTACGATGGCCTTGTGGGCCTGTTTGGGGCCGAGCCGCTAACAGCTGTAGGTATGGCACCAGGCCTTACAATGTTTATGTTGTTTTTGGAAACCCACGGACTATTACCGCGGGTTAAAAACCCTACAATCGTTAGCGTAATTGCCCTCGAAAATGCCCTAAACGGAGCCTCGCAGGTAGCGAGCAAGCTGCGCCAGAGTGGTATTAACACCGAGCTTGATTTTACCGACCGCAAGCTAGATAGAAAGCTAAAAGCTACCTTAAAAAAAGATATCCAATACGTGGTATTTGTAGGCGAAGAAGAGCTAGCTAGTGGTACTTACACCCTTAAAGATACTGTAACTAGCGAAGAGCATAAACTTACACTAAACGAACTTATTGAGCGCCTTAATTAAGGGTGATTGACTAAGCGCAAGCTATTTGCCATAGTAAAGGCATGATAAAGCGTGGGCTAAAACAAGGGTTTACCATAGTGGAACTAATGGTAGTGGTTTCGGTGCTCGCTATACTTGCCATATTGGTATCTGTTGCATATGGTAACGCCCAGACTCAAAGCCGTGATGTAAAAATACGCGATGCCGCTGATAAGTTTAGCGATGCCATAAAAATATGGACAATGCGCAACAACAACACACTGCCAGCCGGTGGTAGCGGCTCAACGGTAAGTGTAAATGCTAGCACGGGCTGCAGTAATGGTGCCAATGGTTACCAGGCCTATAATTACCACGTAGCAGGCTATGTATGTACGGTGGGCGATGCCCTTGTAGCCGGCAGTTACTTGCCAGCCAGCCTATTTACTAGCCTGCCGATTAATGTTACGACTGGTAATAATGGCACTGTGTTTATGATTTACCCCTGTGGCGGCAAAAACTATTTGTTTTACTCGCTGGAGCTACCAACTAGTACCGAAACTAGCGCAATGACAGCGCTATCGGGCAGCTGCGCCAGTTGGAGCACCATTACAGGCGCCGGTATGAAAGCCTACAAAGATATAACCACCTACTAGTCATCTGTTATAATAGCTAGTCATGAAGACTACTATGAAACATGTGAGTGAAACCCGCGTGCTGCTAACCGTAGAATTAGCCGCCGCAGAACTAGCTGATGCCGAAAAAGTGGCCCTAGTTCGCCTAGCTAAAACCATAAAAGTACCTGGCTTTAGGAAAGGCCACGTACCCGCCAATGTGGCCGCCAAATACGTTGACCCACAGGCGTTAACAGATGAGGTGATGAACACGGCCGTATCTAAGGCCGTGGCGCTTGCCTATACCGAGCATAGCCTAATGCCACTAGATAGGCCCGAAGTTGTGATTAAAAAGTTCGTACCTGCAGAGCAGCTAGAGTTTACAGCCGAAGGCGACGTACTACCAGAGGTAAAACTAGGCGATTACAAAAAGCTTAAAGCCGCTAAAAAACCAGTTAAAATAGATAAAAAAGATGTTGATGATGTCATTGGCCGTATTCAGCAGCAATTTACTACTAAAACCGAGGTTAAACGGGCCGCTAAACTAACCGATGAAGTGATTATTGACTACGTTGGTACTAAGGATAAGGTAGCTTTCGATGGCGGCACCGCAACCGATGCGCCACTGGTGCTTGGTAGCAATCAGTTTATCCCTGGCTTTGAAGAGGCGATTGTTGGCCACAAGCCCGGCGATAAGTTTGATATACCGCTAAGTTTCCCTAAGGACTACCATTCTGAAGAACTAGCCGGTAAAAAGGTAGTATTTGCTGTAACTTTAAATAAAGTTAACGAAGCTACTTTACCAGTGCTTGATGATGTATTTGCCGCTAAAGTGGGCGAATTTACTAGCATGGCTGATTTGCGTAAAGATATAAGTAACGAACTCACCGCCCAAAAAGACCGCGAAGCCATGGATGACCTGCGAGATGACCTTATCCAGCAACTAGTTGGTAAAAGCAAGGTGAGTGCGCCTAAGGTGCTAGTGGAAGATCAGCTTAAATCAATTAAGCAAGATATGCTGCAAAACCTAATGTACCGCGGCGCCACGCTAGACCAGTACATTGCCGATAAGGGCTATGCTGACCTAGCCGATTGGGAGGCTAAGGAGGCCGCACCACTGGCCGAAAAGCGGGTTAAGGCTGGCCTAGTGCTTAACCAGCTAGCTAAAGAGCTTAATATTGAGGTAACTGAGGCTGCCCTAAACGAGCGTGTAGAATCATTCCGCGGCCAGTACGCCAATGACCCCGAAATGGTTAAACGTTTTGATGAGCCTGAAGTCCGCCAGGATATTGCTAACCGCCTAGCCACGGAGCTTACGGTTGATGCCCTAGTAGCACTAAACCTTAAATAATTTTAGCTAAAAATTAAAGTGCCCCGCTCTCGCGGGGCACTTTCGTGCTACGTGAGAGCGGGGTTAGGGCCTAGCCCGGTCAATGGGGTTAGCGGCCCTGAGCCTATCCTCCAGCGCCTCTGAGTATGTCAAAGGGGTTGGTGGCTTTGGGGGCTGGGAGTATTCACCCGTAGGCAGGGGCGTCACTTCGACGATATCTGGCTCGACATTCATGTCGGAGTCGTCGTCTTGAAGAACTTCGGTGGCCTCGCGGCTTAGAGGCTCCAGGACCCAAGCGGCCACGCACAGAACCGCGGATAGCAAAAGTCCTAGGGCGATCGCCAGGAGGATTGTGCAGATGACGGCAAGGAACGCAAAGTAGAACCAGTCCTGAAGGCTATAAGGTGGAAGGTTCCACCAAGTGAAACCTTTGTAGCGACTCATGTAGTGACCACTAAGCGTGTCGGTTGTTGCCGCAAAGTAGGCGGTAGTCCGCACTGCGATGATAGCGTATGATACACTACAAATTACCAACACGAGCCTTACGAGCGATAATGTGCGATTGCTCATGAATTTCCTCTCGATGGAGCAACGATTGATTATTATAATATCATACAAATCAGAAAAATGCAATACCTAAAGCGATAAAGCCTAATTGTTAAGCGCAGCTAAGTAGAGAAGCGACCGTATACTGGCACTCTGGCTTGACGAGTGCTAACTAGGCGCGTATAGTTAGGGTATGACCAAAAACTATTTAGTACCCAATGTGATTGTTAAAACCCGCGACGGCGAGCGTGGATATGATATTTATTCGCGGCTGCTCGAAGACCGCATTATATTTTTAAACGAAGATGTAAACCCACACACCGCCAGCGTGATAGTGGCCCAGCTTATCCACCTGGCTAACGAGGACCCAACTAAAGATATCAGCCTATATATCAACAGCCCGGGTGGCGTTATATACGACGGCCTAGCCATTTATGACACCATGAACTACATTAAACCCGATGTTGCTACCTATGGTATCGGCTTGCAGGCCAGCATGGGCGCATTTTTACTAAGCAGTGGCGCTAAAGGCAAGCGATACCTGTTGCCAAGTTCACGGGTGATGATCCACCAGCCAAGTAGCGGCACTGAAGGCAAGGTAACCGACCAAGAGATTAGCCTGCGCGAGGCACTGCACCTTAAGCAGCAGTTAGCCGAAGTTATGGCCAAAAACACCGGCCAAAAGCTAGATAAGGTTAAGGCCGACATGGAGCGCGACTTTTGGATGGGTGCTGCTGAAGCTAAAAAATACGGTATAGTCGACCACGTTATTACGAACGCATAAACTTTACATGTTCGCTTAGTTATGTAACAATGTATGCCACATCCCAGCGAAAGGAAATGAGATGAAGAGGGTACTGGCGGTGGGCGCAGTTGCGATCGCCATTGGAGTGGCGTTTGTCACGATTGTTGACATACAGCCCGATGAGAGCGGCGACTACCTCGTGGTCTCGCTAATGGGGCACAGGGTTTTCGAAATCCTCCTTTAAGCGCGAGATGTTTGGCCGGCAGGCGATGGGGTGACCCATACCTGCCGGCCAGAGTGTACAATTTTGTTGACTTTACTAAAAATGTAGCCTACAATAAGGGGTAATGAAGATAGTATAACGTGGGTCGAATAGACACTACGCCCGTGGCGTGGCGTTTTTTGTGTCTGGTACCTACGCTAGTGTACGCTTCGGCGCCAAGGTAAAATAAACGGGTAAAACTTAGGTCGACCCACCGAGTTTAATCTGTTTAATGTTACCGCCAAGTACATATCAAACGTAACCATACGGTAGGGAGAACTGCATGGCCAAATCAACCACTGCGTCAGCCCCAGCAAAGCGCGTCTTTTTTACTAAAGACGATGTGTTGGAGTTGCCGAACCTAGTAGACCACCAAAAAGAGTCTTGGAAGGACTTTGTCGAAACAGGTTTGAGCGAGATATTCGCGGAACTAAACCCAATCGAAGACTACACCAGCCAAAAGCTGGCGCTTCGGTTTAACGACTACGCTTTCCAAGAGCCAAAAAACAGCGAAAAATTCGCCAAAGAAAACAACATTACCTTTGACGCACCATTAATGGTGACCGTTGAACTTACTAACAAGGTAACCGGTGAAGTTAAAGAGCAAGAGATTTACCTTGGTGACTACCCTTGGATGACCGACCGCGGTACGTTTATCATAAACGGTACTGAGCGCGTGGTGGTTAGCCAGCTAATCCGTAGTGCTGGTGTATTCTTTACCGCCGACCGCGCAGCTGGCCGCAACCTATACGGCGCTAAGCTTATCCCTGGCCGTGGTGCTTGGCTTGAGTTCGAAACCAGCGCTAGTGGCGCCCTATACGTTAAGATCGACCGCCGCCGCAAAATCGCCGTAACAACCTTGCTACGCGCCCTTGGCCACAGCAAAGTTGGCGAAATTAAGGAGCTATTTAAAGATGTCGACACTGGGGACGTTAAATTTATCGATGCGACCCTAGAAAAAGACCCAAGCCACGGTGTAAACGAAGCCCTTATTGAGGTTTACCGCCGTTTGCGCCCAGGTGACCTAGCTACGGTTGATAATGCCCGCCAGATGATTGAGCGCATGTTCTTTGACTTTAAGCGCTTTGACTACAGCCGGGTTGGCCGCTACAAGCTAAACCAACGCCTTGGCCTAGACGTGCCAAACACTACCGAGTTTAGGACTTTCCAGATGAATGACCTAGTGGCTATCATCCGCGAAATAATCCGCCTAAATAACACTCAAGACTTGCCAGATGATATTGACGCCCTAAGCAACCGCCGCATTAAGCTTGTTGGCGAACTAGTGGCCCGCCAGTTCCGTGTGGGTATGCTACGCATGCAGCGTAACACCATGGACCGCATGAGCATGAGCGATTTAGCCACCGTTACGCCAAGCCAGCTCATTAACGCCCGCCCAGTAGTGGCGGCTGTTCGCGAGTTCTTTGCAAGTAGCCAGCTCTCCCAGCTACTAGACGAGGTTAACCCTCTATCTGAACTTAGCCACAAACGCCGCCTAAGCAGCATGGGCCCTGGTGGCCTTAGCCGCGAACGTGCCGGGTTTGATGTGCGCGATGCTCACCCAACCCACTATGGCCGTATCTGTGCTGTGGAAACACCAGAAGGCGCCAACATTGGCCTAGTGCTTAACCTAGCCGCTTACGCCCGCGTAAACGAATATGGGTTTATTGAAACACCTTACTATAAGGTTAAAAACGGTAAAGTTACCGATGAAATCGAGTTCCTAGATGCCGCTCAAGAAATCACTGAAGTGATTGCTGATGCTGGTGCCGAGCTTGATGGCAATGGCAAATTTAAAACCGAGCGCGTAAGTGTCCGTAAGTTCTTAAAGCCAGGCCAGGTAGATGCCCACGATGTTACCTATATGGATGCCGCCCATAAGCAGATCCTAGGAGCACCAGCCGGGTTAGTACCATTTATCGAAAAGAACCGTATCGACCGTAGCCTTACAGGCTCGAACATGCAACGCCAAGCTGTACCGCTGCTTATTACCCAGGCACCAACCGTGGGTACTGGTATTGAGCACACTGTCGCTCGGGACAGCAGCCAGCTTGTTATGGCCGAGGCCGATGGCGAAGTTATAAGGGCAGATGGCGACATGGTTGAAGTTAAGTATAAGGCCGGCGTAAAACAATACGAGCCTATCCACTTTGCCAAAAGCAATGATGATCGCAGCATCAACCAAAAGGTTATTGCCGTACGTGGCCAAAAGGTCAGTAAGGGCGATACCCTAATTGAGGGCGCAAGCATCAAAGACGGCGAACTAGCCCTTGGTAAAGACCTAACCGTAGCATTTATGCCATGGGCAGGCTACAACATGGATGACGCTATTGTTTTGAGCCGCCGCATGGTCGAAGATGATACTTTGACTAGTATTAACATCAAAGATTACAACGTTGAGGTACGCGAAACTAAGTTAGGCCCCGAAATTGTAACTCGCGATATCCCAAATGTTAGCGAAGAATCTTTGCGCCACCTAGACGAAGACGGTATTGTCCAAATAGGTAGCGAAGTTAAGGCCGGCGATGTGCTGGTTGGTAAGATTACCCCTAAGGGTGAGCAAGAACTAAGCAGTGAAGAACGCCTATTACGCGCCATATTTGGTGAGAAAGCTAAAGATGTCCGCGATACCAGCCAGCGCATGAACAATGCCGGTGGCGGTAAAGTGGTTGGCGTTAAGATATTCAGCCGCGAAAACGGCCATGAGCTTAAAGCCGGTGTACTTATGCAGATCCAGATATTTGTGGCACAGCTACGCAAAATCAGCGTTGGCGATAAGCTAGCTGGTCGCCACGGTAACAAGGGCGTAGTTGCACGTATTTTGCCAGTTGAGGACATGCCATTTATGGCCGACGGTACCCCTGTTGATATCGTGCTAAACCCACTCGGTGTGCCTAGCCGTATGAACCTTGGTCAGTTGTTCGAAACCCACCTTGGTATGGCCGCTAAAGCCCTAGGCTATAAGGTAGCAACCCCGCCATTCAATGGCGTTCCTATGGAGACAATCCAGGCTGAGCTTAAAAAGGCTGGCCTAGCCGAAGACGGTAAAACACAGCTATTTGATGGCCGCAGCGGTGAAGCGTTCGAAGAGCGCACCACAGTTGGCGTGATGCACATGATTAAGCTACACCACATGGTTAGCGATAAGATCCACGCTCGCTCAACCGGCCCTTACACTATGGTTACTCAGCAGCCACTTGGTGGTAAGGCCCAAAACGGTGGCCAGCGCTTTGGTGAGATGGAAGTTTGGGCGCTAGAAGCTTATGGCGCCGCCTCTACCTTGCAGGAAATGTTGACGATTAAATCTGATGATGTTTATGGCCGCGCTAAGGCCTACGAGAGCATCATTAAAGATGACATCATCACCGGTCCTAAGCTACCAGAGAGCTTTAACGTGCTCGTAAAGGAACTCCAAGGCCTTGGCCTAAGGGTTGACCTGGTTGATGAAAGCGGTGAAATTGATGCCGAGGTATTGATTGAGACAGCCGGCCCAGCCGATAAGACTGTTCCAGCTACCGCGCTCGACGAAGAGGTTGAGACTGTCTTAGATGAAAGCGATGAGCTTGGCGAAATCGATGATGAAGACGGTGTTGAAATCCGCGAAATCGACGATGGCGGCCAGATTGCCGATGTATCCGAAGAATATGATGAAATGTACGAAGAGATAACGACTAAACAAGATGAGGAGGACGCGTAATGTCACGAGTTGTACAGCCTACCGGCATTGCCGACTTTGACGCAGTGCGCCTGGCCGTGGCCAGCCCCGATGATATCCTGAAATGGAGCTATGGCGAGGTTACCAAACCAGAAACAATCAACTACCGCACCCAGAAACCTGAGCGCGATGGGTTGTTCTGTGAGCGTATATTCGGTCCAGTCAAAGATATAAACCCACACGATAACAAACTAAAGGGTGTTCGTTCGCGCGAAGCGGCCGTTGATAAGAACGGTGAGCTAGTAACTAAGGCGATTGTTCGCCGCGAACGCATGGGCCATATTAACCTAGCGGCCCCTGTTGCACACATTTGGTTTATGCGTGGCACCCCAAGTGCTATGAGCCTATTACTGGGCATAACCGTGCGCAACCTTGAGCGTATTGCTTACTTTGCAACTTACGTTATCTTGAAGGTTGATACCGAAAAGCGCGACCAGTACCTAGCTGACCTAGAGGCTGAGACTGATGCCGGCCGAGCCGCTATCAAGATCCGCTACGAGCGCGAAGCTGGTGCTGAAGGCGCCGATGTTAAAGCCCTAGCCGAAGCCCAAAGTAAGGAGCTAGAAGAGCTTGAAAGTAACTTTGTTACCAGGAAAAGCCAGCTAGAAAGCCTAGTTAAGGGTGCTTTGATCAACGAAACCGATTTCCGTAACCTACCCGAAGAATACGAAGACCTAATTGGTGTAAGTATGGGTGGTACAGCCCTTAAGGCTCTACTAGACGAAATCGACTTGCCACAGCTTATTACTAGCTTGCAGGCCGAGGTAGAAGGCGCTAAGGGTCAGCGTGAAAAGAAGTTGCTTAAGCGCCTTAAGGTGCTTGAGGGCATGCAGGCTGCTGGTATTAAGCCAAATAGCCTATGCCTAACAGTACTACCTGTTATCCCACCAGATCTACGCCCAATGGTTCAGCTAACCGGTGGTCGGTTCGCAACAAGCGACCTAAACGACCTTTACCGCCGCGTTATCAACCGCAACAATCGCCTTAAAAAGCTGATTGACCTAAATGCCCCTGAGGTAATCCGCCGCAACGAAATGCGCATGCTCCAAGAGGCTGTAGATAGCCTTATCGATAACAGCGCCGCCCGTGGTGGCCGTGCCGTTAATGCAACTGGTGGCCGTAGGCGCCTAAAGAGCATCAGCGATATGCTAAAGGGTAAGCAAGGCCGTTTCCGCCAGAACCTACTAGGTAAGCGCGTCGATTACAGTGGTCGTAGCGTGATTGTGGTTGGTCCTAAGCTTAAGATTAGCCAGTGTGGCTTGCCTAAGCAAATGGCCCTCGAGCTATTTAAGCCATTTGTAATCAGCTGGCTTATCCGCAACGAATACGCTCATAACATCCGCTCGGCAACCCGCCTTATTGAAAGTGGTGAAGCCGTAGTCTGGGATGCACTCGATGAATGTATCAAGGGCAAATATGTGCTGCTTAACCGCGCACCAAGCCTTCACCGCCTAAGTATTCAATCGTTTATGCCAGTGCTTGTGGAAGGTAAGGCTATTCAGCTGCACCCACTAGTTGCAACCGGTTTTAACGCCGATTACGATGGCGACCAGATGGCTGTTCACTTGCCACTAAGCGATGACGCACAGGCCGAAGCTCGCGATTTGATGAGTGCCACCAATAACCTGCTTAAACCAGCCGATGGTAGCCCAGTGCTTAACATCAACCAGGATATCGTGCTTGGTAACTACTACCTAACGTACGAAAAGCCAAGCGCACAGACCGATAAAGTGCAGATGTTCGCTGGCAGCCGCGATGCCGAACTAGCCTACGATATGGGCAAGCTGCAGTTGCAGGCCCCAATCCGTATTAGGGCTAAGGGCGAGGTTCGTAACACAACCCTAGGCCGCGTGTTCTTTAACGAGATTTTGCCTGAGGATTTCCCTTATAACAACAACGTGCAGAACAAAAAAGAGCTTAAGCGCGTATTGGCCGAGGTGTTCGAAAAGTACGGCGCCGAAGAGACTGCTCTTATTGCTGACCGCATGAAAGGCTTAGCTTTCCGCTTTGCCACCGTTAGCGCCGTAAGTACTAGCATGACTGACTACATCAGCTTTGAAGAAATTGGCCAGTTTGTAGCTGGTGGTGACGAAAAAGCCGCTGTTATTAGCGAACAGTACGACGACGGCCTAATCACCGAAGATGAGCGCTACAGCCTCACAGTGAACAACTGGCGCGGCGTAGACAAAAAGGTTGAAGATTTCCTAAAGAGCAAGCTAGCCGATATGGACACGAGTGTTGCCACCATGGTGAACAGTGGTGCCCGCGGTAACATTAGTAACGTTAAGCTCGCAAGCGCCATGATTGGTATCCAGGTAGATGCCAACAACCGCGAAATCGAGCTGCCAGTTCGTAGCAACTACAAAAAGGGTCTATCAAGCCTCGAAGCGTTTATCGCGACTCGCGGTTCACGTAAGGGCCTTATTGATACCGCCCTCAAAACGGCCGACAGTGGTTACCTAACTCGCCGTTTGGTTGATGTGAGCCAAGATGTGTTTACAGTCGAAGACGAATCAGGTGATGACGATGGCTACACAATCTACCGCAACGAAACCGAAGAAACCATGATTAGCTTTAGCAACCGCCTATACGGTCGCTTCACAGCTGTCGAGGTTCCAGGCCACATTGCTGCCGATCAGTTAATTAGCCGTAAGGTTGCCGATGCAATTGACGCCGATGATAAGATCACCGATGTTAAGATCCAATCAGTACTATCTACTAAGAACCTTAGCGGTATCCCACGTAAGAGCTACGGTATTGATATGGCAACCGGTAACTTAATTGCCAATGCCGAACCAGTTGGCGTGATTGCTGCCCAAAGTGTGGGTGAGCCTGGTACTCAGCTAACCCTAAAGACCTTCCACAACTCTGGTGTGGCCGGTGGAGATATCACCACTGGTTTGCCACGTGTTGAGGAGTTGTTTGAAGCCCGCTCACCAAAGGGACAGGCCTTCATGACAGAGGTAGCTGGTGATGTAGATGTCTGGGAAGATGGCAAAAAGTATGTTATCCAGGTTACTCCAACCGGTGGCCATGTTGAACGCATGCCATTAGATGGCCGTAAACCAGCCCTTAAGGCCGGCAGCGAAGTCAAAACTGGCGACGTACTAGCCGAGCAAAAGGGTGGCGATAACCCACTATTTGCACCATTTGATGGCGTAGTAGAGTTTGCTGATAAAACTGCAATCCTCGCCGCCAATGCCAGTGGCCCTGTCCGCTACGATATCCCAAGCACCGCCCAGATTGTGGTCAAAAAGGGTGATAAAGTGGAGCCAGGCGACCGCCTGACACTAGGTAGCCTAAACTTGCACGATTTGATGCGCTTAAAGGGCACCGAAGCCACTCAGCGTTACATCATCAACGAAGTGCTTGGTATTTACGCCGCTCAGGGCCAGGATGTGGCCGATAAGCACCTGGAGATCATTGTTCGCCAGATGTTTAGTCGCGTTCAGGTAGAAGACCCAGGCGACAGCACCTTTGTAACTGGTGATATTGTGAGCAAGGCGAGTGTTGTCGATGCTAACCGCGGCCTTGTGGCTGAGGGTAAAGCACCAGTGCAGTACACCCAGTTGCTACTTGGTATCACTAAGGTGAGTATCTGGAGCGATAGCTGGCTAAGTGCCGCAAGCTTCCAGGACACTACTCGCGTGCTGATTAGCGCAGCTACAAGTGGCCGCGCCGACCACCTCCGTGGCCTCAAGGAGAATGTGATCATTGGTCGCAAGATCCCTGTTGGTACCGGTGCACGTTTTGCCGATGAAGAGCCAGAGGATGACGATTACGCTAGCGACATCGCAACCGATGCCGACCTAGCCGCTTAGTCAAATCCTTGGGCCCCTAAGGCAACCTAGAACCACCCTTAACGGGGTGGTTTTAGTATCTGTTCATACCGTCGTGCTTAACGATGTCTCAATTTGCTACGCCACCCCTGTAGTGGCAAAAAACCACAGAGGTTAGGGTGAGACCCTATAAGAGGGCCAAAAAACCACAGAGGTTAGGGTGAGACCCTATAAGAGGGCCAGAATGCAGCTACCAACAGTAAATGGTACCCTGGAGATTTATAATTGAGTTTTTCGTCATTTTAGACTCGTCAGCATAAGTGCACACTTATGGAAACTCACAGTGATGCGTATTGCCATGTCGGCGTAACGCATCACTGCCCGAGGTATTCGGGATTTTATCAACTTTAAGCTGTTGATTAGCAATTGTATCGGAGCTGAAGGTTCGCGCTCACCTCCGGCTGAGTACGGTCGTACCCTCCTTGCTCTGCAGGATGATGCCGGCGAGCCCGCCGTCTTTCGTCAACAGCTTCACGAGGTCCTCGTCGGGTTCGTCGCTGGGCTTCCAGGCAGGATCACCACGCCCGCACTTTATGCAGAACGGTAGCCACGCGAGGTTGCCATTGGCTTGGCAAACCCCTTCTTTGTAGATGTGTTGGCAGACCTTGTAGCAGGTATTGCACACGCTCCACTCTAGCTCGACTGAGCTGGCCAGCGGGCCACCACACACCTTGCACTTGGACTTGGGTGCGAGCAGAACTCGATCGGCAGTGGAGCCGTCAAGAACGATCATGCCACCCGATAAGTAACCGAAGTCGCGGACCGCATAGCGAGCCTGCATATCTTCGGTTCCGCTCAGGTCCAGGTAGATCTTGAGCGCACCCCTGTAGTCGCTGAATTCGACGTTGCCCTTGGTCACTCTGACGCGCTTTCCGCCGCAGGCGTAGTAAGCGCCGACAAGTAGGTCCTTGGTACGGCTGTCGTTGTAATCAGCGCCCATGAAGTGCCACAGGCGCCGGTTCTCTCCAGCAGCGAGGACATCCCCAGCCTGGAGGCGACTGAAGTCGTCAGAAGGCTTGAGAACGAGGTTGTCCCCATCCATGGTAGCCACAACCTTGCTTGTGCTGAACTCTGATCGGAGGTCTCGCATGAGCCTTCCTTTCTTGTACGCTCATCCCATTGTAGGAACGAGTTTGGTATATTATAACACTACGAATATAACATGTCAAAATTACCCTATGAACTCACTGCTTTTGATAAACATTTGCGCAAATGAAAGCAGCTATGAATATAGCCCGGGTACATCCTGGATGCTTATATAAGGCTATTGGGCCCAGGGATGTGAACAATGACGGCTGAGGCGTTGTCGCCGGTTATCTTACTGTATTTAGTAACTAGATTGTAGGCAATATAGCCTAGCTCTTTACCATCTTTGTACATATTCACGGTATCTTCAATAGCCTCCTTGGTCGTGGATGGGCTGAGTACGCCATCAGTGGCTAGCAGTAGTAGCTGTTCCGAGGACGTATCTGTCCAGCTGCAGTAAGGTTTTGATTTGATACCCTTAATGTCAGTATCTCCAAGCGCCCTAGAATTCATAGTGCCTGCCCACTCACCATGCTCAAAATATAAGGTTCCGTCCCTGCCTGCGAATGTAGCTACACCTAGTTTCGCCATCCGTTCGATCTCTTTTGGGTTGCCTGTTGAATGAAGTTTAGTCAGCTGCTGGGCACCTGCTTTAATATTTGGGTTGCTGGGGTCGATAAGGAAAGCTGGGCTATTGCCAACATTATTAACAGATATAGTGCGCATACCATTACTTGGATTTATGGGTGAAATTGCCGCTACAGTCGCTGTCGCTCCGCCTTCCATTCTAAGCATCTGGGCAGAAGCCCGTGCGAACTCGTGAGTAAGTCTATGGCCGATGTTTGCGCCAGGCTCTTCATCGTACCGATAGGTTAAGTCAGCCACTATAGATTTAGCAGCACGTTCGGCGGCTAGCGCCCCATCCTTGCGGTGTCCATCAAATACGCCAAAAATACCAAGGCTCGGCCTAGCAAATAGCCTATCTTGCTGCTCACGTCGGCGTCCAATTCCCTGGGCGGTAGCATATCTCAAAGAGTGCTTCATTGTTATAAGTCTATAATCGTAACAAACCTTTGTCAAACATAGACATATATGCAATCAATTACCCCTATAGTGGCAAAAAATCACATAGGTTAGGGTGGCACCCTATATGATGGGGTTTTGGACAGAGAGCTTTGATGGTGGGGTTGTGGACAAAAGGCTTTAGGTTTGGTATAATTAGCGGTGAGTTTCCTGTTTAGAGTAATAGGCGAGTGTGAAACCCGTTACTGTAAATAAGCGCAAATAGGCGGAATGCTGCCGCAGTGTTTGCAATAACGGGCCTTTAGCAAGCCTTATTCGAACTAAGGATTTAGATTCTAGATATTGGGTTTTTAATAATCTAATATAGCTAGCTGATCTATAAACTACCATTTAATCGGAGATATTAATGCCAACAATCAACCAGTTAATCCGCAAGCCGCGCAAGACTGCTGACAAAAAAAGCAAGTCGCCGGCACTTGGCCGTATCCATAATGCCCTAAAAGTGCGTTACTACGACCAAGATGCACCACTAAAGCGTGGTGTATGCGTAAAAGTAACCACTAAAACCCCTAAAAAGCCTAACTCAGCCCTACGTAAGGTTGCCCGCGTGCGCCTAACTAACGGCCACGAAGTTTGGGCCTATATTGGCGGCGAAGGCCACAACCTACAAGAGCACGCTGTTGTGCTAGTGCGCGGTGGCCGTGTGCCAGACCTTCCAGGTGTTCGTTACCATATTGTTCGTGGTGCCTTGGACCTCCAGGGTGTTGCTAAGCGTCAACAAGGCCGTAGCAAGTACGGTGCTAAAAAGGCGGAGAAATAATCATGCCACGTAAAGTAACCAAGAAACTACAACGCAATATCAAGCCTGACCGTAAGTACCAGAGCGTACTTGTTCAGCGCCTAATCAACAAAAGCATGCTAGATGGTAAAAAGCTAACCGCTGAGCGCGCCGTATATGGCGCCCTAGAGCAAGCCGCTAAAACCCTTAAGAGCGAAGAACCCCTAGAGGTGTTTGAGCGCGCTCTTAAAAACGTTAGCCCAAGCTTTGAGGTTAAAAGCCGCCGTGTTGGTGGTGCTAACTACCAGATTCCATTCCCAGTTGCCGGCCACAGGCAGCTACACTACGCCTTTTCATGGCTAGTGCAAAGTGCTCGCGCCCGTAATGGTATGCCATACGAAAAGCGCCTAGCGCTAGAGATTGTGGATGCTTATAACGAAGCCGGTGCAGCCTTT
The DNA here is from genome assembly GCA_032229905.1 of Saccharimonas sp. (SeqCode). GTDB lineage: Bacteria > Patescibacteriota > Saccharimonadia > Saccharimonadales > Saccharimonadaceae > Saccharimonas. Next base: position 130,114 of record JAVTWQ010000013.1, read on the forward strand.
AAAAAGAAGGAAGACACTCACCGCATGGCCGAAGCCAACCGCGCTTTTGCGCACTTCGCCCGCACGTAATCTCGTTGCGACGTTTAAATACCGCCTCTCTTGGGGCGGTATTTAATTTGCTTATACTTGCAGGTTGGGATTTATTGCCTACAATAAGTAAAATAATATTTTATATGAGGCGAACCAATTATGGCCACAAATAGAGAACCTGATCTACTAACTATACTCGACTCAAAGTTATTACAAGAGGCTTTAACGGAACCTAGAGTATCTTTAGCTCTTGCTGAAGCTAGGGCACTTGATGAATTACTAGCAACATCTAACCTATCTGAGGAAGATGTTGCGCATTTAATTGCAGACCTAGATAGGGTATGGGCGCCATTTCATAAACAGGTTATGCAAGTAACCGGAGATGTTACGGTGTATAACAATTGTAGTTCACGCCAAAAGGGCTACGTAATCGACAAGTCAAAGGATGGAGGACAATCATATCACCGTTCTGAGTGTGGCGAGGAGATGTTATCGCATGGATTTGTAGCTGAGTATGATGAGAGCGGGCGTTATAGGGTTAAGCTCATAACAGAGTGTACCAGGGCTCTAGTTACGAATGATGGGCCTGCAAACGTAAAACAAACAATTGGAGTTGATATATACAATGTTCAGATTGATTTTACTGAGCAACAATCTTTTGAAAGAGCCCATAAATGGCTTGAGACATTCGCGCCAGATATAATTGAAGAGATAGATAGCAAGATTCTTAATGGCAACGTCAGAAGCGTGGCTGACGCTATTTTGGCACTAAGAGACATTGACCTTAGTGCGATGTTAAACTACCATGGCGACGATAGCTTAGAGTTGGGGCGCTGTATTAAGACCTACCTAGAGATTTTGTTAGATCCTGATCTGGCTGTGCCGTATGTTATAGGGTTTGATGGCCTTATGATTGAGAGCTCAGGGGGGGGCGAGCGATGGCTTGTGGCGGGTGAATCAGAGAGAGCACTCGTAACTTTAACTTATATATCCCCTCTATGCACGACTCATGATGGTCAAGACGAATGGTATATATTCATTGGTACTACACTTCATTCCCCTGAATCTGGTGATGTACAGATAGAGGTTTCAGCTAAAGCTTTAACCTACTGTGAATCCGTGCGCGATAGCACCTATGCGTTGAGCTAAAATTGATTATACCTTACTGTTGCATAAGCCCTATTAACACGGTATATTAAAAATAAATGAGGGATAAAATAAATATCGAGGCAAAAAGCTAGTATGTTGTTTGGAGGAGCTTCTCAAAAAAGGCACCTCCCAGGTTTTGAAGCCCTGCATGATAGCACTCGCCAAGTAGCACAACCGATTGAATTCAATGAATTAGAGCTTGATCTTTTTAGCCGACCAGAGCCTTACTATTCGTACCTCAACCACCCATCCTATAGGCGTTACGTGCAGATGCATAAGGTAATTGTACGTGATGGCGGCTCCGAGCAGCTACTTAAAATCGCGCAAGGGCTTGAAGGTGAAAAACTACCGGAATTTTTAGATGCCGCAGGGTGGGCATACGCTGAATCTGCCCTTGCCGGAGTAAGTCTATGCCCAGAAGATAGGCTAAATCGTGTAGAACAAGCCGAGCAGCTATGGCAAGAGGGTATAGCTGCTCATGACGGTTTGAATAACTCACAACTGCAGGATGCACTTAGGTCTGATGCGCGACCGTTTCGAATGGCGTTAAACCTTGTGTTTACCCCGCTTATTAAAGGCATTATTACGGGCGACGTAAGTAGAGATATACGAAAAGGGGTTTATGCTGATATGCTAGCTGTGTCGCAGTTGGTTAGCATTCATACTAACCTAGCTTGGAGAGATGGAGTCAAGGAGGGTGTCGGAGACTTGTCTGGTCTAACGCATGAGTGCAACACGCTTCTGGCCCTGTTGTACCTTGATGACCCTAGGTATGTTCCATTGCCTTCGTCTTCGCGTGCGGACAGCGGCTATTACCATGCTGACCAAACCCACGATATAACTATTATCAATCAACACTATGGAAATATAAAAAAGGCAATCCCTGTTGAGGTCAAAGCTCGTCCATCTGGCAGAGATAAGAGGCGCTATAAAGCCCTAATGATTAGCAAGAATGACCTAACTCATCGCATAGATGCCACGGCGTATTCTACACTAGAAGCGTTTGGTAAAGTATTTGATGGTACTGCGACAGATAAGGATAGGTACATTACTCAAACGGTATCGGAGAGGGTGAAGGATCTTCTATCTGATTATCAAAAAGCCGGTAGGCACACTGGAGCAAGAATGGATACGGTATCTAAGTTTTACAGAGACCCGAGAAGGGGGCAGTATTATCGGCAAAGGCTCGGACAGTCTGCTCACGCGATGGCAAGCTAGGATTTGTCATATACACCCTAGGCCGAACAGTATTTCTCTGTTATAATAAATCACAAGGCGCTATTTTTAATGGCCAAAATTTTTAACTAAATAAGGAAAAGCGAGATTATATGGCAGCAACCAAGGATATCAAACTAAAAGATATTCGTAACGTCGGTATTATTGCTCACATCGATGCCGGTAAAACGACCACAACCGAAGGTATTTTGTACCGTACGGGTATTAACCACAAAATCGGCGAAGTCCGCGGTGCTAATAATGACAGCGCTACTACTGACTGGATGGCCCAGGAGAAAGAGCGCGGTATTACTATCACTAGTGCCGCCGTTACCTGTTTTTGGAAAGGCTGCCAAATCAATATTATTGATACCCCAGGGCACATCGACTTTACAGCCGAGGTTGAGCGCAGCTTACGCGTGCTTGACGGTGCTGTAACCATATTTGACGGCAAAATGGGTGTAGAGGCCCAGAGTGAAACTGTATGGCGCCAGGCTAACAAGTATGGCGTACCACGCGTGTGCTTTATCAACAAAATCAACCAAACTGGTGGCGATTTTTACAAATCACTTGAGAGCATTCACGCTCGCCTAAGTAAAAACGCTTTGCCTATTCACCTACCTATTGGGTTTGAAAAGGATATTAATGGCCTTGTTGACCTAGTTGATATGAAAGCTTACACCTACAAAGATTACACCGACCACGAGCTAACAGTAGGCGAAATCCCTGCAGATATGCTTGAGCGCGCCACTAACGCCCGTGCGCTATTAGTGGAAGCCGCGGTAGAGGCCGAAGATGAGTTAATGGAGAAGTTCTTTGAGCACGGCGTTGATGCAATCAGCACCGAAGACCTAAAGCGCGCCCTGCGTAAGCGCGTGCTTGCTGGTGATTTTTACCTAGTAAGTGGTGGCGATGGCCGTGGCGTGATTGTAGAGAAGCTACTTGATGTGATGGCTGACTACCTGCCTAGCCCAGTTGATGTTGATGCTGTTTGGGGCAAAAACCCTAAAACTGGCGACGAAATCAGCCGTAAGCCAAGCGAAAGCGAGCCTATGGCAGCCCTAGCGTTTAAGATTGCGACCGACCCATTTGTGGGCAAGCTTATCTTTATCCGTGTATATAGCGGTGTATTGAACGCTGGTAGCTACGTGATTAACACCACTACTGGTGAAAAAGAGCGTATTGGCCGTATTGTTCGTATGCACGCAGACAAGCGCGAAGATATTGATAAGATAGAAGCCGGCGATATTGCGGCCGTTGTGGGCCTAAAGAGCACCTTCACTGGTGATACTTTGGCCGATGTTGCACACCCAATCGCCCTTGAAAGCATTACATTCCCAGACCCACCAGTAAGTATTGCGGTGGAGCCTAAGAGTAAGGCCGACCAAGAAAAGATGGGTATTGCCCTCCAGCGCCTAGCCGAAGAAGACCCAACCTTCCGTATCCACACCGATGACGAAACCGGCCAAACTATCATGAGTGGAATGGGTGAGTTACACCTTGATATCCTAATTGACCGCATGAAGCGCGAATTTAGCGTGGAAGCTAATGTTGGTGAGCCACAAGTAGCCTTCCGCGAGACTATCAAGGGTACCAGCGAAGTCCAGGGTAAGCACGCCAAGCAAAGTGGTGGCCGTGGCCAGTACGGTGATGTATGGGTAAGGTTTGAGCCAAACGAACCAGGCAAGGGCTTTGAGTTTATCGACCAAATCAAGGGTGGTGTTGTGCCACAAGAATACCGCACGCCTGTTATGAAAGGTATCAAAGATACTCTTGAAGGCGGTGTTATTGCCGGCTACCCAGTGGTAGATATTAAAGCGACCCTTTACGATGGTAGCTACCATGATGTTGACTCAAGCGAACTAGCCTTTAACCTGGCCGGTGCTTTAGCTGCCCGCGAAGGTATTAGGCAGGCTACGCCTATCCTACTTGAGCCTGTGATGCATGTAGAGGTAACAACACCCGAAGATTTCATGGGTGATATCATTGGCGACCTCAACAGCCGCCGTGGCCGTATTGAGGCTATGGAAGACCTAATGGCTGGCGCCAAGCTAATTAAGGCAGTTGTGCCCCTAGCTAGTATGTTCGGCTACACCGGTGATCTGCGCAGCATGAGCCAGGGCCGTGCTGCTAGCACTATGGAGCTTGCTCATTACGAGGAAGTCCCACCAAACGTCGCCCAAGAGATTATTGCTAAGCGCAGTAAATAGGCAATAAATCGTTAACTTAAACCGCCCCGTAACAGGGGCGGTTTAGTTTGCCTAGTTGTGCCTAAAAGGCCTTCAATATAGACGTGAAAATAAAGGCCAGGGTATCAAAAAATCATTCCATTTGAGTGATCGTACTAATGAATAATAAAATTGGTGTCCCCGGCCGCCCGGGAACACCAATTTAGGTGCTCTACCAAGCGGCGGGTGGTTTCTTTGCTCTTGTTCCGTGCCTGCCGGGCAGTCCAAGGCGATCACGGATTTCAGAAACAGACATAGGCTCATCTGTCCTAAAGATGAAATCGAACGGCCCAATAGACTTGGTGCGTTTGCTGGCTTTACTCAATACCGTACAAGGATTGATATTTGACGGTGGAGTCTTGAGGTAGAGCGTGTCGACGAATCTTGGATCACTGACGAACATCTCAGTCAGGATTGGTGCCGAGGTTCCCTGTTCAAGACTTGCGCTAAATACTTGACCATTACGAGTTAGGTAATAGTTACCCTTCAAAAAATGGGGACTCACGACAAATCCAGTCTGGAACGTCATCTTGCTGCACAGATTTCCGATCGCAACGTGAGCAAGCACTTCTTCTAGGGTCCTTAGCCCCAAAGGCACAGAGCTCTTGATTCCGGCGATGAACCAGCCGAGCTGATGGCGCTTCGGGTTTCCTTCCTTTTTGGCGGGATCCATGGGGTCAACCAAGTCTCCGGGTGCATACAAGGGCTCATCGCCAGCTACTACGTTGAGAGTGACTCTCGCGATGAGATTGGCGCCCAGCTTGCCATTCGGCAGGACTCGGCGCAAATTAATGACTCTGTCGATCGGATCGAGTTCAACCAAATGGACAGTGCCAGGCGAACCCTTCTGGCGGAGAAGTACGTAGCGGACAGCGGATGTGTCTTCATTCAAAGCGCTAAAACTTAAGCGCGTAAATGGAGCTAGTCCTCTTCTTACCATTAAGACTTGTACGTCTTCGGCATTACTTACTGACATTTTGGTCTCCAATACTAAGGTGCGGGTCAGTCCATACTATCATAATCTTCCGTCCAAACTTTATCAATCTTAAGCGGTTAGAGTACAATAGTGATAATGGCGCAGAAAGTGCTAAAAAGCGAACCTATCTTATACACCATGGCAGCGACTATGGCGGCTGGGATTGCTTTAAGTATGGCGCTAAGTACCGATACCAGCTGGATGCACTGGCACCTGAGCCGGTTAGGGGAGGGCAATCAGTTTTCGGCCGGTTTATTCAATATTGTTGCGGCCCTTTGTGCCCTGATGATGGGCGCATTTACACACTATTTGGTTGATGACGTTGGCCACCTTGACTTGCCCGCTAAGGCCTTGCACCGGGCCCAGACTATACTTGGCGTTTGCCTAGGGGTGATATCAGTTTGCATGATGGGCATAGCGGTCTTTCCGTTTGATAGGTTCCCTGTGGTGCATAACATTTTTGGTTACGGTGCTACAATCACTTTTGTACAGCTTATAATACTACTACCTAATGCCTTGCCAGTGCTTAGCCACCGTTTCACGCTTGTAACATATAACTTTGTGGTGTTTTTGGCCATCGCATTTGGCATTTATTTTGCCACTGGCGGCAAAGTTATTGCCCTGATTAACATAGAAATACTAGCCCTAATGTACTTTTACCTCTGGATGATAGCCTTAGAGCGCGCCATTAAACAGAAAACTAAGCACTTACAGTAAAATTACAGTCTAACCCTGCATACTTATAAACATGGAAACTAAGCAAAAAATATTCGTAACAATTGGCACGGCAGCGGTGGTGGCCGCAGCTATATTTGGTGGTGCCACTTTATTTAATAGCACTAATACTAAGGCCAGCACCACTACTAACACGGTTAGCAGCAGTACCGCTGCCGCTGAGACTGCAGCAACTACACCTGCCAGTACAGCTACAGCAGCGACGACCCCTGCTACAAGCACCGCTACACCAACGGCGACTACAAATACGAGTGCAACTACTAGCACAACCGCAAGTGGGTATAAGGACGGCACTTACACTAAAACTATCAGCTATAGCGTGCCACACGGCGCAACTAATAGTATTAAGGTAACCCTAGTGGTAAGCGGCGGTAAGATTACAAGTGCTACTACTAACAACACGTATAGCGATAGGGAGTCGAGTGATTACATCGGTTCATTTGAAAGCTCGGTTAGCAGCGATGCCAGTGGACAGTCTTTAGCCAGCTACAGCCCAAGCCGTATCGGTGGCGCCAGGCCGAAGCGGTTACGGCTATTAGCACCGATGCTAAAGCCTAACTTTGCCGTATAATAATGGCTAGATAAACTAATTTACCCGGGTGTCTGCATGGCGCCCTAGGAGCTGCCATAGCGATGTTATATGAATTTGAGGCAATTGGTACCCGCTGGTGGCTTGAGCGGCTAGATAATGCTGTATTTACAGATGAGCTTAAACATGAAATTGAGCAGTATACGTCTATATTTGACAAACGATACTCGCGGTTTCGTGATGATTCATTAGTAGCTGAGCTTGCCCAAAATGGCATTTTGCACAATCCGCCAGCCGAGATGCTGCAAATGCTCGATTACGCTAAAGATATGTATGTAGCCAGCGATGGTGCACTTGATATGTTAGTAGGCAATGACCTGCAAAACTTAGGGTACGGCAGGGTAGCCGCCGGTAGGGCAGGCCCCGCCGAAAGGCAGTTTGATAAGCTAGTTACTTGGAATAGGGCAGTGGTAAAAGTGCCTATAGGCACCGTATTAGAATTTGGAGGGTTTGGTAAGGGCTGGCTGATTGATGAATACGCCAAGATACTACGCCAGCATAAGGTCAGCCAGTTTATAGTAAATGGCGGCGGCGACCTATTTTGCCAATCAAACCAGCCTATAACATTTGCAATGCAAGACCCCTATGATAGCGATAAGAAGATAGGCGATGCTAGCCTTACGGTTGGCGCCCTAGCGGCTAGCTCCACTATCAAGCGGGCTTGGGAACATAACGGCGAGCACCAACACCATATTATCGACCCTAAAACCGGTAAGCCGAGCGATAGTAGCGTGGTAGCCAGCTTTGTTATAGCCGATACGGCGCTGATAGCCGATACCCTAGCTACAATTTTAATTATCCGCCCGCAGCTCGACCCTGTTTTAATTAAGAACTATAAGGTTCAAACTAAGCTGGTATATAGCCGCCCAGTTACCAGCTAAACTTCTCTGAGTAGATGTTTTTAGCTGGTATTGCTAATTCCTTCAATATCTTGGTGGATTCCTCCATGAACTCTTTTGAGCCGCAAATATAGTAGCTGTAGCTCTCGGGGCTGGCTAAATGCCTACTTATGATCTCTTTGCTGATATGGCCGGATTCTTCGCCTGGCCCAGCTGGCTCGCGGCTATATATCTGTACGCAGCGACTACCAATATATTGCCTTATGTTACCGACTAATACAGCACTCGCATGTGTACGGTTAGATACAAATAACCACTGGTTTGGATTTTTTTGGTCATCTACAATACGCTGTACAAAAGGGGTAATGCCAATGCCGGCGGCTATATAAACGACCGGCCGGCCGGGTTGAAACTCTTTCATAAAAGTGCCATATGGCCCGGCAATCGATACTTTAACGCCTTTAGTTAGCCTAGATAAATACTTAGTAAAGCCGCCATACACTCGGTAAGCTAGGGTTAGCTCGCCAGTGCCAGCATCGTAATAGGTTACGGTGAAGGGGTGATCTTCGCTGATATAGCCAACTTTTAAGTATACGTACTGGCCAATTTGCGGCGCTACTGGTAGTTTATTTGGCTTAAGAGTCAATACTAGGTCTTCGGGTGTGAGGCGCTGGTGGCCAACTATGGTGTAGGTTTTGCGGTCTAGGTTGAGCCAGCTGGCCAGCCTGAATAGCGTAAATATACCAAATACAGCAACAATTGCTATGTAGTAAACCCTTACAAAGGGCCAATCTATGAACTGGCTTCCAATATTTGGAACGTGCAAAAGGGCGAAGGGTAAAGATATGTAAGCGAGGTAATGGATGTATTTCCAGGGACGAAACCTAAGCTTTTCGCGTAGGAACACACTCGTTACCCATATAACAAAAATGATCATGAAGGATACGCGCCCTAAAGTAACGTTACTTTCGAACTGCGTGCTTACGTTTGGTATTACACTATACAGTATTGATTCACCGTAGCTATACGTTATTAATAACGGGTGGTATAGGAAAGCTAAAGAACCCCACTTACCCAGGGCTTTATGTATCGTAAGAACGCTAGCGAGATCTTTAAATACAACTCCCATAGCGCTTTTAGCACCAAGAATATACATCCATAATAAGAACATAACTCCCACGTACCCGGTTATCTCACTTAGATACAGCGCGGTGGCTTTAAGCGTTGGGGCGGCTGGAGGGTGAATTATGCCAAGAATCGGCAGGCAGGTCAATATGATTATTGGCCAAATAAGCTTTATTTTTGTTGATTCATGCATAATGTATTTATATAGTGGATAATTAAGCTGTAATTTAACTGCAAATCAATAGCCCACCACAACTCCTATAACCTCGCTAAGTGGCAAGGCGCCGTTAATACGTGAATCAACCGAATGTGGTCGGTTATCTCCAGCGACAAACACTTGATCATTAGCAAGCTGGATATCAAATGGTTCATCGGCTGGCTGCAAGGTCACTTTTGGCCCCCACGGCTCGGTAGACTCAATATTATATCCGTTAGGGTTTTCGGCGTTATATATAGTTAGCTTGCCTGCGTGGCTCACAACTCGTTCGCCAGGTAAACCTACAATGCGCTTGACTAGTATGTTATCTACCCTTAAGTCGCTATAGGCCAAGTTGCCATAGTTAGGGTGAAACACAATAACTTGCCCGCGCGTCGGCTTAAACTGGTGGTTGAGCGTAACTGGCAGCTTATTTATGGCCATCAGCTGTTTATCTTGCAAAGTCGCGTACATACTAGTGCCATCAACCCGGTATGGGGCAACTACAAATACATTGGTCAGCACAATAGTAGTGCTGATAAGTATAAGGGTTATTACGCCAGTGCTAATGAGCGTAAAAGTGGGGTTACGGACAATAGCTTTAAAGTTGGCCTGGAATAGTGTTAGCTCACGGCGACCTAGGCCATGGGCGTAGTTAAAGTAGCTTAGTTCTTCGTAGTGGCGAGCAATGGCGCGCGCTATGATAATGAGTAACGCTAGTAGTAGGCCAAAGCCGATTACCGTTAACAGGGTGGAGTGCCGCAAAATTATGCGAAAAGCAGCATTTTGCACAGTATCCGTGTAGCCAACCGGCACGGTATCTTGCAGTACGGCGCGCTGTTTTGAGTTATAAACTATTACCCGGGCTATCTTTTGCTGAAAATAGTCAGCATAGGCCAGGTTGAAAGGCTCTAGGGCCTTAGTCGTGTACATTAGCTGCCCATCGGTGTAATACTGCACCTCTTTAATAGTATCGGTGCTAGGGCTAGTGATTTTTTGTACCTGAAGGCCGGATGACGAAGTAGTAAGCGACACAGGGTTTAAGTAGGCCTTATTGCCTTCAATATTAGTATCGCAGGTAACCGCAGGGGTGCAGGGTAGCGGCGCAACAGCCGGCACTAACAGTAGCTGGGGCTTAGCGGCGGCATCGTTCGCGCCTAGGGACTCACCATCTAGCTCAAAACTCGTCCCGGCGCCAGCGGTGATAGCAATGCCACCGAGCTTCGACCAAGTATTGCCATTAGCGTGTACCGAGCCAATTATTTTGCAGGAGTCAACAACACTATAGGCTGTGACATCAGATTCTTGGCCAGGCAAGCTCATCTTTACATATACAGTGTATGTCCCAGCATCAGTGGTGATCGATTCAGATATAGCCGGCTGATCAGTACCACAAGTATCGCTCTGGGCACCAGCGTGGCCTGGCTGTAGCATTAGTAATGTTATGGCTGTGAGTATAGCGGCGCTAAGTTTCATTATTACCATAAATAGTATCAAATTTTTTACAGTAGTGATACCCCTTGTGCTTTATGGCCATGCCTGGTATTATGCAAGGGTAAATTAAATTTCACCAGGGGGAAACCGTGAAACCAAATAACAAAAAATCAACTGTAAATAAAGCCACCGCTAAAAAGGCTAAAAACTTTAATTTCTCACGTAAGCAGCTAACTATAGCTGGTGTGCTTGGCGTATTGGTATTAGCCGGTGCCGGATATTGGGCTTACTCTATGTTTAGTATTGATGATGCTAACGCTGGTAGCTGTACTAGTATTACCTATAAGAGTGGCGCTCGGGCGACCTGTGTTAAGTATGCTCAACAGATGTTAGGCATTAAGGCCGATGCCGTGTATGGCAAGGGTACGGTAAACGCTGTTAAAGCTTTTCAGAGCAGGAACGGTATTGCAGCAGACGGTAAGTTAGGCCAGAATACTTGGTCTAAGCTATGCGCCTCTAGCAGCAATGTTGCTGCCAGGCAGGGTGCGGGTTGTCCAGCGGCGTTTGCCCCAGGTAACGGTACAAGGGTTAAGGGCGGATCTTTCTAGTCCTATACTATTAATAAAATGGCGCCGTTTAGGCGCTATTTTATTAATAGCTCAGTAACCCTCCACTCTTTACAGGTTGCCCATATTGCCATATAATGGGTTTCATACGCATGGCGCGTTTTAGACTACTGTAAATTGCGAGAGTAATTTTAGGTTGTCTACGGGCCGCGTCATGATAAATAATAATTTAAGTAGGAGAATTTGCTACATGGCAACTTTTGACCGAACCAAGCCTCACGTCAACGTTGGTACTATGGGCCACGTCGACCACGGTAAAACCACTCTTACGGCAGCTATTACGACTGTGCTCGCTAAAAAGCTTCCGTCAGATGTCAACAAGCCTGTTGCGTACGATCAGATCGACAACGCACCAGAAGAAAAGGCCCGCGGTATTACCATCGCGACAAGCCACCAAGAATATGAATCACCAATGCGCCACTACGCGCACGTTGATATGCCAGGACACGCCGATTATGTTAAGAACATGATCACCGGTGCTGCCCAGATTGACGGTGCTGTGCTTGTGGTTGCTGCAAACGACGGCCCATTGCCACAGACTCGTGAGCACGTACTTCTAGCTCACCAGGTTGGTGTGCCTAAGATCCTAGTGTTCCTAAACAAGATGGACCTAGCTGACCCAGAACTAGTTGAACTAGTTGAAATGGACGTTCGCGAACTACTATCTAAGAACGGTTACGATGGCGACAACGCTCCAATTATCAAGGGTAGCGCAACTAAGGCTCTAGAGGGCGACGCCGAGAACGAGCAAGCTATTATGGACCTAGTTGATGCTATGGACGCCTGGATCGAAGAGCCAGTACGCGACCTAGATAAGCCATTCCTAATGCCTATCGAAGACGTATTCTCAATTAAGGGTCGTGGCACCGTTGCTACTGGCCGTATTGAGACCGGTGTTATCAACGTAAACGACCCAGTCGAAATCGTTGGCCTTAAACCTACTCAGACATCTGTTGTTACTGGTATCGAAGCTTTCAAAAAGAGCCTAGACCGTGGCCAGGCTGGTGATAACGCTGGACTATTGCTCCGCGGTATCGAGCGCGAGCAAATCGAGCGCGGCCAGGTTATTGTTAAGCCAGGTACTCTTACTCCACACACCGAGTTCGACGCCGAGGTTTACATCCTTAAGAAGGAAGAAGGCGGACGCCACACTCCATTTGCTAAGGGTTACAAGCCACAATTTTACTTCCGTACTACCGATGTTACGGGTGAAGTTGAGCTACCTGCTGGCAAAGAAATGGTTATGCCAGGCGACCAGATCACCTTTAAGGTCAAGCTCCTTAGTCCAATCGCTATGGACCAAGGCCAAGACTTTGCCATCCGCGAAGGCGGCCGCACAGTTGGTGCTGGTGTTGTAACTAAGATTGTTAAATAACACTTAGCTACTAAACTATAAAATACCTCCGAGCAATCGGAGGTATTTTAATTTCATGACAAGCGGTATATTAGCGAATGTCGGAGCAAATTATACCTCGATAGGAGTTGGCCCAGAAATCTCTGCTGGCGAGCCAGAAAGATCTATCATGTACTGGAGGACCAAATCTGGTCCATTAGTGTTGGGGCGCAAATCTAGCTCTACAAAACCACCCGTTATTTGCCTCAAGGCATCTTCGGCCGTATAAAGGGCAGACCATGACCCTTGAGTAGCATCTATTACAAAAGAGCCTACTTTTCGCGGCGATTTTGGGGACAAGCGAACCTCTTCGATAATACGTCCTAAGAATTGGTCGCTTAGCTTTTGATCTGGATAATTCATCAATCACATATTATAACACAAAACTGTATTTGACATTGCAGTAAGCTGCTCATGTCCTAGGGTAGTTCCTAGGACATGCTAATGATAGTAGAATTTGCAAAATGCAAAGTAATTTAGTATGATTACTCAGTAATATTAATCGCACCGACAACTCATGGTGACAGAACAAAACTGGTTCATAGTGAGGTTACGGCGCAAAACAAGAGCTCAGTTGTTTGGTTTGTAATCATCCATACTATCGCGGCTCTTTGGCCCCTGAAAGGAGCTAAAACCATGGCAGAAGCCAAAAAAGAAGAAGGCCTGCGCATCCGCATCCGCCTTAAAGCCTATGACCACAAGGTCATTGACCAATCAGCAAAACAAATCGTCGATACGGCTATCCGTACCGGTGCTAGCGTAGCCGGGCCTGTGCCTTTGCCAACCCGCCGCAGCAGCTACACCGTTGTTAAAAGCCCACATGTATACAAAATGGGTGGTGAAACGTTCGAAATGCGCGTACATAAGCGCCTAATTGATATCACCAACGCTACTCCTAAAACTATCGACAGCCTACAAAACCTTAGCTTACCAGCTGGTGTAGATGCCGAAATCCGCATGTAATTAAAGGCTAGCACTAAAATAACCCCTGTAATAAGGGGTTATTTTGTTATTACGTATAAATTATTTTTTCTTTGTGACTAGGCTATCAGCGTTTTGTTGATCAATTTGATCGTATAAGTATTGCACCTTTTCGTTGATTGTAACTACCCATACGCCAAGGGCTAGCACCATAAAGCCTACAATTGCCCAATATATGGTTTGCTCGGTAACCCGGAAGCTAAAGAAGTTCGGAGCCTTACCAACCTTAAACGAATCGTACTTGCCACCTGAACGAGGTACTTCAAACTCATTATGTTTAACCGTTTTACGTACCGTCGTAGAGCGCTTAGCCGGTGCCTTTTTAGCAGCAACTTTAACGCTAGGGCGCCTTGCGGCACTTGGTTTAGCGGTTGATTTTTTACTGACTGGTTTTTTACTTGTGGCCATATTCCCCCTAGTTATTAGTTTATATTATTACAAACTTTTTGGTTTAGTTCAATATGCTGCTTATGGCTTAATAAGCAAACGCCCGCACCAATTGGCCGGGCGTCCGCTTGCTTAGCGGTCGCCGCACAGCCATGTGCGGGGTTAGGTATTGGCCTAGGTGCCTATCAGGGGCAGCAGTTCATCAGGGATGATGACTTTAGCTCTTCGCAGTGCATCGATGCCATCTTGCCCGATTGTCTGAAGAGCAGCGGCGGCAACCAGGTTGACTGTATCTTTGATGTCCGCCCGTGATGCGGACTGTGCAACTGGGACCATTCTGACGATGAAGTTGCCATACGTCAGCCCCTCACTGTCGAGATTGCCTTCCCAGGCATGGGACCTGCCGCGATTTCCTGGATGTTGTTCACAGTGTTCCGTGGCGTATCTCAGTTTCTCGAAAAGGCCTAGTGATATCTCGCCGTAGAGGTCCCCTCCGGGTCCACGATCAATTTCAAAAGCCTCATAGACATCTATCATGGCGACTCCTATCGGTAGTCCTACATCACGGTATTTCCGTAACGTGCCATGGCGGTTATTAAAACAAAATAGGCTAAATAAGTCAAATTGTAAACAAAGTGGCGTTTTA
>JAVTWQ010000013.1:144762-170469 GCA_032229905.1 Saccharimonas sp. (SeqCode)
GTTATTAAAACAAAATAGGCTAAATAAGTCAAATTGTAAACAAAGTGGCGTTTTACACTGGTAAAACCCTTGACAAATGGCAACCGACCGTGATATATTAGCTTGGTAACTTATTACGTAATAACAACTTGTTCTCGAGTGAATTGGTAAGTCCAAGTACGGATACTGCCTGTCACCGAGGATTTTAAATGGGAGTAAGAGGGCAATGAAAGCACTTCTCGGTACCAAAATTGGTATGACCCAAATCATCGGCGAAGATGGTGTTGCAGTTCCTGTAACGCTAATTCAAGCCGGCCCATGCACCGTGACTCAAGTCAAAACTGTCGAAACCGACGGTTACAACGCGGTGCAGGTGGCATATGGTGAGGGTAAGAACTTGAGCAAGGCCGTGGCTGGACATGTGAAACCAGCCGGTGTAACCCCTAAGGAACTTAGGGAATTTCGTGTTGAAGAACTTGGCGAAACCAAGGTCGGCGACACGTGGGACGTAACCGAATTTACTATCGGTGATGCCATAGATGCAACAGGTATTAGCAAAGGTAAAGGCTTTGCGGGTACAATTAAGCGCCATAACTTTATGCGACACCGCAAAAGCCATGGTGGTAAAGGTAACACGCGTAAACCCGGTTCTATCGGTAGTATGTACCCACAAAAGATCTTTAAGGGCAAGCGTATGGCCGGCCACATGGGTAACGAGCAGGTAACTGTTCGTAACTTACAGGTTGCCTACATTAGCGCTGCCGATAACCTGATAGGCGTTAAAGGCGCAGTTCCTGGCCCTAAAAAGGGTCTCATTGTCATTGATGTAACAACTGTAAACGGAGGTACTAGGTAATGGTTGAGGCAAAGACCAGCAAAAGTACACCCGCCAAAAGCTCCGAAGGAGCTTCGGTGGGCAAGTTGCCTAAGGATGTGTTTGGGGTTGATGTACCAAACCATGAGCTGCTAAAACTCGCCTATGATGCGTTTTTAGCAAATGCTCGCCTGGCAAGCGCAACTACCAAAACTCGCGGTTTAGTGAGGGGTGGTGGTAAAAAACCATGGAAACAAAAAGGCACCGGCCGAGCCCGTTTTGGTAGCTCACGCAACCCAATTTGGCGCGGCGGCGGTATCGTTTTTGGCCCAAGTGGTAACGAAAACTACAAGATCAAAATTAGCACCAGCGCCAAGCGCGTTGCTGTACGCCAAGCTTTAACCCTAGCAAACCAAGCTAAAAAGGTTGAAGTTAAGGATGTAAAAGCTGGCGGCAAAACCGCCGAAGTTGCTAAGTTTTTGAAAGATAACAAGATTGATACCGTAAAAGTACTACTTGTTGTCGACAAAAAGACACCTGAACTTATGCGCGCAACTAATAACATCGAAAAGATGCTTGTTATCAGCGCTAAGTACTTAAGCGTGTACTACATCTTAAACGCCGATAAAATTATCGTAACGCCAAAAGCCCTTGAAGGTATTAGCGAATGGCTGTCCACCGACGCCCGCAAAACGACCGTTGCGGACAAGGGAGGTACTAAGTAATGAAACTTATCCATGTATACCCACGCGCTACCGAAAAGGCTTACCGCTTAGTTACTTTGCAAAACACCTACGTGTTCAACGTACCACTTAACGCCAACAAGGACGAAATCGCTAAAGCGGTTGAAGCCCAGTTTGATGGCACTAAGGTGGGTAAGGTAACGACAGCTGTACAGAGTGGTAAATCGGTTAGGTTTAGCCGCGGCAAGCGCCGTAACCCAGGCACAACAAACCGTAAGGACACTAAAAAGGCCTATGTTACCCTAAGCGCTGGCAAAATCAAGGTGTTTGAACAAGACGCCGAAGAAGTGAAGGAGAAGAAGTAATGGCTATTAAGCAATATAAACCTACTACTCCTGCCCGCCGTGGCATGACCAGCCAAGACCTAAGCGACATTACTACCCGTAAGCCACTTAAGAGCTTGATCAAAAGCAAAAAGATGTCTAGCGGTCGCAATAACCAGGGTAAGATTACTACCCGCCACCGTGGTGGTGGCGTACGTAGGCATTACCGCCTGATTAACCACCGTTTGGCAGCTGGCCTAACCCTTACAATTGAAGAAATCGAATACGATCCAAACCGTAGCGCGCGCATTGCTCGCGTTAAGGACCAACACGGCCTATACCACTACGTATTAGCCGATACCAACATGGTAAAAGGTAATGTTATTAAGACTGGTGCCGATGCACCTGTTGAAACTAGCAACCGCATGCCACTAAGCGTTATACCTGTTGGTAGCCAAATTTACGCTATCGAAATCAACCCAGGCAAGGGTTCACAAATGGTTCGCAGCGCCGGCACAAAAGCCCAGCTGATGGCCAAAGAGAACGATTACGCCATGGTGCGTATGCCTAGCGGTGAAGTCCGTAAGTTCCGCCTAGAGTGCGAGGCAAATATTGGTGTAGTTGGCAACGTCCAGCACCAAAACGTCAAACTTGGTAGCGCTGGTCGCCGCCGCCGCATGGGTTGGCGCCCAAGCGTGCATGGTAAGGCCATGAACCCTGTCGATCACCCAATGGGTGGTGGTGAAGGTAAAACTGGCCCAGGCCGTAACCCTAAGACACCTTGGGGCAAGCCTGCTCTCGGCTACAAGACACGTCGCCGTAAATCAACTGACAAGATGATTGTCCGCAGTCGTCACGAAGCAAAGAGGAAGAGGTAATATATGAGTCGATCACTCAAAAAAGGCCCATTCGTTGACGCGAAGCTTGCCAAAAAAGTGGCTGGCTTAGGCCTCAACGACCGTACGGTTATCAAAACCTGGGCACGCGCCAGTACTATTACACCAGAAATGGTTAGCCGTACTATCGCTGTTTATAACGGTAAAGTACACGTACCAGTGCTTATTAGCGAAAACATGGTGGGCCACAAGCTGGGCGAATTTAGCCCTACCCGCAAGTTCCGCAAGCACGGCGGCAAGGAGAAGAAGTAATGGCCGAGACTTATACTGTTCGCGCCTTTATCAAAGGTATTGAGCTAACACCGCGCAAGGTCAAAATCGTAGCCGATTTAGTCCGTGGCCGTAGTGTAGCGGATGCCGTTGTGATACTTGAGCACACCCCACGCCGTAGCGCCCTAGTAGTTAAAAAAGCTATCCAAAGCGCTGCTGCCAATGCCACTAATAACCACAGCCTAGATGCAAAGAGCCTGCAAATTAGTAAACTAAGTGTTACTGCTGGCCCACGCCTACGCCGCTTTAAGCCGCATATGCGTGGTATTGCACTACCTTTCGAGAAAAAGAGCAGCCATATCTTGGTTGAGGTAAGTGGTACCGAAAAGGTTAGAAAGAAACCAGCCGTAAAGGCTGAGGCTGAAAAATCAGCAAAGGAGGAGAAGTAGTATGGGCCAGAAAGTAAACCCAATTAGCTTCCGCCTTCAGGTTACTAAAGACTGGAGTTCACGCTGGTTCGCAGGCAAGAAAGATTTCGCCAACTGGCTACTAGAGGATGATAAAATCCGTAGCCTAGTTGAAAAGAAGTTCGAAAGCCGCCCAACAATCGCTCGTGTAGAGATTGAGCGCAGCGCCAACCTTATCACCGTTACTATCCATACAGCTAAGGCTGGTGTGGTAATTGGTCGCGGTGGTGCCGGTATTACCGAACTGAAGCGGGATATTGAAAAAATCGCTAGCCTACCAGTACGTATCAACGTAGAGGAAGTTAAACGACCAGAACTTAACGCTAAACTAGTGGCCGAGAACATCGCCCGCCAGCTAGAGCGCCGCGCCAATTTCCGTAGGGCAGTTAAAATGTCTTTACAGAACACCATGGCCGCAGGTGCTAAGGGTGTGCGTATCCAGGTAGCCGGCCGTTTGAACGGCGCCGAAATGAGCCGCCGCGAGAAGTTTATCGAAGGTAGCGTACCACTACATACCCTTCGTGCTGATGTTGATTTCCACGCGGCCCGCGCACTTGGCCCTAACGGCACCGGTATTATCGGTGTTAAAGTATGGATCTACAAGGGTGAAAGGAGTGAACGCTAATGTTACTACCTAAAAAAGTTGCCCACCGCAAGGTGCGCATTGGTAAAAACGAAGGCGTTGCAACTCGCGGCCAATATGTTGCGTTTGGTGATTACGGCCTACAAAGCCTACAAAACGAACGCATTACTAGCCGCCAAATTGAGAGCGCCCGCCAGGCTATGACCCGCTATATTAAGCGCGGTGGTAAGATCTGGATTCGTATCTTCCCACACACTCCTGTTACCCGTAAGGCCCTTGGCCTAAAGATGGGTGGCGGTAAGGGTAACCCTGAGTTCTTTGTGGCTAAGGTCAAAGAAGGTACAGTATTGTTTGAAATGAAGGGTGTTACTGAAGAAATTGCTCGCGAAGCCATGCGCCTAGCTGGCCATAAACTGCCAGTAAAGACCCGTTTTGTAAAGAAAGAGGAGGCATAATATGGCTAAAAAAGCAGATGCAAAAGCCGCTAAAGTAGTCGCAAGTGCCTCTAAGAAGCAAGATTACAAGGCTATGAGCGCCCACGAACTCAATGAGACCCTTATTAGCACCCATCAAGACCTGCTGGTTGCCAAGAGCTCACTAAAGAGTGGCGAACTAGTTAACCCACGCGTCCTAGGCGAACACCGTAAAAACGTGGCTCGCATTATGACACAGATTAATACAAAGCAGGTAGCAGCTATTGCTGCACCAGCTAAAGACCGAAGGGAGAATGCATAATGGCCAAGACATTGTCTGGTAAAGTTACATCAGCCAAAGCTGATAAAACCATTACCATCACTGTTACTAGTCGTGAAACGCACCCTATTTATGGTAAGCAGTACACCGTAAACCGTAAATATATCGCCCACGACGAGAACAACGATGCGAATGAAGGCGATATCGTTCAAATTATTGAAACCCGCCCAATTTCAAAGCGCAAATCTTTTACACTTAAAGAGATTACCAAGCGCTCACAGGGCTCGATCGAGCTTAAACAAGAGGTTAATGAGGCCGTGGAAGACAAAATCGACCACGATCATGATACCGCCAGCGAGGATAAAGCGTAATGATTCAGCAAGAAACTCGCTTAAAGGTAGCCGATAACAGTGGCGCCAAGGAAGTACTTTGCATAAAAGTACTTGGTGGCAGCCGCCGCCGCTATGCCCGTGTTGGTGATATCATCACCGCCACTGTAAAGCAAGCTAACCCAACAGGTAACGTCAAAAAGAAAAGCGTCATCAAAGCCGTAGTTGTTCGCACCCGCGATCAAATCCGCCGCAAAGATGGCAGCACTATCTGTTTTGACGATAACGCCGTAGTTATTATTAACGACGACAAAACCCCTAAAGCAACCCGCGTATTTGGCCCAGTGCCCCGCGAGCTGCGCGATATGGGCTATGCCAAGATTATCAGCCTAGCACCGGAGGTACTATAGTATGGCAAACCGTATTGTAAAAGGCGACCTAGTTAAGGTTATTGCCGGCAAAGACAAAGGTACAACTGGTAAAGTTTTAGCCGTTTTGCCTAAGAAGAATGGCGCTTTAGTCGAAGGTGTTGGCACTGGCCACCGCCACGTTAAGGCGAACCAGCTCAACCCGCGCGGTGGCAAAAAAGATATTCATGTTCCAACTGAACTATCTAAACTTGCCCTCGTAACAGATGAGAAAACCGTTAAGACTAGCCGTGTTGGCTACAGTAAATCAACCGATGGCGCGAAGGTACGTACCGCCCGCCAGCAGAAAAATAAGGAGATCAAGTAATGGCAGAAGCAGTTAAAAAAGCTTCAACCGCAAAAGCTTCTAAAAAAGCTACCGCGGAATCTTACACTCCTCGCTTGAAAGCCTTGTTTAACGACAAGTACCGCAAGGAACTACAGGCCGAACTGAACCTAAGTAATATTAATGAAGTTCCGACCTTAGAGAAAATTGTAGTGAGCGTAGGAATTGGTAAGCAAAAAGACGATAAGCGTTTTTACGAAGCTGTAAAAAACACGCTAGTTAAGGTAACCGGGCAAGCCCCAGTTGACCGCATGGCTAAAAAATCAATTGCAACCTTTAAAATCCGTGCTGGATTAAACCGCGTTGGTATCAATGTTACCTTGCGCGGCGACAAAATGTACGAGTTTATGGACCGCCTACTTAACATTTCGCTACCACGCGTACGCGATTTCCACGGCACCGGCCCTAAGTTCGACCGCGGCGGCAACTACAACCTTGGTATTACCGACCAAAGCATTTTCCCAGAACTAACCTTCGAGGAAACCCAAATTGTTCACGGTATGCAGGTTACTTTTGCCATCAATAACGGCAACAAGGTAAATTCTAAAGCATTGCTAACAAAGTTCGGCATGCCGTTTGAAAAGGAAGGTAAGTAGTATGGCAAAAAAGTCTATGATTGCACGCGATAAAAAGCGTATTAAACTTATTGCTAAGTTTGCCAATAAGCGCGCAGAACTTAAGCAAGCTGGCGACCTAGAAGGCCTACAGGCCTTGCCACGTAACAGCAGCCCAAGCCGCCACAAAAACCGCGATATGCTTGATGGCCGCCCCCGTGGCTACATGCGTAAGTTTGGCCTAAGCCGTATAAACTTCCGCGAAAAAGCATCAAAGGGCGAAATACCCGGCATAACAAAGAGTAGTTGGTAAGGAAAGGAGCCTAAGATATGAGTTTACAATCTACTGACCCAATCGCGGATCTCCTAACCCGAATCCGCAACGCCAACATGGTTGGCAAAACTGAGGTGCGCGTACCTACGAGCAAGCTCAAAAAAGTTGTTGCAGAACAGCTTGTAAAGAACAATTACCTAGCTGATGTTAAGCTAGAAGACGGCAAACCCCGTGGCACCCTAGTAGTAACCCTAGCGAAACCAGGCCAAAACTGCCCAATCAACGAGATTGCCCGCATAAGTAAGCCAGGTAGGCGCGTATACGTTGCCTCTAGCGAGATCCCTAAGGTTAAAAGCGGCCGCGGTATGGTACTTATTAGCACCAGCAAGGGCGTAATGACTGGCTACGAAGCCTATAAGAACAAGCTTGGTGGAGAGCTACTGCTAAAGGTTTACTAAACTAGATTTTGGATTATGGATTTTAGATTATAGAACCATAAACCAAATTAGTATGATAAATAATTATTAAAGAAAGGAGATGGAGATAGGCTATGATGAACGGTTTTAGGCATTATTCTAAAATCTAGCATCTATAATCTAACTTCTACTCAAGGATATGAGTCTGAGTCGAATCGGAAAACTACCAATCATGATTCCGTCAGGTGTGACAATCACGGTTGACTCTGGTGACGTTACTGTTAAGGGCCCTAAGGGTGAACTGACACAGTTTATTACGCCAGCAGTGAATGTAAAGGTTGAAGACGGTGTCTTCACTGTAGAACCAAAAGATGAAAGCAAAGAGGCCCGCTCACAGCACGGCCTTATGCGCGCACTAGTTAACAACATGGTAACTGGTGTTACTAAGGGCTTTGAAAAGCGCTTAGAGGTTAAAGGTGTTGGCTTTAGGGTCAATGCAGCCAACAATGTACTAGATATGAGCCTTGGCTTTAGCCACCCAGTGCAATATAAGGCACCTGAGGGCGTTGATATCACTAACGAAAAGATGATTATCATCGTAAGTGGTATTAATAAGCAAAAAGTTGGCCAAGCCGCTGCTGAAATCCGCTCTATTAAGAAGCCTGAACCATATAAGGGCAAGGGTATCATGTATGTGGATGAACAAATTTTGCGTAAGGCAGGAAAGACGGGTAAAAAATAATGCGCACCACTGAAATCGCTAAAAAACTTACCAACAAAATGCTCCGCAAAGGACGCGTTCGCTCAACCGTAAAAGGTACCGCCGAGCGCCCACGTATGAGCGTTACTATCAGCAACATGCACGTTAGCGTACAGCTGATTGATGATGTAAAGGGCAATACAATCGTTAGCGCCACCACTGTAGGCACCAAGCTTACCGGTACTATGGTTGAAAAGTGTGCCACAATTGGCACCGAAGTTGCCAAAAAGGCTAAGAAAGCTAAAATAACCAGTGTGGTGTTCGACCGCAACGGGCGCGCCTATGCTGGCCGCCTAAATGCACTAGCCGAAGCCGCACGTAAAGAAGGATTGGAGTTCTAGTATGGCTGAAGAAGTATCAGCAAATACTACCCCTCGCTCTGACGCACCACAGCAACGTGGCCGCGGCCAGCAACGTGGTGGTCGTCGCGATGACCGGCGAAATGCGCCCGAAGCGCCAAAAGAGTTTGAAGAGGTAGTTATTTCTATCGACCGCGTGGCCCGCGTAGTAAAGGGTGGCCGCCGCTTTAGGTTCCAGGCACTTGTAGTGGTTGGCGACCGTAAAACTAAAGTAGGCGTAGGCCTAGCTAAGGGTGCCGATGTACAGGCAGCTGTCGCTAAAGCAACCGATGTTGCTAAAAAGCACTTTATTACTGTGCCAGTGGTTAACACCACTATCCCACACGATGTTGAAGTAAAAATAAGCGGTGCTCATGTACTAATCAAGCCTGCCGCCCCTGGTACCGGTATTATTGCCGGTGGTGTGGTGCGCGCCGTACTTAGCGTAACTGGCATTACTAACCTAGTTAGCAAAAGCCTAGGCAGCACCAATAAGATCAACATCGCTTACGCTACTATTAAAGCCCTTGGGGAGCTTGTTCCTAAGAGTGAGTGGCTGAACGCTCCTAAAAAGAAGGTAGCTAAACCTGCCGCTAAAGAGGAGACAAAGTAATGAAATACAACGAACTCCAAGTTAGCAGCAACAAAGACCGTAAGCGTGTAGGCCGCGGTATCAGCGCAGGCGGCGGTAAAACCGCTGGTCGTGGTACTAAGGGTCAAAACTCTCGTACCGGTAAAAAACTCCGCAGCATGTTCCAGGGTGGCCAAAACGGTATCGTTACGGCTGTACCAAAGGGCCGCGGGTTTAAGAGCCTGCGCACACCTGCTCAGGTTGTATACCTTGACCGCCTGAACGGCCTAAAAGGCACTGTAGATAACTTTGCTTTATACGAAGCTGGCCTAATCGCTACTCCGTTCCATACGGTAAAGGTTATTAGCCGCGGTGAATTAACCAGCAAAGTTACCCTTAAAACTCAAGGCGCCTCAAAATCTGTAGCCGAAGCCATAGTTAAGGCCGGTGGCACCTTCGAAAAAGTCAATTCACCTCGCCCATCTAGCGTAGAACAGGCCGAGGCCGACGACAAAAAGAAGTAATATATTACTTCAAAACCTTTAAAACTCCGGTATTTGGCCGGAGTTTTAAGTATATAAGCCTAATAGTACTATATGGGCCACTCCACTGGGGATAGATGACAAATTCATGATATAATTATTGATGAATTATCATTGCTATTAAATGGGGTAACTGACTATATGAACTGGAAGACTGTACTTAAGTCATTAAAAAACAAGGATATGCAAAAGCGCCTGCTTATTGTGCTGGGGCTGATTGTTGCGTTCCGCTTTTTGTCGCACGTACCGGTGCCGCTAGCTGAACCTACTCAGCTTAAGACTATTGTTGATAGCTTTTTGAGCGGCAACGATTTTGGTAACTTTTTGAACCTACTGAGTGGGGGTGCTTTAAGTGCTATATCTATAATGATGGTCGGCCTTAACCCTTATATTACGGCCAGTATTATCACCCAGTTGCTTACAAAAGTTGTACCGAGCCTCGAAGAAATCCATAAAGATGGCGAGAGTGGCCGCCGCCGCATTAACCAGTGGACCCGCATGATAGCCGTACCCCTAGCTATTGTGCAAAGCATTGCCTATATTTACATATTGCGCCAGCAATACTTAGCTGGCAGTACAGCCGGCACACTGGCTAATAACCCCTTAGACTGGGTGATTGCTGTAACGGCTATGACAGCCGGTTCAATACTACTTATGTGGCTTGGTGAGCTTATAACCGAGCAGGGCATTGGTAACGGTATTAGCTTGCTTATTTTTGCCGGTATCATCAGCCAGCTACCTAAGACTTTAGGCAGCATAATTAGTAGTTTATTCGATACCAGCCAGGGTAGCCTTAGCGTGTTTGGCTGGTTCAATATACCAGTTAACCCCACTGTGTTCTGGGTAGTGGCCGGCATAGTGGCGCTAGCCGTGATGATATTGTACCTGCTGGTCAAGATAAACGAGGCGCAGCGTATAGTAACGATTAACTACGCTAAGCGTGTGGCGGGCAACACTAGCTACGGTGGTATTAAAAGCATACTACCTGTTAAGCTGATTGCCGCCGGCGTTATACCGGTTATCTTTGCAGTCGCGTTTTTGAGCCTACCAGCCTTTGTGGGCCAGGTACTTAAGGCCACCGGTAACCCGGCCTTTACAGATGTAGCGACCAACTTAAGCAAATGGTTCGTGCAACCTAGCCAAACCGCCTTTGCTAGCGGCGACCCGAGTGTATTTATCTACCCAGCAGCTTACTTTATATTAGTGTTGCTATTTACATTCTTTTACACTAGTATTGTGTTCGATAGCAAAGAGATCAGCGAAAACCTGCAAAAGCAGGGCGGGTTTATCGAGGGTGTTCGACCTGGTGTGCAAACCGAAGAATACCTACGTACTATGGTTAACCGCCTCACGCTATTTGGTTCTATCGCCCTAGGTTTAATTGCGGTCATGCCGTTTGTAATTGAATATGTGTTCGTAAAACTTGGTATTAACGCCCAAAACATCAGCATTGGCGGCACCGGCCTACTGATTGTGGTAACCGTAGGCCTAGAAACCCTACGTAGCCTCAATAGCCGCGCCCTCATGGTTACCTACGATGATTATGGCAGCGACGACACTCCAAATAGCAGCAAAAAATTCCGCCTACCAAAGCTCAGAAAAGCTAAAGCATAATCTAAAAAAGTGCTTACTCGGAGCTGAATCCGAAAGATCAATCAGAGCTATACTTGTTTTCGTGACTTTTGCCACAAATAGTACGCCAGTATCTCGATGAACAGTATAACAATGGCTGATATCCATAGATAACCTCCAAGACCAAGGTGTGCAGGATGCTCCTTTGACAGCTCGGCATCATTGTTACCGAGAGGGAGTGTTGTCACAAATAACGTAAGAGACGCTAGTACGGCTCCAACCGTAGCCCCTACGAGATAAGACTGTGCGTTTATTACTCGCGTTCGTAATACTCCTAAGACTACGGCAAAAAAGAACAGATTGGCATACCAACTGGCGATAGGCAGGGCAGGTTGCCAAAACGCCCCGAACCCATAAAGCAAGCATTCGCCACCAGGTATTGTCAGTACGACCTTGCCGGTGTCAACGATAAATCCAGGGAGAAAAAACCCGGCCGCCCACAATACCATAGGTAATAGTAGAACGATCCCGAGGTTATGTCGTGCGGTAACATTCTTTGAGTCCTGTGCCCAAATCGCTTCTTTCAACACTTTGTCGATGATAATACTTGAGGTTCCGGCTTTCGTCAGCTCCTCTCTGATATCATCTGGTGTGCGGCCATTTTTTAGTGCATCTACTGCAGTATCATATGGATTATTCGTTTTACTCATATCGGTGCCTCTGTGCCTTTCAGGCTAGATACTAGCGTGACGATGAGTCAGCTACTAGGCTATATTGTATCGTAATTTGTCAGAACTAGGACGAAATGGCTTATGCACAAAAACACGCAACATATTAGTGCTTGAAATTACCTCACATTTCGCTACAATAGTAGTATATAAATCCGCTTCACGAACAGGGTACGAAACACGGATTAACTCTTTACTTTTGGTTTGCCTTGACATATAATGTTAAGTTGTATATCTATGGCGAGTCAAAAGGAAGTAATTAAACTGAAAGGTAAGGTAGTGGAAGCACTGCCTAATACTCAGTTTAAGGTCCAACTTGAGAATGGCCTAAGTATCATCGCTCACATCAGCGGTAAAATGCGCAAACATTATATCCGTTTGGTACCAGGCGACAACGTGGAAGTAGAGCTAACCCCTTATGATCTCACAAAGGGTAGAATCGTCTTCCGCGCCAAGGACGACCGATCAAGTTTTGAGAAGGCCGCCTAATAATAACGTAACCGGTTTTTCCGGAGGAAGGATTTTATAAGCGCTTTATGAAAGTTCGTGCAAGTGTGAAAAAAATCAGTCCCGATGACCAGATAGTACGCCGCAAAGGCATCCTGCGTGTCATCAACAAGAAAAAACCTAAGAATAAGCAAAGGCAGGGTTAAGCATGGCTCGTATCTCTGGGGTAGTTATACCCAGTGAAAAACAAGTGCATGTGGCTTTGACGTATATTTACGGCATAGGCCCCAAGCACTCAAGCGCCATCCTTGCGGCGGCAAACGTAATGCCGACCACTCGGGTGAAAGATCTCACCGAGGCTGAAGAGCAACGCATTCGCGAAATAATCGACAAAGATTATGTAACCGAAGGTGATTTGCAACGCCTGGTGCAAAACAATATCAAACGCCTTAAGGACATCAACGCATACCGCGGCCTTAGGCATAAATCAGGGTTGCCAACGCGCGGTCAGCGTACCCGGACAAATGCACGAACTCGCAAGGGTAAAGCAGTCGCAGTGGGTGGCGCCCAGCCAAAATCAGCAAGTAAGACTTAGAAAGGACGATCATGGCAGAAGCAACCAAAACTTCAAGCAAGAAAAAGCAGCGCCGATCAGTCCCAACTGGTCAGCTGCATATCCAAGCAACTTTTAATAACACGATTATTACATTTGCCGATAGCAAGGGCAACGTGCTGAGCGCTTGTAGCGCTGGCGCCTGTGGTTTTAGGGGCAGCAAAAAGGGTACGGCTTATGCCGCCCAAATCGCCGCCGAAAAAGCCGCTGAGCTTGCTAAAACCGGCTATGGCCTAAGCGCCGTAGACGTGTTTATCAAAGGTGTTGGCCTTGGCCGCGATGCCGCTATCCGCGCATTAGGTGGCTATGACATCACTGTAAATAGCATTAAAGATGTGACCGGCGTACCTCATGGTGGCGTTCGACCACGTAAGGCTAGGAGGGCATAATGGCTAGGGATACAAGCCCAATCGTTAAGCAGAGCCGCCGCGAAGGCGTTGCCCTGCACCCTAAAGCCCATAAGATTATGGCACGCAAAAGTGGTATACCTGGCGAACACGCCGGTGGCCGCCAAAGCAAACCAAGCATGTACGCTACCCAGTTGCGCGAAAAGCAAAAGGTTCGCCGCATGTACGGCCTGCTTGAAAAGCAATTTGCAAAACTAATGAAAGAAGCCGGACGCAAAGATGGCCTAACAGGTGAGAACCTGTTGCAGCTACTCGAGCGCCGCATGGATAACGTAGTTTATCGCGCTGGTTTTGCTACCAGTCGCCGCGCCTCACGGCAACTAGTTAGCCACGGCCACTTTGAGCTAAACGGACGCCGGGTTGATATTCCATCTATCCGCGTTAAAGCTGGCGATATCCTTACGGTTCGCAGTAAGAGCCAAAAAAGTGGTTATTTTGCACAGATTGATGACGTAGTTAACAACACTGTACAGCAACCACTCAGCTGGCTTAAATCTGATGTTAAAAAGCTGAAGATTGAGATAACCGGCGTGCCAACACGCCAAGAAGCCGAAGCAAATATTAATGAGCAGCTAATCGTTGAGTATTACTCACGCTAAAGGGTAAGGAGATATATAATATGTCTAAAGTAATTCACAATCCAGCGTTAGCTCAGGTACAAGAAACCAGTGCGAACAGTGCAGCATTTGTAATCGAGCCACTACAGGCCGGATACGGCTTTACCCTTGGTAACAGCCTACGACGCGTGTTGCTTGGTAGCATTGAGGGTGGCGCTATTGTAGCTTTCCGTATCGAAGGCGCTAGCCACGAATTTACTACTGTTAAAGGTATTAAGGAAGATGTCGTTGACATCATGCTGAACCTAAAAGGCGTAATTGTTCGTGTACACGGTGATGAGCCTGTTGAGCTACGCCTCGAAAAGAAGGGTGCTGACGTTGTAACGGCAGGGGACATCAAAACCACCGCCGATGTGGAAATCATCAACCCAGATCACGTTATCTGTACGATTGACGACCCTAAAACAGCTCTTGTTATGGACATTGTGGCCGATTCTGGTCGCGGTTACCTATCAATCGAAGATTCTTCAATCACCCGCAAACACAGCGACATGATCGCTCTAGATGCGGCTTTTAGCCCAGTTACACGCTGCCGCTTTAAGGTTGATCCAACTCGTGTTGGCCAAGAAACCAACCTAGATCGCCTAGAAGTAACGGTTGAGACCAACGGGTTGATTACACCACGTGCTGCTTTTGAGGAAGCCGCCGCTATCCTTGTTAACCAGTACACAGCGCTAGCAGGTGCGACCACAGTTGAATCTGCCCCAGCCCTTGGTACAGAGGTAGCTGATGGCGAAGGCGAGTTGAACACATCTATTGAGGAGCTAGGCTTAAGCGCCCGCACCGCCAATGCATTGATCAACAACGAAATCCGCACCGTTCATGACCTAGTTACCCTGAGCGAACAAGACTTGCGCGAGCTAAAAGGCTTTGGCAGCAAGGCGCTTGATGAAGTTAAAGATAAATTGGCAGAATTGGAGCTGTAGATGCACCGACACGGATATAAAGGACGAAAGTTTGGCCGCGAGCGCGACCAACGCCGTGCGCTCATCAAAGGGCTGGCAACCAGCCTGGTAATGGAAGAGAAAATCGAAACTACTCTGCCAAAAGCCAAAGAGCTCACGCGTTACATTGAGAAACTAATCACCAAAGCTAAAAAGGGCGACCTAGCTAACCGCCGCATGGTTATTGCGGGGCTTAGCACACAAGTTGCCGCCTTTAAGCTAGTGGATGCAATTGCTCCACAATTAACTGGCCGTACCAGCGGACACGTGCGCGTTGCACGTACTCGCATTCGCATTGGCGATGGCGCCCAAATGGCTACAATTTCGTTCGTAGATGAACTAAAAGTAGTCGAAAACAGCAAAAAAGTTGCTGTAGCTAAGCCAGCTCCTGCTGCTAAGGCAAAAGGAGAGAAGAAGTAATGAACAAAACTTTTTCACAAAAGACAGCTGACGTCAGCCGTCGCTGGATACTAATCGACGCTACCGACGCGCCACTTGGCCGGGTCGCTAACGCTATCGCTAAGTACCTAATTGGCAAAAGCAAACCAACCTACACCCCTCACGTTGATGGTGGCGACTATGTCGTTGTTATAAACGCCGAAAAGGTCGCCGTAACTGGCGATAAAGAGGAAGGCAAAATTTACTACCGACACTCAGGTTTCCCTGGTGGAATTAAGGACGCAACCCTTAAAGAGGTGCGGGCTAAGCACCCAGAGCGTATTATCCAGGATGCCGTAAAGGGTATGTTGCCTAAAAACAAGCTATCTGTCGGCCGTATGGACCGCCTAAGGCTATTTGTTGGCCCCGAGCATGCACACGCTGCTCAAAAGCCAGAGAAAGTAGAGGTTAAGTAATGGCTGATACTAAGTATCTGTACGGCTTAGGCCGCCGCAAGACTGCAACCGCCCAGGCTCGCCTGCTAAAAGGTAAAGGTGCTATTACCATCAACGGTAAGACCGCCGATGAATACCTCGATGGCAACAAGACGCTGCTTGCCGAAATCACTGATCCACTTGCCCTCGTTGGTAAGCAAAAGGATTTCGATGTTAGCGTATTAGTTAAAGGTGGTGGCACAAGTGGCCAGGTAGATGCTATTAAGTTAGCGATTGCCAAGGCAATCACCGCTGGCTTTGCAGATCTCCGCAGCACGCTTAAAAAAGCCGAGTTACTCCGCCGCGACCCACGCGAAGTTGAGCGTAAATCATACGGTTTACGCAAAGCCCGCAAGCGCGAGCAGTACTCAAAGCGCTAATATACCAGTTAGCCTACTTAAAACAGCCCGGTACAGGGCTGTTTTTTGGGTAAAATCTCTAATTTGGCTATATTACATGTTAGAATAAAATCATATTAAGTCAAAAGGGAGCATTTATGGAACAACCAAAGACAGCCGAAGTATTACGTGTACCAAACTATTCATTAGGTTATTTATACGCGCTCGGGGCGGTAGTAGCCGGCATAATTGTCTGGGTTTTGGTATGGAAAATGGGCTTTATTGCCTCAATCGTAGCTTTTGGTATGGCTGCCGGCGTATCCTACCTTTACCAACTGGGCGCTAAGGCAAATATCGATAAAAAATCCGGCATAATCCTAATCATCATGATTATTGTTGGCCTACTACTAGCCTTTGGGGCGGGCATGGTTAGTGATGCGTGGGATGTATATTCTAGCATTGTACCTGGTAGCTCACTATTCGACTCTGGCTTTATTAATTTCGTTACTTCAGCAATATCACAAGGCGGTGTTATAGCAGCCTACGGTAAAGATTTTGCCATGGCCGCACTATTTGGAGCACTAGGTAGCTTTGGTATTATCAAAGACCTAATCAACGCCAGCAAACAGCCTGTTAAACCAGCTGTAAAATAGTAGCCATACTTAAGGTATAATAAAGGGCATGGCAAAACAAGTAATCTTAACTGGTATCCGTGCTAATAACGACCTACATATTGGTAACTATTTTGGTGCCATGCTGCCTATGATAGATATGGCAAAAGAGCGCAGCGCTGATTACCAAATTAATATGTTTATCCCAGATTTACATAGCTTTACTACACCAATTGATTATTCAAAACTTTATGGTTCTATCCTGAACAATGCCCGTGTGTATGTGGCGGCCGGCTTACCGCTTGATAACGATAGTATATTTTTGTACCGCCAGAGCCAAATTAGTGCCCATAGCGAGCTAACTTGGATACTAGATTGCTTTACTGGGTTTGGCGAGATGGGACGAATGACCCAGTTTAAGGATAAATCCAACCTACCCGCTATTGAGATAGAAGATGCGAACCCAGGTATTGAGCGGGGGGCCTTAAATGAAGTAATGTCTAATACTGCACGCGCGGTAAGCCAGATTAGCCGCGACATACAAGAGTTTACAGCACCTTTTAAGGCTCGAGAACGGTTTGTATCAGTGGGCCTATTTAACTACCCAGTGCTAATGGCAAGCGATATACTACTATATAACGCTAAATACGTGCCAGTAGGTGATGACCAAACCCAACACTTAGAGTTTACGCGCGATATAGCTGAGCGCATGAATGCTAGGTTTGGCGACCTATTTACTGTGCCCGAACCTGTGCAAAAGCAACATGAGTTTTTTGGTAAAGACCAAGGCCTGCGCATTAAAGATTTACTAGACCCAACCAAAAAGATGAGTAAAAGCGATGAAAGTGGCAAGGGTGTAATATTCCTAAGCGATACCCCAGAGCAAGCCACTAAAAAGATAATGAGCGCGGCGACTGACGACCTAGCTAGCGTTGCCTACGATAAAGCCGCTCAACCCGGCATAAGCAACCTGCTCGATATCTTAACGCTAGCTCGCCAGGCTAATGGCAAGACCACTAATTTGCAGCAAGTCATTGCCGAGTTTGCTGGCCAAACTCGTTATGGCGACTTTAAAGCTGTGATTGCGGCCGAAATAGCCGAATTTTTACAGAACTTCCAAAACAGCTATAACAACGTAGATATGCAACAAATTGAGGCAAAACTAGCCGCTAGCGAAGCCGCCATGCGTGAAGTAGCTGGCGTTACCCTACTTAGAGCCCAAATAGCCGTCGGTTTACGTAAATAAACCGCGCTTTTGGCCTCATATAGGCCACTTATCACCTTAGTACGCTATAATATAAAGAATGAAGGTGAGCACAAATGATCTGTTGGCAATACTACGCCGCTTTAATGTAGCCGGCGACCAAAATGTGCCACGGCATATTGACCAGGTGAAAAACTACAACCCATCAGTTATTAACCAGCTGGTTGAGTTTAGGTTTAATAAAAACAAGTTTTTTGTACTGCTAGATGAAACCGCCCAAGATGACGACCATTACATAATGCAGCAAATATACACGGCCAAAAGCGACGCCGAGGGCGTGCTGCTGGAAAACCCGGTAAGTGATGTAACCACCTATGGCCTGCCATTTAAGGGTAAAGATGTATATTTGTTCCAAACGGTTAGCAAAAAACGCCGGCTCGATATAGTATTGGCCGAGCGCAACCCCGAAATCAGCCGTAGCACCTGGCAAAAGCACATCAAGGCTGGCAATATTGCGGTTAATAATACGCCAGTTACATCACCAAAGGCCGAGGTAACAGAGGCCGATGCAATAGAAATCAATATCCCCGATAGCACCGATTTTAGCGCCTACGAGCTACCTATAGTATACCTAGACGACAACGTAATCGTAGTTAATAAACCAGCCGGTATTTTAACCCACAGCAAAGGCGCCCTAAATGATGAATTTACCGTAGCCGACTTTTTTAGGCGGTACACCACCGTAGGCCTAGATACCAGCCGCCCAGGCATCGTTCACCGGCTCGATAGGGACACTAGCGGGCTAATTATTGGTGCCCGTACGCCTGAAGCCTTACAGATACTAAAAGAGCAGTTTTCGGAACGCAAAGCCAAAAAATGGTATGTCGCCATAACTGATGGCCACCTTAAAAAACCAACCGCTCGTATTGATATACCAATTGGCCGCGACCCCAAGCACCCCAGCCAGTTCAGGGCCGATATAAACGGCAAACCGGCCATAACTGATTACACTGTAACAGCTCAAAACGGCAACCACGACATACTAGTACTCCAACCCCACACCGGTCGCACACATCAGCTACGGGTACACCTAGCGCACCTAAACGCGCCTATACATGGCGATAGGGTATACGGCAAGCAGGCGGCCGATAGGCTATACCTGCACGCTGCTAAACTAGAGCTCACTATCGCTCCGGGCCAGCGCAAAACCTTTATAGCGCCTATCCCTCCGGAGTTTGCTGAACTGGCAGGCACCGATGTTAGTGTATAATCCATCAATTACCAGTAGTATTGCCGCCTTAAGCCGGCAGCTACCCCATGCGCTACTACTAACCGGCCAGCCGGGCGTGGGTCTGCGCACCTTAGCGCTGCACCTAGCCGGGGCGCAAACTGCCGCTATTATAGAGCCGCTCGATAAAGATGGATACGTAAATACCCGTAAGGGTACCATTAGCGTTACGCGTATTCGCGATTTATATACCGAAACGCAGGGTAAATCAGCCACTAACCGGGTATATGTAATAGATAACGCTGATAAAATGTCAGCTGGTGCGGCCAATGCGTTTTTGAAGCTGCTCGAAGAGCCAAATGCTCACACGCATTTTATACTGACTTCGCATAACCCGTCCTATTTACCAGCTACAGTATTATCACGTACCCAGCGCCTAATTGTCCCACCGATCTTGCCCGAACAAAGCACCGATTTAGCTTACCAGCTAAAACTCCGTGGCACTAAGGCCCAGCAAGCCTTGTTCATAGCTAGTGGCCTACCAGCCGAACTTGCCCGCTTAGCCGCTAGCCCAGAGTATTTTGAGCAAACCGCTGGCACTATGGCCGCGGCAAAGGCCTATCTTATGGGTAGCCGGCTAGAGCGCACAGTAACAGTATTCCAATATGGCAGCGATAGGGAACAATCATTGCAGCTACTAACCGCCGCTAAAGATATTATCTTGCATACTGCCGCGACTAAGCCAAGCGCCGAGGCCGTAGAGCGCGCCGGTAAACTAGCCAGCGCTTACGACGCCATTATGGCAAATGGCAACCCCAAACTCCACCTAATAGCGGCTATGGTATAATAGACATATATGTTTGGCTTACTTTTGGTCGCCGCTCTTGGCGCATGGGCAATCATGCAACAGGAAACGGTAGCCGAAATCAAGGAAGAAACGCCCCAGCGAGTGGTGGCTAAATTAAACCAACTTTGGGATATTGCTCAAGAAAGCTTGCGCGACCGCAAATACTTAAGGGCCGAAAAGGCATTATTAACCATTTTGCGCGTAGATGAACGCAATGCAACGGCCTACAACCGCCTCGGTATCCTATACGCAAAGCAACAAGCCTATAGCGATGCAATCGAGTGTTTCGAGATCGCCCAGAGCCTAGAGCCAAGCGCCAGTAGCTTACATAATGTCGGCTTAATTTACTTCGAAACCGGTAATTACGAAAAGGCCGGCCTAGCCTTTGAGCAAGCCCTAGGCATGGAAGAGGGTGTAGCCTCACGCCACATCGCCTACGCCAAGGTGCAAGAAAAGTTAGGCCATAACAAAAAGATGATTGCGGCCCTAGAGCGTGCTATCGAACTAGAACCAAGCGTGGCTAGCTATAACGCCCTAGCCGATGCATACGCCGCTACTGGTGATGAGGATAGGGCCACAAGCATACGCAATAAGCTCAACCGCGCCACTGGCTCGGTCCACCCACCCCAGCGCCAAATCAGCCAACCGCGTAAGGTGATGTAATAGTGATTGCCTTAAGGCAATTTATACGATAGAATATAACCTGTACTTTTTAACATTTAAGTATATATGCCGCTTTAGCTCAGCTGGTTAGAGCAGCTGTTTTGTAAACAGCAGGTCTACGGTTCGAATCCGTAAAGCGGCTCCAATAAAATAGAATGTGTCCCTGCACGTTCTTTTTTATTGATATTGAAAACAGTAATATACTCCGCTAGTATATAAGCATGAAACCTAAGGAAAAAGGCGATATTGCTGCAGCAAACGCAATCGCGTATTTTATGACAAATGGCTATGAAGTATGCCTACCAATTGGAGATAAGCGGCCCTACGACTTAATCGTCGAAAAGGATGGCGAGCTGTGGCGGGTACAGGTAAAGTACGCTGGTTGGTATAATGGCGATGATAAATACAAAGCTGCGCTTAGAACGATGGGCGGAAATCAATCTTATCATAGTGCAAAAAAGTATTCTGAAACTGATTTTGATCTGTTATTTGTTTATGTAAAAAATGGCCGAAAGTTTGTTATTCCCTGGAGAGATCTATCAATTCGCAATTCCTTAGCAATCGAGGCTAGCAAATACAGTAAATATGAGGTAAAATAATTTAGTTAGCGCTGAGATAGTGAAGTGGTCAAACACGATTGACTGTAAATCAATTGGCTCCGCCTTCGTAGGTTCGAATCCTACTCTCAGCACCAAATAAAACGACCACCTGAGTGTGGTCATTTTATTTGGTATTAAGTTGATTCTAACCTACGAAGAGTTTTGCCTTAGCAAAACATTAGTAGGTTCGGTGTAGTGCAGTGCACAAAAGGGAGCTCGCTCACTTTTGAAGCAAACGGAGGAGGCTTTAGCCGATCCTACTCTCAGCACCAAATTAAATGCCCATCATAAAGGTGGGTTTTTAATTTTATTATCGTATAATACATTCATGGAACTGCAAGTTGGAGTAAAAGTGCTGATACGCAATGATACGGGCAAATACCTGTTTTTAAAGCGCGAGCAACCACTTAGCGATGGTACTTACAGCTGGGATATACCTGGCGGCAGAATATATTCAGATGAGCCTATCCTGGCAGGCTTAAAGAGAGAGGTACTAGAAGAGACTGGAATTGATATAAGTAATACCACCTTGCAAATACTAAATAGCCAAGATATATTTATAACCAATAACAACCTCCACGTTGTTCGCTTAACTTACGTCGCTAATTGCTTAAATGAAGCCATAATCCTGAGTGATGAGCACTCTGAGTATCGCTACTTATCATTAACGCAGGCCATGGCGTTAATAACCGAACCACAGCTCAAAGAAACCCTGGAGCTACTATAGTGGAATGTCCTTTTTGCCATATTGAAAGCGAAAACATATCGCCTAGAGTGATAAAGCTAGGACAGTTTAGTTACTCGATAGTCTCTAGCCCATGGATCCGCAGCGGACATTGCTTAGTTATACCACGGCGACATATAACAAATATAGCCGAGCTAATCGATCCTGAAGCCATAGAGATTTACCGTGAGCTTGGACGTATCGGTTCGTTGGTTGATGCAGGCTTTGGCAACGAAGTCCGACAAAAATACGCTCCAATGACGCCTGATGGTGAAATTAAACATAGCCACTTACATTTTCATGTTATTCCCCGTAACAGAGGCGACGGAGTTTTCATTCAGCTGCCAGAGAACTCATCTACTGATTTTATTAAGCCCAGCATTGACGAAATCAAAGCTTGCCTTGCTACAACTCAACCGTGAAAGAGCCTATGGCTACTATGGTTTATCTAAAAAGGCCGAGCGATCGTTAGCTCTGGGTCAGCCTCGCTAATACGTATAAGTTCGTTATACTTAGCTACTCGGTCGGTGCGTGATAGCGAGCCGGTTTTAATCTGCCCACAACCAAGCCCAACTGCCAGGTGAGCGATGGTTACATCCTCAGTCTCACCAGAACGGTGGCTCATTACCGTGTTCCAGCCGGCGGCTTGAGCCATCTTTACGGCCTCGATTGTCTCTGTTAATGAACCAATTTGGTTTGGCTTAATTAGTATTGCGTTAGCGGCCACCTCGTCAATAGCGCGCTTAAGTAGGCTTGTATTAGTAACCAGCAGGTCATCGCCTACAAGCTGTACTTTATCGCCAAGGCGTTCAGTGAGTAGCTTCCAGCCATCCCAATCATCTTCAGCTAGGCCGTCTTCAATAGATACGATAGGGAACTCAGCCGCAAGGCTTTCTAACCAATCAACCATTTCGGCGCTAGTTAGGCTACGGCCTTCGCACTTAAGTTCGTACTTGCCATCAGTATAAAACTCACTAGCGGCGGCATCTAGCGCAAACACAATATCGGTGCCAAGCTCATACCCAGCTGCCTTTACGGCCTCGCTAATGAGCTCTAGAGGCTCGCGGTTGCCATTACGTACCCGTGGCGCAAAACCACCCTCATCACCAACCGTGGTTGGGTATTCCTTGCTTTTAAGCACCTTAGCTAGGCTATGGAACACTTCGGTACCCGTTTGCAAAGCTTGTTCAATAGTACTAGCGCCCTTACAAATAATCATAAATTCCTGAATATCGGTCGCAAACGCAGCGTGCGCCCCGCCGTTCATTATATTCATCATTGGTAACGGCAAATCCTCGCTCGAGCCAGTCATGCTAGCGATATATTTATGCAATGGAATTTGCTTTGCATTAGCAACCGCCTTAGCAGCAGCCAAACTTACGGCTAGTACGGCATTAGCACCGAGCCCAGCCTTGTTGTTGGTGCCATCAAGCTGCTGCATTGCAGCGTCTATGGCAGCCTGGTCGCTAGCATCTTTACCACTTAGCAATGGCGCAATACGCTCTTTAACATTGGCTGCCGCTTTAGTTACGGCCTTGCCGCCATAGGCGGTGCCACCATCGCGTAGCTCTAGTGCTTCACCCGAACCGGTGCTCGCCCCAGATGGCACGGCCGCTCGGCCCAGTACGCCACCGGCTAGCGTAACATCCGCTTCAACGGTTGGGTTGCCGCGGCTATCTAATATTTGTCTTGCTGTAATATTTGTAATTGTGTAATCCATCCCTTTAGTTTATCATCGGTTGAGAAATCTTGCCAAGTCAGTCATACTAATACCATGACAGATAAGAAACAAAACTCAGGAATATTAGTTATAAGCCGCCACGGTGAAAGTGAATGGAATTTGCTCGGTAAATGGACCGGCCACACCGATGTAAGCATCACGCCAAAAGGCGAAGCTGATTCACAAAAAGTTGGCGAGCTATTAAGCGGCTACCACTTTGATGCGGCCTATACATCAGATTTAAAACGCACCATAGAAACCCTAAATGGCCACCTAAAGACTATGGGCCACGCCGCCGGCGATATACCACACATAATTAGCCCGGCCCTAAAAGAGCGCGATTACGGTGAATTAACCGGCATGGACAAGTGGGAAGTTAAGAATAGGCTAGGTGAAGCTGAGTTTAACGGTATCCGCCGCGGCTGGGACCACCCAGTACCTGGCGGCGAGACCCTTAAGGATGTTTATAACAGAGCTGCGCCGTACTTTGATAGCGAAATATTGCCTAGGCTCCAGGCTGGCGAAAACATCCTACTCGTATCGCACGGCAATACTATACGCGCCCTCATGAAACACCTAGAGGATATAAATGAAGATGATATGGCTAATGTAGAAATGCCGTTTGGCACCGTGCTTATTTACCACTTCTCCCCAGACCAAGCCAAGCCTATCCAAAAAGAGGTTCTAAAAGCCGATATCACTCAAACGCACGCGTAGAGCGATTGCCTATATCCTACGCCAGCTCTTAAAGCGTTAGCCATTAGTCCAAACCCATGAAAGACTGGTGGGTGTTGTTTCCTTATTTTCTATTGGCGTTTATCATGCTATTTGTGCTTAATTAGTATTATAATATACTGAGAAGGGATAGTTAAACCAATGGAGAAAGACGCCTTAGAAAGGCTATACTACACACAGAATAAGTCAATGAAACAGATTGCTGATAGTTTAGGTTGCTCAGTGAATAAAATTGACTATTGGATGAGAAAACATAACATAAAGCGCCGTACTCGATCAGATGCGTTATATACAATTTATAATCCTGATGGTGATCCTTTTACAATTAAGAAATCGATGACAGCTACCGAGCGTGAGCTGTATGGAATAGGAATTGGGCTGTACTGGGGAGAGGGAACGAAAGCGAGTCCATCTTCGGTCCGCCTGGGAAATTCAGATCCAGGCATAATACTTAAGTTTATTCAATTTCTCGAACAGATATACGGAGTGGGGCGGGACAAAATGCGCTTCGGTATGCAGTTATTTACAGACTGTTCATTTGAAGAGGCTATGGCTTTCTGGACAAGCAGGCTTGAGGTTAGTGAGCTTCAATTTTACAAACCCGTTAGAACAATTTCAGGCAGTATCGGAACATACCGCAAAAAGAACAGGTACGGAGTCATAACTCTCTACTACAATAACAAGCATCTGCGTGATATACTTGTAGAGCAAATTAACAACATGCCGCGATAGCTCAGTTGGTAGAGCGCATCCATGGTAGGTCGCCGACCTCCTGCCCACCGGTCGAGAAATCACCGAGTGAATCCCGAATAACGGTTAACGCCCCACGTAGGGGTAAGACCGTGGCAATCCGCTAATTACGGAAGGCCCGAACGACTGACAAGGGAAGCTACGTCGTTAGCTCGAT
The DNA here is from genome assembly GCA_032229905.1 of Saccharimonas sp. (SeqCode). Classification (GTDB taxonomy): domain Bacteria; phylum Patescibacteriota; class Saccharimonadia; order Saccharimonadales; family Saccharimonadaceae; genus Saccharimonas. Next base: position 169,724 of record JAVTWQ010000013.1, read on the forward strand.
ATGCTTAAGATACAGTCTAGCCCCCTAATATACGTTTATATAAATAGGGGTGTAAGTGAAGGATGAGGTCCCGGGTTCAAATCCCGGTCGCGGCTCCAAATCGGAAGAAATTGCAATTTTGTCGCCCGAAAGGGCGGCTTTTTGCGTGGCGGCACGCAGTGCCTGCCACGGGTTTTTCAGGGGGGAGATTTGAGATTGGTCGCCACTCGTGGCGACATTTTTGTTTGTTAAAAACAGGTTCAACCCAAAGATTTCTCGCAAAAGGCTCTTTTTTGCAAAAAAGTCGTCCGTTTGAGCGATTTCACAGATAGAAACGGCTTTATCGAGCCATTTTGTCATCGGTTCAACCCAAGCACTTTGACCCAGCGCAATATCGCTCATTTGTTCTTCTAAAGACTTCTTTTCGCTCATCAACTCGGCTTTCTTTGCAAGGTAGGTTTGGCGGTCAATTATCTCGTCCAAGAACATATCAAGAAGTCTTTGCAACTTTGCCGACAGGTGCGCCACTTTGCTTCGCAGGTCGTCCAGCGATACATCACTTTTGGCTTGCTCTTCTCGCTCGGCTTTGTCTATTTGCTGGCGCAACCAGTCGCCCCAGCCGTCAGGCAGGGCAAATTGTGCCAACAAGCCCGACAACTGTTCGTCTATTGGCTCGGAACGCACAGGCTTTTCGATACAAGTAATGGTTTTACTCTTGCGAGTACAGCGGTAATACACATAATGATGTACATTGCCGTTTTTCTGCC
>JAVTWQ010000014.1:0-27906 GCA_032229905.1 Saccharimonas sp. (SeqCode)
TTTCGCCCATTGTGGAAGATTCCTCACTGCTGCCTCCCGTAGGAGTCTGGACCGTATCTCAGTTCCAGTCTGGCTGGTCATCCTCTCAGACCAGCTACGGATCGTCGACTTGGTGAGCCATTACCTCACCAACTATCTAATCCGACGCGGGCTCCTCCCAAAGCGTTAAAACTTTAATCCGAAGACCATATGCGGTATTAGCACACCTTTCGGTGCGTTATCCCTCACTTTGGGGCACGTTCCCACGCGTTACTCAGCCGTCCGCCACTCGTCGGCACTCCGAAGAGCCCGTTACCGTTCGACTTGCATGTGTTAGGCACGCCGCCAGCGTTCATCCTGAGCCAGGATCAAACTCTCCATAAAAACCGACTCTACTTAAAAAGCGAGCCGGTCACTCAAAACAAAAATTAACTGACGATGATAATTGCACAATCAAATTGTTAAAAAACACTCGCATCTGTTCAACTCCATTATTAGTTTATCGCTTACCCGCGACCAGACTGTTACCAAGTATACGCTTTGTATTTAACAGTGTCAACACTTTTTGGGTGCTATTTTGTAGCCAAAAATACAGCACATGCTGTGAGCACACCAATTAGCGCCCCAACAGCAACCTCAACCGGCAAATGTCCCTTAGCCACTCGAGGCTTCTTAACGTCTAATTTCAGTTTCTGAATAATAGATAGTATGGCTTCACCCTCTTCGCCAACTGAATATCGAACCATCATGGCGTCGTACATCACTACAGCTGCAAATAATAACGCTAGGGCGAACAGAGGCGAATCCAGACCAAGCCTTAGGCCAATAATAGCTGCTAGCGCCACAACCGTAGCCGAATGGGCGCTTGGCATGCCGCCAGATGGCGCTATAGGCAACAATATACTACTAGACTTTGGTTGGTCTATCACCTTACGTTTTCGGTTATAACTTACAAATACACGCTTAAGCCCCTGTGCGATAGCCCATGCCGTAAGTGGCGTCAAAATGTATATGTATTGTTCCATAACTCTTATTGTACTATGAGGCAGGCTCTTCTGTCTCTTCGTCGTCGCGTTCTTCTACCATGCCTATAGAAGATACCATGTCATCATCAGCTAAACGCATAATCCTCACGCCCTGAGTGGTACGTCCAAGGGACGGAATATCCTTAAGTGATACCCTAATAGTTTGGCCACCGGCCGAAATGATTATCGCTTCGGTCATAGTTTCATCAATAGTTTGCACTGTATTGATCGGGCCAGTCTTAGCTGTTACTACGGCCGATTTAATACCTACCCCGCCACGCTTATGGCTTGGGAAGTTAGCGGCTTTAGTTACCTTACCGTAACCCTTTTGGCTTATGACAAGTAGGCGCTGCTCATCAGCTGTAACGATGTCCATGCCAACTACGGTATCATTTGGTCGCAGCCTTACGCCGCGTACACCCCTGGCGGTACGACCCATAGGCCTCACATCGGCTTCGTTAAACCGAACGGCTTGGCCGGCTGATGTTGACACAATTACATCACTATTTCCAGTGGTATTCTTAATCCAGCGTAGCTCATCTCCGTCATCAAGCTTAATAGCAATTAAGCCGTTTGTCCTAATATTGGCGTAATCTTGAGCTAGAGTCTTTTTAACTGTTCCCTTGGTGGTAGCCATGAACAAGTAGCCTTCACTAGTGCTATCTTTTGGCTGCTTTATAATTGAGGTGATCTTTTCCTCAGGCTGCAACTGTAATAAGTTTACGGCTGCAACGCCCTTAGCCGATAAACCGGCCGCTGGTACTTCGTAGGCCTTAAGCCTAAACACGCGCCCGCGGTTGGTAAAGAACACCAAATAGTCATGCGTGCTGGTCGGAATAAGCAGGTCAATGACATCCTCTTCTTTGGTTGTCATGCCACGCTTACCTTTACCGCCACGATTTTGCTTACGATAGTCATTAGCAAGTGTGCGCTTAATGTAGTTTTCTGATGTAAGCAGCACAACGGCATCCTCTTCAGGAATAAGCTCCTCGTCGCTAAATTTACCAAGTTCACTGTTGATAATTTTACTACAGCGCTCATCACCATATTTTTCTTTCATCTCAAGTAGTTCTGCCTTGATAATGCCAAGAATTTCCTTCTCATCAGCTAGGATTTCCTCGAAACGTTTGATGGCCTTTAGCAGCTCGTTCAGTTCATTTTCGATAGCCTCACGCTCAAGCCCGGTTAAACGCCTAAGCTGCATCGCCAATATAGCCTGAGCCTGTATGATACTCAAAGCAAATGATTTGATGAGGTTCTTCTGCGCTTCCTCGCTCGTCTTGCTGGCGCGAATAATACGAATTACTTCATCAATATGATCGAGGGCAATCTTATAGCCCTCCAATATATGTGCACGTTCGCGTGCTTTACGGAGCTCGTATTCAGTGCGACGACGAACAACAACCTGACGATGCGAAATGAATTCCTGAAGCATATCCTGAAGGCCAAGTACGCGTGGCTGCAGGCCGTCGATTAGAGCAAGCATATTGAAATTGAAACTGGTCTGAAGTGCAGTCATTTTATAGAGCTGATTGAGCAGCTTCTTGGGGTACGAGTCTTTCTTAAGCTCGATAACCACCCGAACCTTACCGCGTGCACTCTCATCACGAAGATCAGCTATACCGTTTAACTTCTTATCTTTGACGAGTTCGGCAATTTTTTCGATAAGTGTTGCTTTATTTACACCATAAGGAACTTCGCTCACAATAATCTGGTGGCGACCTTTTTTAGTCTCCTCTATCTCGGCAACCGCACGTATAGTGACACTGCCACGTCCAGTCTGATACGCCAACTTCATCGGTGCACCGCCATACACAGTGGCACCCGTCGGAAAGTCAGGACCCTTGACGTGTTTGAGTAAGTCATCAATGGTGGCATCTTCATTATCGATCAGCTCGATAGACGCATCAACTAGCTCACCTAGGTTATGCGGCGGAATATTAGTAGCCATACCAACAGCGATACCAATCTGGCCGTTTAGTAATAGGTTAGGCACCTTGGCCGGTAGCACTTCGGGCTCTTGGCGCGATCCGTCGTAGTTATCACGAAATGGCACTGTCTCTTTATCTATATCGGTGAGCATCTCGTCAGCAATACGCTGCATGCGAGCTTCGGTATAACGCATGGCAGCTGGTGGGTCGCCGTCCATTGAGCCAAAGTTACCCTGGCCATCGATCAGTGGATAGCGCAAAGACCACGGTTGCGCCAAGCGTGCCATTGAGTCATAAATGGCACTGTCGCCGTGCGGGTGATACTTACCCATCACATCACCAACAATCAAGGCGCTTTTGACAAACTTGGCGCCAGGACGGTTATTGTTTTGGTTCATGGAATAAAGAATACGGCGGTGGACCGGTTTAAGGCCGTCACGCACATCAGGTAGGGCGCGGTCAATGATCACACTCATCGAATATCGGAAGAAACTATCCTCCATAACATTTTCAAGTGTGCGGTGCTCTAGGCCATGACCGTCTGCCATAATCTCGCCCTCATGAGCTGGTTCATTTTCAATTGGGGTTATTGTTGTATTTTCATCATCATTCATAATTCAACTCCATTACTTCCTAAATATCCAGTTCGGCTAGGTCAGCACTCTTCGCTCTATTTTGAATAAATGTCTTGCGCAGCGAAACTTCCTCGCCCATAAGCTTCGTAAACACCGCGTCAGCATTTTCGGCATCGTCAACTCGTACCTGGATCAATACACGATTCTCTGGATTCATGGTTGTGTCCCACAGCTGATCAGCGTCCATCTCACCAAGGCCCTTAAAACGCGAGACCGTCACGCCCGCCTGCTTCATCTTGTCGGCATCTTCATCAGTCTGCGCTCCCCGCTCTTTTTTGTCGGCAATTATCTCATCTAGGATACGCTCGCGCTCTTCTTCATCGTACGCATAGTATTTCTTTTGGCCACGGTTCACACTATAAAGTGGCGGCTTTGCCAGATACACATATCCACCCTCAACGACTTCGCGCATGTAGCGAAAGAAAAACGTTAGCAGTAGCGTCGATATATGACTACCATCAACATCAGCATCTGTCATGATGATAATCTTGTGGTAACGCAAACCATCGACATTGAACTGTTCACCGATACCGACACCGAAGGCCTGAATCATGGCAACAATCTCTTTATTGGCAAACATCTTGTCTAGACGGGCTCGTTCTGTATTCAACACCTTACCCCTTAGCGGCAAAATCGCCTGCGTCTTGCTGTCGCGACCTTCTTTGGCCGAACCGGCAGCTGAGTTACCCTCGACTATATAAATCTCGCTGTCAGACGGACTCTTGCTCGAACAGTCCCATAGCTTTCCCGGTAATCCCATGCCATCGAGTGCACCCTTGCGGAGAACGTTATCACGAGCCGCCCTAGCGGCCTTGCGTGCCCTAGCGGCTAGCAGTGCCTTGCCGACGACTTTTTTGGCGACTTCTGGATTCTCCTCGAGATAATACGCAAAATACTCGTTCATCACCTGTTCAACGTAGCGACGAACCTCTGGATTACCCAGCTTATTCTTTGTCTGGCCTTCGAACTGTGGGTCTGGTAGCTTGACCAAGATAACCGCCGTGAGTCCTTCACGAATGTCGTCACCAGTAAGGTTATCCTCTTTTTCCTTCAATATGCCGTTTTTGCGAGCGTAATCATTAATGACGCGAGTCAGAGCAGTCCGGAAGCCAACTAAATGTGTTCCGCCATCAGGGGTGAGGACGTTATTGGCAAACGGTTTTACTGTCTCTATATATGTATCGTTGTACTGCACGGCGATCTCAACACCAGAATCTTCAATAGTACGCTCGACATAGAATATATCGTCAGCCAGCACGTCCTTACCGATATTAAGGTTTTTAACGTAGCTCTTGATACCACCCTCAAAATAGAACGCTTGGCGCTCATTTGTGCGCTCATCCACCACTGAGGTATAGATGCCCTTGGTTAAGTAGGCTTGGTGGCGAAGATAATTTACGACCCATTTATAGTCAAATTCGACTGATTCCTTGAAAATAGTCGGATCAGGATAAAATGTCACTGTCGTACCGGTTGGTCGATCGGTCTTACCCATTTTCTTGAGCGGCATAGTAGTTGCACCCTGAGCGAATTCTATGCGGTACAACTCACCATCTTTAACAACTTCGGCCGCCAGGGTAGTAGACAATGCATTTACTACACTTGAACCAACGCCGTGAAGGCCCGATGACACTTTGTAGCCACCACCGCCAAACTTACCACCAGCGTGAAGAACAGTCAGAACAGTCTCCAGTGTACTGAGGCCAGTTTTAGGGTGCTTGTCTACAGGGATACCGCGCCCATCGTCGATAACCGTCACTCCTCCATCAGCCAGTATTCGAACATCAACTCGTGACGCAAAACCGGCTATCGCCTCATCGATTGAGTTATCGGCAATCTCCTTAATTAGGTGGTGTAAACCCTCTGGGCCAGTGCTACCAATATACATACCCGGTCGTTTGCGAACCGGTTCAAGGCCTTCAAGAACCTGGATTTGAGACCCATCATAAGAACTACCGTCTGTTCGTTTAGCCATTTCCCCTCACTTTTCAGTCAATACTGCTATTTACAATGTATCTATTATAGCATGAAAATAATTGTTCACGCTAGCTATTGAACTGAACATATTTCTTATGCTAAAATAGGCGCGTATAGGTAAAAACTAAATAAAAAGCCAAGGGTAACCAATGTTTAAAAAAATCATATCAAACCTCCCATTCAGCCCAGCACTTGTTGGACAATTAGGGTTTTACGCTAAACGACTGCGTAAAGAACAAACAACCCGTAAAGTAGGCTTGGTCTTTATGGCCCTAGCGCTTGTAGTGCAATCTTTTGCAGTGTTTCAGGCCCCCGAGGCCGCAAATGCCGCAAGCTCTAATGACATGATATATGGTGGCTTTAAAACACGCGACGATTATTTGCGTAACTATGACGCCAATACCGGTAACCTAAAAGACCTGTTTAACGTTGTAGGTATTTCTAGGGCTGACATCCAAAACACTAGCCTATCTACTGTAAACTCACGTAAAGACGGCACCCTATACTCTTGGGGACACCTATCACGCTTTAGCGCAGCCCAAGGCGAACGCTCATATACAGTACCTACATCTAGCGGTGGCTCAACTACATTTTATTACCGCCCATTATCCCTTAGCGACACTAAAGCCTACACCATAGCGAATGGCTCTACCTATGATGCCTATGTAGGCACTACCTCAAGTGGTATGTGGTTTGCCCTATTAAAAATATGTGGAAACTTGGTATTACGCGTTACACCACCGACAGTAAAGTGTGCTAGTGGCATGGTTGGGACATACCCAAACTGTACAAAACAGGTCTGCCCGGCCGGCACCAATGGTACATATCCAAACTGTAATAAGCCTTATGCATCATGCGAAATGCTTACTATCAATCCAATCTTGCCAAACTACAACTTTACAGCAGTCGCGAGGGCCGAGTTTGGTGCTAGCATCCAATCATATACCTATGTAATAAAACGTGATGGTGTTGTAGTTGCCACAATACCGGTCAATTCTACCCAAGCCAGCAACGTATACACCTATACCCAGTCCCAGGAGGGTAACTATACCGTCCAAGTTACGGTTAACACATCCCTAGGCGCAAGGACCGGCGATGGCTGTATAAAAACTTTCAATATAGCCCCACCTGAAAAATGTCTCCAAAACACCTCAATCCTTAGGTCCAACCCAGAGTGCCAACCCTGCCCTGGTGATCCTACACTATGGATAAAGGATGCAAAGTGTGCCGCTCAATTGATTGAGACTAAATCAGCTATAAATACGACTCAAGGTAACGTTAATGCTACTACTGTTACAGCTAAAGCCAATGACTCTATAACCTATAAACTAAACGTGCAGAATAAGGGCAATGCCCCAGCCGATGTAACAATCGTGGAGCACATCGATGATGTCACTGAGTACGCTAATGTTATCGATGCTGGTGGCGGAACGACAAGCACTGATACCAATGGTCGAGTAGCCATACTATCATGGCCAAAGGTAACCCTTAAAGCAGGCGAGTCAATTACGCGCATGTTTACCGTAAAGATGATGAGCACTATCCCTGCTATGGGCCAGGGTCAAAGCAACGCTACATCTTACGACTGCCGAATGCTTAATACCTTTGGTAATAACGTAGCCATAAATGTAGATTGCCCAGTGCAAAAGCAAATCGTAGAAGCCGTGGCCGGGCAACTGCCACATACTGGCCCAACCGAAAACATGATAGTGGCCGGAGCTGCCCTAGCAGTAGTCGTGTTCTTCTACACACGCAGCCGCCAACTCGGTACCGAAGTACGGTTAATTAGGCGCGATTTTAACACTGGAACAATCTAAAAAGAACGGGTGGGCTATGAGCAACGAACAAGGACCAAAAGATAATATAGAAAACGGCGCCGAATTTAGTAAGGCTGAGCTTGCCGATTTGCAAGAGAGCCAGCAAGATAGGCTAAACGAGCGCGCTGCTGAGACTAAAACTGATAAACACGAAAGTGAGCAGAAAGCTCGCCATGAGATAGAAAAAGCCGTGGCCGAGAAAGAAACGGTCAAAGCCGAAACATCGGCCGAAAAATCAACCGCCGAAACCCGGCCGGCCAACACAAAAACGGCCCGCAAAAAGGCCTATGACAAAATTATGGATCAGACTCAAAAAGAGTTACCACCAGCCAGCCGGGCCTTTAGTAAGGTTATCCATAACCCCGTAATCGAAAAGGTTAGCGAAGTTGCCGGTAAGACAATCGCCCGCCCTAACGCTATTTTATCTGGGTCTATTCTAGCCTTCATATTCACGCTTGCTATCTATGTTATTGCAAAGTTTAACGGTTACCCACTTAGCGGTACTGAAGCGATCGCCGCTTTTATACTTGGCTGGGTCGTCGGCAATTTGTACGACTTTTTTAAGACAATGATTACGGGCAAACGCTAGGCTAATTAAGCTATTTAAATAAGACACCCCTTAAGCGATAGGTGTCTTATTTAAATATAGGGAGTAATATACTAGTCGCGTAAACGCAAGGTCATTTCATCAGCCTGGCCCGACTGATCGCGCACGCTAAGGTGGGCCGGATCTTTTACCTCAGCCTGCCCTACTTTAACTTCAGACACAGGAGCTTCAGGGATCACCGGGACCACCGCAGGCTGCACGGAAGGATTGTTCGCAAGCGACGAAGCGCTCGGCCAATCCATAGCCGCAGGCGTTGCCGTAGCGGGCCTAGAGGCCGCTTGTGGACCAAAAGCTGGTTGCGGGGCCGGTACAGTAGCTGGGCCAGCCTGAGCCGGTTGAGTGGCCGCTAGCTGTTTACGCTTAGCCAACCATTCATCAAGGAACGATGAACCCGAAGACGGCTTGGCGGCCGGTGCCGCATCTATGCCTATTGGCGCACCTGCGACCGGAGCCTCTAGTTTTGGTGGCTGCAAGCGAGTGAATATGTCTTTTTCCACCTCCGCCCGTGGGTGGCCATATTTCGCGGCTGAGAGCCTCTTAAGCGCACCATTAAGTTGTGGGTTAGATTGCCCCATAGCAGGTATCCAGCTCATACTAAATGGTGATGATGGCACGCCTTGAATCTGTGCCACACAAACTGATTCAAAGTTTGGCAGCTTAGCTAAATCTTCAGCGTCGAACACCGGAGTGTACTTCTTAACCATAATCTCCGCATCAGTAATACCAATACGGCCAGTAATAGACGTTCCTACGTTACCAATAATCGCTTCCCTAATCTCTTCTTTTAGCTGAGTCATAAACTGGTTAGCCAAAACAAGAGTTAGGCGGTATTTACGGGCTTCACTTAGTATTGTTTCAAAGCTATCTGTCGCAAAGTTCTGGAACTCATCAACGTACAAGGTAAAGTCCTGGCGCTCATCTTCTGGTACATTAGCCCTACTCATAGCTGCTGCCTGGAACTTCATCACAAATATAATACCTAGGAGCTTAGAGTTTAGCTCGCCCATTTTACCCTTACTAAGGTTTACTAAAAGTATTTTTTTGTTATCCATAATATCGCGTATATTAAAGCCACTCTTTGTTTGGCCAATAATATTACGCATGGCATCATTACTTACAAACGGACCAAACTTAGATACTACCCAGCTGATAACCTCACCGGCCTCACTTGAGCGTTGGCTAGCTGGGAACTCTTTAGTCCAAAAATCTAACACGTTTTGGTCTGTTACGTACTTTAGCTTGCTTTTCATAAACTGGTCATCTATTAGCACCTTTGGTATATCAATAAATGTGCCACCAGCTGGATCGGCCATGAGCAGTAGGGCGCAGTTACGGAATATATGCTCGAGGCGCGGCCCCACTATGCCGGTGTGGCCTGGGTCATATAGACCATATAGCATATTGATTGCTTCCTGGACCAAAAAGTCCTTTTGATCAGGATTATCAAACTCAAACATATTAAGCCCAATTGGGTTATCCATATCACTAGGGTTAAAGTAAATAACATCTTCAACCCGTTCTTTTGGCACCTTGCTTAGTAGTACCTCTACCGAGTCGCCGTGTGGGTCAATAAAAGCAAACCCACGGCCATCCATCATATCCTGGAAGGCTAAGTTCTCTTCTAGGACCGATTTACCAATACCAGTTTGACCAATAATATGTATGTGTCGTCGTCGGTCCTTATCGCTGAGACGAATAGGCTTTTTAATACCCCTAAACTCGTTATAGCCGAGTAGTAAGCCCTCATCCATCGCCTGGGTAGGCCCATCAACCTGCTTGCTCATCTGGCGTTCTACTTTGGTACTTGGGATACTATTTTGATCTGGCAAGTGAAATACTGTGGCAAGCTCTACTGTATTTAATATGTTGTTCACTACTTCCTGTGGGAAAAACCTAAATATAAAGGCGGTGGTTAGGGCTTCAATATCCTTTGCAGCCGTATACTTAAAGCCGTTAAAGCTCGGCGAGTCAAAAAGCGCAAAGGCCGCCACGATATTTTGCATAAGCGCCTGTGAGCGAGCGGATGTATTAGATGAAACCACCACCCGTACTAGTGTCTCGAAACCAGGGTAGCGTGTTTTCTCCTGGATAGCCTCAATTGCGGCTTGCTCCACCGCATTCAACTGCTTCTCCTCTGGCTTTACATCTTTTTGCTCTGGCGGTTTCCATAAAGCCTCCATAATGTCTTTTGGCGCTAGTAACCCAGCTAGTCCAGTCCTCTTGCCCTTGTTCTTCGTGATTTGATCAGCTTTATAGATTGAAGATTTTGTCCAGCCTTCGCGCGCTGGGCGAACTAAAAACTGTATACCGATGCCGTCCTCACGGGTTGAGGCCGAGATAGCATTTAGTAGTGCCCTCGACGCATCACGCTTAGATTCCATATAGGTTGCAATTGGGTACACAAAGTCCTTCTTTAGAGTAAACTCACCGCCAATCGTACCGCTCATCTTACCCACCTGGCTAAATACGCCGTGCTCTGCCACCTCCTCCAGCCTGGCCGTTGGGTATGCCGCGGCAATTGCCTGCTTAACTACATCTGTTAACACAGTCGGCACCACCGCGTAATAATATACTAGGCCGCCGCGCGCAATAATTTCAAAGGCCAAATGCCTTTGCCCATAAATACGGCTCTTGAAACCCTTAGTAGCTGTGCTAGCTATAATGTTATACATAACCTGGGCCTGGCTCAATACTTCTTCAGTTAGATCACGCTTATCCCTACCATTACCATCTATATCATCACTGGCTGGCGGCAAGTGTATTAGTATGGGCACCATTTTTAGCCCGCGTTCGTAGTTTTTAGCCTCACGTAAGGTTTTGCGGTACATTAAAAAGGCCACTACGCCAAACGCAGCGATCAAACATACAGCAATAAAAACGGTTATTAGTAGGCCTGTCATAGATCACTACTCAATCGGCTCACCTATCTCTCGGCCGTACCGCTTTTTAATATACTCCCGCTGTAAACGGCCTACCTCTTGTTCGCGCTTAAATGGGTCGTCTTTTGTCTCTTCAATTATCTTTTTAGCTTTATCAACCCACTCCCGCTCAATCAAGTCATCATCAGCAGCCATAAGTGGTGCATTAGTATCGTCGGTCACTACTACCTGAGCAGCTGCGTCATCTGCCACAACTATAGGCGCTGGCACTAGTGGGATAGAGGCCGCCGCCGTACTCTCAGCTTCGACCTGGGTAGGCCTGTCCCCTACAACCTCAGCGCGATTATCAGGCAGAGCCTCGGGCTGCACCCCTGGCAAACTATAAGCCTCGCTACCCTGCTGTGGGCCTTGACTCTCAAATGACATCGCCGGTCCTGGTTGCCGTGGTTCCATATCTGTTAAATTATAGCATAAACGGGTTGCTAAATATACGTTCTATTTAGCGTTTTGCAATATAAAAACAAGCGATTATTTCAAAGATAACAATTAACACGATGTCCCAAGCTGTTCCGCGCCCAATCGACCGCATCCCAATCATTAACACCGGCGCTAGGGCTAACACTGTAGCGTAATAGTATATACGCCTCAAGCTAGCAGCCGTAACCTCACTACTCACACCAGGGCGCTGCCTTAGTCTAGTAAACAAAATCATAAGCCCATACATCAAAAAAGTTAGCACGCCAAGTGCTAACAAATAAAACAAAATAAGAACAGCTAAAATTCCTACAGGGTGGATTGTCGAAGGAGACGTTGATTGTAAGATTGCCGAAAGCAACACGAAGGCTGCGAGAGTGACGATTGCAAGTATCCTAGAAAGCATAGGCATATTGTATCATCCATGGTGTAAAACATGGAGCCTTAGAGCGGAAGCGTATTTTGATTTGGCGTTACCCTGTGTAAAAACAACTATTTGGGATCGCCCGCTATATTCCGCTCTGGTAGGCTTCTGACCGCTCCGTAAATACGGGGCATAGGCCTTTTTGTTTTTAGGGTGTTCCACTTCACGCTTGGAGGTTTCACTACCATCGTGTGGACCGATGCTAGGGTTTTTCCAAGCGTGAGGTACTAGCCCTCTTAAGCGCCGTGCTTACCGAGGCTAAAAGCCTCAAGGTGGCGGCGGAGCCGAGGTAGCATCATGTTTTACTCTAGTTGCCCCTAAAGGTGCGATATCTGTATGTAATAGATTGTCTTACAGAGGTAAGCCAAAAAACAGATATAAGTGGAGCGAGAGTAATGCTGCTACCTTGTGTCCGTCGAAGTGTCGGCGTACGCGCTTATAGTTTAATTGTTAAGGTTTTTGTGGTGGCTTTTTTTGTTTTTTCAAAAGCTTGTTTTTACATTAGCATAAGTATATTAACTTTTCAATACTTTCATGTGCTATTATGTTGTAATTTTATCAAATTACATATATATTTTCACACACATCGTATCTGTTAATTCCTTGTATTATTGTGATCATTACAACTTTGTTATTTTTACAATATTAAGCACACAGCCTTGTTGTAAAGATCTATCCCTGCGCTATTTTAACCGCCTTAGCTTTACTAGGCGCGGCGCACTATTAGTGGCTTAATCGGTTTTATAATTTTGCTTAATACCCTAGCTTACTAGTAAATCTAAAAGTTGTTCGCTAGCCTACGCAGGCAATAATAAGCCAACTTAAGTTTTTTATAAATATGGTTCTAGCTAAAATATCGAACAAATAACGTACGGCCAGTAAGCCCAGGGCTATGCATATTTATAGTAAAATCTCAAACCAACAACGGCTATTGTTTATGTAGTAAGTTCCTTGCTATAACAACAACTTGCTTTCCGAATACGGAAATCAACGCATCAAACTACAAACAGGTTCTTAGTCTAAAAATATAAAACAAAGTCATTTGCGCCTAATTCATAGGCCTGCCCTAGTGGCGTCAAAGTCCAGCCCCACGCCCTAGGCGCCCACGATAAAACTCCCTCACTATAAACGCGCCGCCTGCCGGTAGTGTCTATACGAAAAACCAACGGGCAATAAGCCTACATAAAATAGCGCCTGAGCCTGCTTGCTCATAGTAGGGCCCGCCTGGCCACCACGGGCTGCAAAATTAGGCTACATATTGTGGTATTTTTTACCTAATGATTTTCCTATAAAGTTGTTGACATAAGCGCATTGGCGTCATATTATAGGGGTAGCTTCTGAATAAAAAAGTTGTACAGGGGCCAAAAATAAACAAATTGCAAAAAAACTCCACATAAAACAACCGCTACTCGCAGGCGGTTGTTTTTTATTACTAATATCGATGAATGTTATAAATAAAAACAAGCCCCTGGTAGGGCTTATTCTAATTATTGGTGGAGCTGCCGGGTACTGCCCCCGGGTCCGTCAGGTAACCTATCGTTCGTCTACAAGCATAGTTCCATTCAAGTATTTAGCCACCCGCCAGGACATGGATTGAAACAAAGAACCTGCCAAAGTGGATGCCGAAAAGTTTGAGTACACGTGGTCGGAAATAGCCACGGGTACCGAGCCTGCTGAATATAACGCACTAGTTCATAGCTGGCGTCTAAACTAGCACGATGCTGCAATATTAAGCAGCAACAGCTTGGAATTGACGTCCGAAAACGCTATTCCAAGCCTGAGCAACACGGTTGGTTGCAATTATTGATCTGATTACGTCAGAATTCGGCTTGCGAAACGATCTGTTAAATTCCCGGCGTCAAAAGCTAGATCAGCCCCATCACCTACCCTTTATTATACCATAGGTTGCCAGGGGTGAACAGGTGTGGTTTACTATAAGGAACTATGGGGACTGTTGCGAAAGTTATATCTGTTGCACCGGTTGGCTTTGATGGCCATATTGTTGAAGTTGAAAGTGATATAACCAATGGCCTACCCGGTCTACAGATTGTCGGCATGGGTGATAAAGCCATAAATGAAGCTAAAGAACGAGTAAAGAGCGCTATCAGTAACTCTCTTTTAACTTGGCCACCCCAACGCATGACTGTTAACTTAGCCCCGGCCGAGCTGCCTAAAGATGGGACCCACTATGACCTGCCCATTGCCCTAGCGATACTAGTAAGTAGCGGCCAACTACGCCCATCAGATGTAGCTGGAGCCGTCTTTGCTGGCGAACTAGCCTTAGACGGCCGTATACGCCCCATTAGTGGTGCAATTACGGTCGCCGAGACTGCCCGCAAACACCACATTAGCACTGTATACCTACCCGAAGGCAATGTTAGCCAGGGACTATTAGTGTCTGGGATAAACATAGTAGGTGTAAAAGATATAAAAAGTCTGTTTTTGCACCTAAAAAAGGAAGCTCTCCTGCCAGTAGCCAAACTAGCCCAGGCAGCGCAACGTCAAACACCAAACACTACCGGACCCTCACTTGATGATATTTATGGCCAAGAACAAGCCAAGCGGGCTCTTACCATAGCCGCTGCTGGGCACCATAATATATTATTCACCGGACCTCCTGGGGCTGGCAAAACTATGCTAGCAAAAGCATTACTATCGCTACTCCCTGATCTATCACCAGATGAGCGCCTAGAGGTAACTAAACTTCACAGTCTGGCTGGGCTACTAGTAGATAATGTCGCCCCTGCCCGGCCCTTCAGAGCGCCACACCACACAGCTAGCCAAATCGCCTTAATAGGTGGCGGAGTAAAAGCAAAGCCCGGTGAAGTCAGCCTAGCTCACCATGGCGTTCTATTCCTTGATGAGATCCCCGAATACCAACGCTCAGCCCTTGAGGCACTGCGCCAACCCCTAGAGGATAAATACGTTAGCGTAACACGTGCCAACGGCCGTGCCATATACCCGGCTGATTTTATGTTGATTGCCACCATGAACCCCTGCCCTTGTGGTTATTATGGCGATCCATCGCATGAGTGCACCTGCACCAGTACGCAGCTGTTGCAATACCAAAAGCACTTATCGGGCCCATTGCTGGATAGAATCGATATGATTGTGCCAGTTAGCCGCGTATCAAACGACAAGCTTTTACAGAAAGCTTCGTCGTCGCAAACACAACACATAGCTGCTCAAAATGCTATTGCTAATTCTAAGCAAAAGCAAAATAACAGATATAACAGTAGCGTAAAAAACAACAGCTCACTAACTAATGCTGAGATCAAAAAACACATTAAACTGGCTACAGATGTTGAACAACTTTTGAATACAGCCGCCGAAAGGCTTAGCCTAAGCGCCCGTGGCTATTTTAAGGTCATAAAGGTAGCTAGGACCATCGCCGATTTAGATAGTTCCGAAGATATTAACGTCAAACACGTCAGCGAAGCATTACAATACCGACAAACCTCTTGATATCAGAGGTAGCCTCTGCTATAATAACGCGAAGCAAACGCTTAACACACTCGAGTAAGGAGAGTTGCAATCAATACATCAACCCGCATCAACGAAGCAATTCGCGCAAGCGAACTTCGTGTCATCGGTACAAACGGTGAGCAGCTTGGCATCATGTCACGCACAGAAGCGCTCAAGGTAGCTGAAGAGGCTGGAGTCGATTTGGTCGAGATTTCGCCAAATGCCAACCCACCTGTCGCTAAAGTCGTAGACTGGGGCAAGTACCAGTACCAAGAAATGAAAAAACAGCAGAAAAATCGCCGCTCTAATAAAGCTAGCGAATTGAAGCAGATGCGTTTTGGTCTAAAGATTGGCGCGAACGATCTAGAAATCAAACTCCGAAAGATCCGTGAATTCCTAGCCGATGGTCATAAAGTAAAGATTTTAATCTTTTACCGCGGACGGGAAATGGCTCACAGAGAACTGGGATATGAGTTGATCGATCGCATGATTACCCTTTTAGAGGATGTAGCGGTTGTAGAACAGCAACCTCAGATGGCAGGACGCAATCTGAGCATAGTAGTAAGGAGTAAATAATGCCTAAAATGAAGACCCACAAGGGTACTGCCAAGCGGATCAAGCTCACCAGCACTGGCAAACTCACCCGTCGTCGCGCCTTCGGCAACCACATGCTTTCTAAGAAAAGCAAAAGCCGTAAACGCAACATCAATACTAGCGCTACCGTAACCGGCAGCATGAAACGCAACGCTAAGCGTGCACTAGGAGTGTAATATGCGAGTAAAACGAGGCGTTCCCGCACGTGCAAAGCACAAAAAGATCTTAAAAGCCGCTAAAGGCATGCAACATTACCGCACCCGTAGCTTCCGCATGGCCAAGCAGGGTGTAATCAAGTCATTGGTATACGCCTACCGCGATAGGCGTACCAAAAAACGTGATCTGCGCAGCCTATGGATTACGCGCATAAATGCAGCCGCTCGCGAAAATGGCACTACTTACGGAAAGCTTATAGCTAACCTTAAGGCCTCTAGTGTAGAACTAGACCGCAAGGTGCTAGCCGAGACAGCCGTAAGCGACCCTAAAGCTTTTGCGGCAATCGTAAAAAGCGTTACTAAATAGGCATTAGCCTAAATAACTAAAAATCCGAGCTTAAGCGCTCGGTTTTTTAGTAGCAGTCTATCGGTAAGCCGGGTTCTGTCAAAGGATAATCATCTATCTAGCCCGCCTGTTGCCAAGCGGATCAAGCGGATATCGATACGCGGACGGATCGCCCTTTTATGCATATCTCCTTGCAGCCGACAGGGTTTACCTCCTCTGCATGTTACCATGCATCGCTGTGGGCTCTTACCCCACTCCTTTCACCCTTACCGTCAGTCGCCTTTTACAGTTTGAGACGGCGGTATCGTTTCTGTGGCACTTTCCCTAGGGTCGCCCCCGGCCGCCGTTAGCGGCTGTCGTATCCTACGCTGCCCGGACTTTCCTCCCACTATAAAGCGGGCGATTATCTAATAGGCTGCTTAGTAAATTATATCAGATTGAAACAGCCTGTACTTATAAACTCACTCTTTTATATTAAACCTGGTCGAGAGAAACAAATGCTCCTCGAACTCTTTGAGTATATCGTGCAAAACAAGGCACGGTCAACTAGGCTGCTCTCTGATATTCGGGTTGCGTCCTCGGCACGCTCGGTAGTTCTCATAGAGAATGTTGTGTACTGATTATCGTCTTTATTACGCTATCACCTCTGTTATTTTAAGGCTCAATAAGGATTTATTGTATCGAGATGATATAATAAAAGAGCCTAAACCAGTTATAAGGGATATATTTATATCCACATTTTTCGAATGGATAGAACCTATTGACGGCATCCATATCGAAAACTATCGGGTTCTATCCCTTTAGCTGGTTTAGGCACCTAGATATGGGTGCCTTTTTGTTTGGCACAAGAAAATACTATGCAAAACAACGACACAACTACCAGTACAAGCAGCTCTTCACACGGCGGCTGGACACTCATCATTATCCTTGCCGTTATTATAGGTGGCTGGATACTGTTCTCGCAGGCTAAAGACAAGTCAGACTACAACGAGTCTTTACGGATACTCGGAGCAAAGCAAGAATGTCGCGCCGAAGCGAAACGTGAGGGCTTGAGCGAAGCCAAAGCAGGCTGCAATAAACTCGGCACGCCTGGCTACGAAATGTCTACGGACGATTACTTCAATGCGTACAAGCTAAGGACAGGAGCGAGGGAGCTATAAGATGGAGATACAGAACAAGAAAGGCAGCAAGCACACAAAGCCTACACGGAGTAGTAGTTTGTTTGATGATGATTTTGCGTCAGGGTTTGAGGATAGTAAGTTCGAAAAGTTTAAGCCGTTATTTAAGATGATTATCGCTCTGGTTGTTGTTGTAGGAATTGGGTACGGTGCTTATGCGTATCTAGGTAATCAAGCAGATAATACGGTACACACAGCGGATACATCGCAACCAAGTAATAGCGAGGCGTCGGAACTCGAACAATGTATAGATAAAGCATGGAGCGACCACAAGACACCAGAGGAAAGCGACCCCGACTTTTACCCGAAGCTCATTGCTGGATATGACGCACAGCTCGCTTGCTACGACGCCTACCCCGACGAGAACAGTGCAACCAACCGTCTATCTATCGAGTCCGCTCGCAAGAGTGCCATCGACTCCTCGGACGAGTACAAAGACACTTATCTAGCGAACAACTCTTACGAATATACGCCATCGACATCGAGCGGCTCGTATCAGTACACGAGTCCTAGTAGCTCAGGAAGTAGCTCAAACACGCCAGGTAGTTCAAGCGGCAATAGCAGCTACACTCCGCCGTCATCTAGCACCCAGCCAGCAGTAGATACCCAGTGGTGTTCAGTCAAGAAAGCGGATGTCGATAGTCTATACGCAAGCTACCGAGAGGCACGCAATAAGGTGAATGCTATTGATACGCAGCTACGCAATATATCAACCGCACGACCGCCAGGATTTACTGGCACACAGAGCCAGCTAGACGCATGGCGAGCCAGTGAGCGGCAGCGACTTACGAATGAAAAGGCACCGCTCGTTACGCAACAAAACAATGCGTATGCGAGTTACAATGCAGCACAAAGTGAGTACAGAAGTAAGTCCTGCTACTAGCTCTTACATCTACGAAGCAAGATGTGGCGACAGGGGTAAACTATCTACAAAGCAAGATAGTTCACCTGCTACAAAGCAAGCAGGTGAAACCCTCACATATTGATGATTTTTACAGCGTAAGCAGCATATAAATGATGTAAAAAACACAATATACGATAACAGAGGCGAAGCCATCCACGAAGCAAGATGGTAAACACTGATTTTAGCGTCGTTTTTTCAGGGCGTAAAATGCTCAAAACGATGTAATCATTACATCATACAATGACAGGGGTCGCGCCGTCTACGAAGCAAGACGGTAAGCACCCCTCTCACCTGCTACGAAGCAAGCAGGCTTTTCGGTATAATAATAGGTACTATGTCCGACGAAATACACCACAAATATCGCTCCGACCTACGAGGCAATCAGGATGTGTTACTGGCGGACATTAGACGTAGCCCAGAGTTTGAGGCAATCGAGCAAAAGTATCTCAAGAACGTATTTATGGGTATTTACGAACTGCTCAAGCGAGTCGAGGGCGATGATGATAATGCTCGCAAGGTGTACGCTTGTGCCGACGAGATAAGCGAGACGTTTAATATGGGCAAAGACAACGCTCTACGGCTCTTACTCACAGCCGAAGCTCCTGCGGTGTACGGTACGAGATACACGCCACACATCAAACAGGATGGCGACGAGGTTGTTATGCGTTTCGGGCGTAAAACGACACTGGCAGACATCAAAGCCGTCTGGGGCGTCGTGAAAGACGTGCAGCGAGAGATTGGCGGCACTGGTGGCAAGCAATCTATCAACCCAGAACTGGCATACTGCATACATCGGCAGCACATCCTCAAAGGGCGAAAGATAGCAGATATATTCGACGATTACTCTCATAAGAGACTTGAGGGCTACGAGGGTAAGCCGCCAACATTAAGCGAGAACGATTTTAGAAAATACTATAAAGGTGTTGTCGAGGGGCTATAAATAGCCTGAATATAGCCCAGAGATTTTAGACCCTAGCGAACATACCATAAGTGTATGAACGCTATCATGCAGCACACACAAAAGCCGCTCGTAGTCCCTGCAAAAGACAAGGGTGGTGCAAGCATGATGAACCTAGCTACCCTGCTGCAACGGTGCGGCACAGAAGAGGCAGACCCAAAAGAGCTGATAAGTTTTGTCGATGATATTGACGAAGAAACTGGCGAAATAACTACTGTCAAAGTAGTATTCTAGTCGTAGCCAAGAGTGGCTTGAACTACTATAATAGAGGTAGTTATGGAGGACTCAAAACAGCCGTCGCCACTCAAGACGACACAAGGACTATACGACCTACTGCAAATGGCGTTGCCAGAAGCACCGACCGACGTAGATTTTAGCGAGCTGAATTATGTCATATATGCTCGTAAGTCTACGACTGGTGATGAGCGACAGGAACGGTCGATACCCGACCAGATAAAAGACTGTATTGAGCGTGTCGTAAAGCCTGATGGCTTGCGAGTCGTCGGCAAGCCCATAGAAGAGAAAAAGTCCGCAAAAGACCCTGACATACGCCCAAAGTTCACTACAATGCTTGAGGACATACAGTACGGCGATATAGACGGTATAATTGCGTGGCACCCCGACCGCTTGGCACGCAATATGAAAGAGGCTGGCGAGATTATCGACCTGCTCGATAAGGGTATTCTCAAGGATATTCGTTTTGCCACCTCTGCGTTTGAGAACAGCCCGACAGGTAAAATGCTGCTCGGCATATCGTTTGTGTTATCAAAGCAGTATTCGGAACACTTGAGCGAGAGCGTAACAAGGGGCAATCGCCGCAAGACAGAAGACGGCTTTTTCTTTGACGAGCAAAAACATGGCTACTTTATCAAGGACGGTAGGCTCTACCCCGATGGTCGTAGCTTTACGCTGCTACAAGAGGCATTTCAGAGGAGATTAGAGGGTACTGCTACACTAGAAACGATTGCGCAGTGGCTTATGGACGAGGGTTACGAGTTGCGGCGTAAGGGCAAGAAACCAGTCAAATACGAGTGGAATGTCAATAAGCTCTCAAAGGTATTCAAAGACCCTACCTATGCAGGCGTGTTGCGATACGGTAAGTCTCTTGCGAAGCTAGAAGAGTATTACGATTTTGAGCCAATGGTAAGTGTCGAGGACTTTTTCAAGCTCAACAAGATAAAAGATTTCAACTCCGCCAAGCTCGTTTCGTCGATGATGGTAAATAAAGGCAGAGACACCAAAGCGAACCTCCTGCGAGGTGTTGTGTGCTGCGGATTTTGCGGCGAGGGATTTTATTCTGGGCTTACCTCAAAGAAACGTAAAGACGGCAGGATTTATTACTATAATTACAGATGTGAAACCGATGGCTGCGAGTTTAGAAATAAGGGTGTACGAGCAAATAAAATACTTGATTATGCGTATCGTTTTCTCGATGAGCATGTGTTTGATACAGAGAGCAACTACAAGCAATTCGTCGAGGACTCAAAGGGCTATACGGCTCAATACGCAAAAGACCTCACCTCAAAAATTATGTCGCTCTCTCGTATTACTGGACTCAAGCAAAACGAGTACGACAATGCCAAAAAGTTCATACTCACCAACCCCGACCTCAAAGACCACTATAATCTCGATGAGATAAGCAACGAGCTAAACAGCTTGCAGTCCGATTTGAATAAGGCAAAACAGCAGCGAGCGGACATAAAAGAGTCGATTTTGACGTACAAAGAATATCTCGAACTTTTTGGCTCCGTATCTGATAAATTACGCAAAACGACCGATATGGCACTCATTGACGGAGTGCTGCGGATTTTCTTCTCGAACTTCACCGTAAAGCAGTATGGCAAGGGCAAAGAACAGAGGTGCGAGATTACTCACAAACTAAAGGAACCCTGGGCAGGGTTCCTAAATGACAATGATTTCTCATGTGGTCGGGGTGACAAGACTTGAACTTGCGACCTCACGGCCCCCAGCCGTACGCGCTACCAACTGCGCCACACCCCGATAAGTGTTTTACCATTGCATTATACCAGCCGTCGGCTTAAAGTGGCAGGGCCAGCCGTACGGCCACAGTTCAGTAAAAAGACACCATAAAACCCAGTCGTTCATAAAGCGCTTGATATTCCCCGCGTAAATGCAAGGTGGGTTCCCTCACGCTCGCCCCACGGGGCAAGACAAATTTAGGATCCCTATCGTATGATGTTAGGAAAATCATACGCGCCCGAGAACAGCTGGGCACTTACTATTATACACCCAAGACAACTAGTATGGCATGCCAAATATGGCGCTAAACAGCTTTAAGATAGCCCCAGTAGCACTACCCATTATCTTGGATATAACAGGGCTAGCTAGCATAACAATGGCAAATATAACAAATATTCCAGCCTGCTCGATAACCTCCATGCCACGGCGCGCAAAGTCTGGCGCTAGAGCATAAAGCACCCTCGAACCATCTAGTGGTGGGATTGGTATCATGTTGAAAATGAAAAAGCCGAGGTTGACCATGACGGCCGTCGAAATAATAGTTGCAAATGGTGTGCCGGCCGCTGGCATCGTAACAGCGTATATTCCAAAACATATAAATGCGATAACAAAGTTAGTCAGCGGACCAGCTAAGGCTACAAGAGCAACGCCCCATTCGCCATACTTAAGCCGCGACGGGTTGAATGGCACCGGTTTCGCACCACCAAATACCGGCATACCACTTATGGCTAGTAAGAGTGGTAGCAATATAGTCATAAATGGGTCGATATGCTTTATGGGATTAAGGGTCAACCTACCACTGTGTTTTGCCGTATCATCACCTAACCAATAGGCCATAAACCCATGCATGGCCTCATGCAAAGTCATAGATATTAGTATTACGATTAATACCGTTACGACATATAGTATATCCATTAGCACTATTATACTCTTCCTTACCCCTTGACGAAAGAGGTAAATAAGAGTAAACTGGTACGGATTGATATAACAGTAAAGGTACAACTATGGCATCAAAATGTGAACTCACCGGTAAAGGTAAACAATTCGGCCACAACGTTAGCTTTTCTTTACGCCGCACTAAGCGCGTGTTTAAGCCAAACCTACAAAAGAAAACGTTTACCGTCAATGGCCAAAAAGTAACGATGATCCTGTCAACTCAGGCTATCCGCACACTTAAAAAGAAAGGCCTACTAAACAGCCCAGAATTAGTAAAATAATTGCTTAGCTGTAAGTAATTAAAAACCCCTCGTTTACCGAGGGGTTTTTGCTTAACTGCGTTTTATTGGGATAACCGTAAGGCTTTGCGGCAAGCTTGCCATAGATTTTACCTTAAACTTATCGGCTGGCTCGACAGGAGCTCCTAGCTCCTTAGTGAATGTATCAAGAGTATCTTGCGGCACCTCATAATGCAGGCCAGGGTCGGCATAGTGAACCGGTATAACAACTTTTGGCTCTATTTGTCGTACAATCGAGCAGGCGCTCGTGGCATCCAGGGTATAACCGCCACCGCCAATTGGCAGTACCAATATATCAACCACGCCAATAGCCTCAAGCTGATCGTCGTCTAGCTCGTTTTTTATATTACCAATCAACCCCATCCTTATATCACCAGTGTCAATATGGTAGACGGTGCTTAGCCGTTCTTCTGAATCCATGTCAAGGTGGCGACTGGCCGCAGCGCCGTGAATATAAAAATCACCAACTTCGTATTCACCAGGAGCCTGAATAATCACCCGGGCTTCAGAATTTTCGACTATAAAACGTGGTTCGGTTGCTAGCTCAACTTCGTCTTTAGTCTTAATATCCTTTAACCCTACCACCGAAAGCTTAGGATCAACCACCATAGTGGTCTTTTTAGTTGATAGCACGACACAGTTTCCACCCTTGTATTCAAGTTCAAACATTGTTCCTCCTACTGTTCTTTCAGAATATTATCGGTATCTAGCAGTACGCTATGCTTATTAGTAATAACACTTTGGATAAACCGGTCATGAACACTCAAGCGATAGTAAAACTCATCGTACTTCATAGTAGTATAAGTCAGCTCGCGGCCTTCCTGTGCTTCTAATAATTGTACCAAATCCTTAACCTTTTGGTTAGAGATGTCGCCAACCACCAATAGATCAAGTGGGCTCGCCGAACCCTTTACTAGTACTCCGGCCGCCACAACAACACGAGCGCCACTAAGTTTTTGAGCTTGTTTTTGCCAAGCCGGAACATCGTTCCCGGCTGATTTAACACTAGCCTTTGCAGAGGCGGCGGCGTTTTGATCACCAAATATAGCCCTAAAGGCGCTGTAGTGTTCATACATCTGATTCATCTGATAATAAAGTTTATTATCAGCGGTTGAACTAGTGATAAACCCGACCTCGAGTAAATTTGCCAGCTCGCGCCTAACGGAATTAATTTGTTCATCTATTAAGCGCGTTATTTCGCGTACATAAAACGACTTACCTGGGTTGTTCAAAAAAAGGTGTAAAAGCTTTACCCTAGTTTTTGAACCAAATAGTGCGTCAATCATTGTATGTATTGTTCCCTTTTGTTATACACCTATGATATCACGAGTTGTTCAGATGCGCGAGAGACTGAGTAAGGTATGTATACGCTTTGTCTACTGGCAGCCACTCAATGTAAGAGTTGCGCTTTAGCCACGTTATCTGACGTTTTGCGAGTTGCCACTCCTTAGTGTTAAATAGCTCGGTCAACTGCCCTAGTGTAATCTGGCCGTCAAAATACTCTCGCGCAAGTGGGTATATATTGCCTGTCATAGCCTCATTATCCCAACCATATTTATGCGCTAATTTTTCTGCCTCCTGTAGCACACCGTTAGCTAAAAACTGTTCGGTGCGCTCGGCTATCCGCTGTCTTAGCTCAACCTTATCTGTTGTTATTCCTACTATAATTGTATTTTCAATTAGTGAATTTCGTCTCTTTAAAGCACAACCATTATGCAATATTGTGTTTATTACATATCGTTTGTTTAGTTTATTCTGAGGTAAAACTATGTTGTGTTCTGCACAATATCCATGAAGTTCGACTAACGACATTTTGTCCCACTTATTGCGGTCCGCTGGAGCCGGTTCGGCTGGAAATTCGTAATCAAATATCACTGAATCAACATACAAGCCAGTCCCGCCTACTAAAAAAGGTATGTGTCCCTGAGCGCGTATTTCGGTGATCTTTTGGTTGGCATATTCTTTAAAACTTGCTGCGGTAAAGCGTTCTCCTGGCTGAATTAAGTCAAAGCCCCAGTGCGGGACACTACCTCGTTCTTTGAGGGTAGGCTTAGCAGAACCGATATCTAAACCTATATATACGGCTCGCGAGTCAGCCGATATTATCTCTCCGTTAAACTGCTGCGCTAGCTTAATACCAAGCCCAGTTTTACCACTGGCTGTGGGCCCAACTATAACAACAAGCGGCAACTGGCTACTCATAAGCCAAACCTATACCTTAAGCTGGCGAAATCTTCGACTATAAAGTCGCTACACTTAACGCCTTCAGCCGCTAACAACTGAGCCTGCACCTCACGCCCGCCATGAAAGCCACTAGCAAGGCCGCCAAAACGATTGACTAAGCGGTGCCATGGTAAATCGGGGTCTCCAAAGTGGGCAACCCCGCCGACAATACGCGCTGCACCAGCATGGCCCGCCATAACAGCTAAGTCCCCGTATGTCGTAACCATTCCATACGGAACCTGCGCCATCAATTGCTCGACGGCGCCCCTAAAATTATTGCTGTTTGGCAAGTCGTTCAATCTCTACCTCCACAGAATCCCAGTCTGGGTACCGCCTAATGCTATTTTCGCCTTCGGCTATATTACTCCAACCATATTCACCAAAGAGCATTACTTCGCAGGCACCAGTTTTAGCTACATCCCTTATGTGGCCTATGTAATCATCGATAAATATATCAGCCCCTAGCTCCTGGCAAACCTCTGCCTTTGACCGCTTCTCGGCTTTATCCCATGAGTATGTGTAGTAGTTTGTATGCTTGACCGTTTTGAAACAACCCTTAAAATACCGGTCAATTAACCGCTCAGTGGCATGCTCAATCGTAGCTGGGCGCCCCGTAACAATATGTAAATCGTGTAACTGTGCCAAGCGGTGAATGGCCGCCACAGCCTCTGAGCTTGGCGGGGTGTTGGCAAACTCATCGGACAATGTATGCTCTGCCACCCTATCTATAGCTATCTGGTCGTCATCTGTCCCCCAGATGTCCTCAGTAGCCGATTCGTAGAACTCTTTTTCGGTTACTCTAGCCTTGTATTTATTGTTATAAAAAGCAATCTGAGTAGGACCGGTCGGTACCAGTACGTCATCGCAGTCAATTGCAATTACTAATCTTTTCATAGACCAAACCTAGAGGCTCATTAAATAGGCAGCCAGCTCACTAAGCTCAACCTTAGACTCCCCTTGCTGGGTCCTTACGCTAACTTGGCCTGCTTCCATGTCTTTGGGGCCAATTATGAGCTGCACGGGTATCTTTGATTCTGTCGCAGCCCTGATCTTCTTGCCAAGTGATTCATTACGGTCATCGATAGTATAGCGTAGCTCGTTATACTTAACCGGCTGCATTAGCACCATATCACCTAGTATTCGCTCTACCCGCTGCACGTATGGAACCACGCTATCATTTATAGTCAAAACCCGCACCTGTTCAGGGGCTAGCCAAAATGGAAACCAGCCGGCCGTATGCTCAATTAGTACCGACATAAAACGCTCAATTGAACCAAGTAAGGCACAGTGAATCATTATTGGGCGCTCGGTGCCTCCCTGCTGGTCGGTATACTCAAGCCCAAAACGCTCTGGCTGAACAAAGTCTAGCTGAACGGTAGCCAGCTGGTGCTCACGCCCAATGGCATCTGTCACCATAAAATCAATCTTTGGACCATAGAAAGCCGCCTCACCATCCTGTTCAAAATAAGTCAGGCCATTGGCAATTACAGCATTCTTTAGCTGCGACTGTGCCTTATCCCATAGGTCGCGTTCACCAAGGTAGGCATCACTATCATCTCGGTAACTAAGCCTAACGCGCAGCTTCATATCGAGCGTGCCATACATACTAGCCGCTGATGCTAGCAAGTTATTTATTTCTTGCTCTATCTGGTCTGGACGACAAAATACATGGCTGTCATCTTGCGTTAACGAACGCACCCGGTTAAGCCCACCTAGTTCACCAGTTTTTTCGTCACGGTAATCTGTTGTGGTCTCCAGGAACCTAACTGGCATATCACGGTAACTCCGCGGCTGCGATGCATATATCTGTGTGTGGTGCGGGCAGTTCATAGGCTTTAAGGCCATTTTGTCACTGGTTTCTTGGCTAGTAACCAAAAACAGCTCACCGCCAAACTTAGCCCAGTGGCCGGAGGTTTCGTAAAGATCTTTTTTGGTGATATGCGGGGTCCAAACCTTAGTAAAACCATAGCCTTGGCGTAATTGGTTGGAGTATTGCGCTAAAAGTTCGCGCAAAATAGTACCGCGCGGTGTAAATAAAGGTAAACCAACACCGACTAGGTTCGAGGTGGTATATAAATCTAACTCTTTACCAAGCTTACGGTGATCGCGCTTTTTAGCCTCTTCTAACATATTAAGGTGGTTACTTAGCTCTTGCTCGTTCGCAAACGCCACGCCATACAAGCGCTGCATTTGCGGGTTTGACTCTTTGCCGCGCCAATAGGCACCCGCCACGCGCATGAGCTTAAACGCTCCAACCTTACCAGTGCTTTCAGCGTGCGGGCCGCGGCATAAATCAGTAAAATCACCATCGGTGTAAAACGACACGTTCTCTATTTTGCTATCTCCGGTAGCTTCTAGCCCTAACTCGTTCATATCTAGGTCTTTAGCAATAGTAGTGCCGGCCCGCTTGAGGTCATTTAATAGCTCAACCTTATATGGCTGCTGCCGCTCCTCAGCCCAAGCAATACCATCATCGATACCCTTTTCACTCTGTTCAAAAGCATAATCGGCTGCTATTATCTTACGCATTTCGGCCTCAATTTTATCAAAATCAGCCTCTGATATCTTTACACCAGCAAGGTCAATATCATAATAAAAACCATTCTCTACTACGGGGCCCACACCAAATTTTGCCTCGGGCCACAGGTGTTGCACTGCCTGAGCGGTGATGTGCGCTAAGCTATGTCGCATTGCGTAAAGCTGTTGTTCGTCCATATATACTCCTTTTTATTGCTAATAAAAACATGCGATGGATAAGTTCTAGGCATAAAACTTACATATCGCATGTCTCGGACCCTACTATTAGGGTGGTTCCACCGGACTTTCCGCTTAATATGCGGACACTCATGAAGCAACGTTCTCGCACGGCGCTCCTTCCCACGGGACTCCAGGGGTGGTTAGGCCCTTTCTTAGTCCATCTATATATTATCCCAGGTAGCCTCGTATTGCAAACGTCACCCTTGTCTGGTAATATTTTAAGGTGTTATTTATACGGGCGATTAGCTCATTTGGCTAGAGCATCTCATTGACGTTGAGAAGGTGGTAGGTTCGAATCCTACATCGCCCACCACAGTACAGTACCCCCTCAGCAGGGGTTTTTTGTTTGTTTCCCACAAGTAG
>JAVTWQ010000015.1:0-141467 GCA_032229905.1 Saccharimonas sp. (SeqCode)
TTTCTTGGTTGCGGGGGCAGGATTCGAACCTGCGACCTTGTGGTTATGAGCCACACGAGCTGACCGGGCTGCTCCACCCCGCGATATAGGTTGTACCGTCTCGCGTTACAGATTACCATTGTAGCTTAAGTTACCGTTTTTTGCAAACCTAGTTACCCGGTGGCGTGTTGCCAAAAAAGAAGTTAATCCACTGGTCTAAATTGCTAGGCGGCTGGGTTGAAGCCTGCTGCACCTCTGTTGATGTATCTTGCTTTTTAGCGGCGGCACTGTTTGCCGGTAGTATTAACACCTTTTCACCTGGCGAAGCAAGGCCAAGGTGCTGGCGAGCGGCTAAATCCTTATATTCATCACTTTTATAGTAGTTTTGCTCGTACTGCATGGTCGCCACCTGTAGCTCCAATAGCTCTGCTTGGCGTTTTTGGGCATCTACATCGCGCTGCAGGGCATAATTGCGCTGCATCATGCTTACTGAACCCCAAGCCCAAGCAGCCGCCACTACAAGCGCTAGCGCAATGATAGCGTTGTTGAGTGTGGCGTAGCGGTGCTTTAAGTGGTAGTAAAGCTTTTTATACCTAGTAATATCCATAAGCTGCTTTAAGATTATAGCCTAACAGATGAAAATAGGCTATAATACAACCGTTCGGGTGCGTAAGTGCGGCCCGAGGTTTTACAATTTATCTCTGGTAATATGGGGGTGTAGCTCAGTGGTTAGAGCAGCGGGCTCATAACCTGTTGGTCGAAGGTTCAATCCCTTCCACCCCCACCAGATTCGCTTTACTCCAACCTTTAGCGTCCAGAACGCCCGGAGATGGACTTGTAGAACACCAAAGTACGGACGTCCCGAGATCGGGGTGTCCGTTTTGTGTTGCAGGGACACTGTCCGGGACAAATCTAATATTCTTAGCCCTACCCGCGCTCAGGAACCTGCCCCACATCGGGTCGCAAGAAAATCTGCCACAGCGATTCAATCTCTTCTCGATGCCCAGGATGATCCCGCAGCATGTCTTCGAGTGGGCCACATACGACAAACTCCACGAGCTCGCGGTTCTTCGGAGACATCTTTGAAAGGAGCAGCGTCAAAAAGATAATCTCCAAGAAGTAGTCTCCCCTTATTGCCTCCCAGCCCTCGTTTGACGTTCTATCTCTCAGGAGGTACTGATCGGCAGCGGCATTTAGATCGCGCAAAGATATCGAATTCATCTCTCCCATTATATCAAATCCCTGCCCACTAGAACCTGATCAGGACGACGAGCGCCGATCGAATTCATCCAGGAGTCGCTACAGGTATAGACGGGGCAGCGCATGCATATTCAATTCGCGACCCTTGGGCTATAATGAATCGTGTTATGGCATTCACCTACGAAGATCAGGTTCAGTACACGAAACTGGCGCTTGCCTTACTTGAACTCGAGCGAGGGAGCGCGGAGAACATAGAAACTATTCGCGCTTTCGGTGAATTGATCAAGAAGTACGCTGACGAATACAACGGTGTAATCTATGACGCCACGGAGTATGTCTATGAGCAGCTGCGATTGCTTCGGGGGGAAGCAGGTGCATATGACGATGCAGAGATGCGCAAGAGCCTAGAAGTTTCGATAAATAATCTGTGACAGACCGCGCGCGACCAAACTGTTTGCCTGTCGACACGAGCGACAGCCCTAGTGGCACATGGCGTCCGACAAAATGAACTTATTGCAAGCTCTAACCCAATAGACATATAGGGTAAAATTGAGTTTTGATATAATCAAAATACGAAAGGAGCGACTCGCTATGGAAGGCATGAATCTCTAAAAATTACTGTTCAAAGTTAGCTATATAAAAGCAGCCTAAAGCTACGCAGGAGATAGAAAACATGGGCGGAACAGACACCTAGTAAACTATAAAATTGCCCCAGATTACATCAACTGGGGCGATTTTATATAGATTATTATTGTGATCTAATCTAGATCCCTACGATCGTTTGCGGCTGCGCTCATCCCATCGACATATGCAGGGCCGGACGCCTTACGATAGGCCGCTCCGCCGATAGGTTTCCTAGCCTTATCCTGCAATTGTCGGCGCACCCTATCCTGTAGGGCTTCTTTTAGTAGCGCCACTCTATTAGATATCAACCCCAATGGAGTCTCTCCGTACTCATCTGGTGAAAGGCTGAATAATTCAGCAATCATAGCATCAGCCTTAACTCTGGCTTCGGTCGATGCATCCCGATGCCGTCTCTCGGTACTAGAACGTATACGCGGCTTATTGGCTTCAGCGGCTCGGTCATGATAAATAAGTAACAGAGCTTTTATTTCATTGATAGTCTTCTGATAATCAGACAACTCATACTCTGTGACAGAAATATCACTCGCCTTATCACCTAAGTCAATCTCTGGTTCAGGTTCACTATCAGGAAAAATCGGTAGTTTAGGCTGGGCACTGACTTCGGGCATACTGGGCCAACGTGTTTTCATACCCTCATTATAGCATAAACGTAATAAAAAAGCAATAACTATACTCAAAAAGGCCCCGTGCGGGCACCCTTTAGCAGATGCCGGCAGCGGGGACTTGTTTGGCACCTGTTTGTTTGTATTTATAGCATAACTGGTATATTGGCTAAGCGCAAGCACTAATAACGTAACTTTGCGTAAAATACAACAAAAACTCGCGCTTTTAGGGGCGCGAGTTGTTGCTTAGCTATAAATAGCTACTATTTGTCTTTTTTAGAAACGGTCAAGAAACCGTTGCGTGGGTTTTCTTTAACGATACGATCTTCTGGAAGATCAGTAGGAACACCCTTTGCATTTTTTTCTACTTTTGCGAAAAAGTAGATTGTCTGTGGTTTGCCGCCGCGAAGGGTTACTTCGGTCTTATGCAAGTAGTATTTGACACCCTTTGAGTTTGTGTGACTGTAAGCCATGGTTTATACCTCCTATTAGCGTCTTACAAGTATAAGGTTATATCAGGGGCGAACCCTTGTCAACAGTATTCCGCAATTTACATGCTCTGATAACGGCGTTTTAAGAGAAGCTTAAGGGTTATAAGACTAATGCCGCGAGTGATGATTAATAGTAGTACAAGTAGGCTAAGCATGGTCGCAAGGCCGGCAAAATCGACCGAAAGGATGGGCGAAATATAACTATAGCGGTATAGGCTTGGATCGGGCATCTTAGGTAGGGCCGCCGGGTCCGATACCTGGTTGGCCTTAGTGATTTCGTTGAGCATACACTGGGTATAGGCATAGGTGTAGTGGGTAAACTGCGGCTTACACACCGCCTCGGCCTTGGCGTTGACCGTTTGGCCGCCAGTGGTAGATTTAATAACATCTATTACCTTTTGGGTGTCGCGGTTGTACTGATCTTGCAGGTAGAACACCCCTGTATCTGAGTTCATGTGTTCCACTACGTAGCGCTGTAAATCGTATAGGCGCGAGCGAATTTCATCGGGTTGATTGTTTTTGTCGGCCGCTAGTACGGCATCGCGGCGCTGCACCATGCCTACGTTATTAAGCCTTAAAAAGCTAGCTGCAACAAAAGCCAGCAGTATAAATATTATAATCATCTGCCACGTTTTTACGCGCCGCAGGTTATAAATTGTTTTGCGAATTCTCTGCTTATCAGAGCCGTATGCGCCCACCATATCTGGTACCTAGTATACACTAGCTAAACCTTAGCGCGTATAGCGGCGACCGGCTAATATAATCAGCCCTAAAAATGCGCTGCATATAAAGAACAGCTGCATGCCTGGCATTGCGCCAAAGAACCACACTAGGCCAGCCAGCGCCAGGCAGGCTATAAGCGACCCAATATCGCTAGCGGCCTGCAGCATGGCCATATAGGCAATACGGAACCCAGAGGTGTCGGCTATGTTAAACACGGCCCTTGTCCACGGTAAGGCGTAAGCCGAGGTAGCGGTCTCGTTAGCCATATTTACCCCTAGTACCGCTAGCGGCACTGTTACAAACGGCCTAAGGGCATGCGTAACTGCGTTGGACACCACGCCAGCTGTAAACAAAAAATCACCGTGGCGTTTATCGGTCAACTTGCCAAATAGCCATGAGGCTAACATGGATACCAGTACCCCAAACGAGGCTAATACACCAAAAGCCGCGTACATCCCGTTACCGAAGGCTGCAAATACCGCAATTGCCGCAAACAAAGCCCAGGCCGTGGTGCTGGTTACAAGATCAAAACCGATTTGCACCTCTGTAAATAAGCTTGTTTTAGCTAACTTCCACGGAAACCCAGTTACACGAACCCTGGTCTTAAGCGTGGTTGGCTCGACTGTCCTAAATAGCGGTAGTGCCGCCAGTGCAAATAGTATAGCCGAAACAAAAATCACAGCACTTGGGCCCCAAAAACTAGCCACCAACCCGCCAGCCAGTGGGCTAACCACCCTAGCGGCCTTTTCGACTAGCTGCATAGTGCCAAGTTCTTTACCGGTATGCTTAGCGTGCCGTACCTTAGAAAAATCAACTAAGTAGCTAACACCGTACATGCCAGCCGCGGCCTGCTGGAATACGCCGTATATTACAATGGCCCATACGCCGTATTCTGGTACTAAAAATATCGCCGCCATGCTAGGAATACGCAGCAAATTAGCCACTAACACACCGTGCTTAGGGCCAAAATAAGCTACGTAGCTAGCAACTATCGGTGCAATTGCTATTTTAAAACCTAGTAGAGCGGCATTCATTAGCATAATAAACACGATACTGTAGCCTAACTGGTACAAATAAAGGGATGTGAACAAATTAACGGCGTTTAGGGCTAGCATGGTGAGTAAGCGCGAGGCGTATAGCTCGGCCACCTCGTCAAACGAAACATTCCGCCAGTAATGGCGGCGGCGAAATATAAAGCCGATAATACGTTGAAACATGTCTATTTTTTGCCCACTGTTACGCCTTTATTGTACCATAGACAGTATGAACATATATTTTGCAGGCATAGGCGGAGTCGGGATTGGCCCCTTGGCCGAGATAGCTAGCGACGCTGGCCACTATATCGCAGGGTCAGATTCAACTAAAAGCCCGGTTACCTACCAGCTAGAAGCTAAAGGGGTCGAGATAAGCTACTTACAAGATGGTAGTTATATAGACCAAGTGAATGCAAGCCACCCCCTAGACTGGTTTATTTATACCGCCGCCATGCCAGCCGACCACCCCGAGCTGCTAAAAGCCCAAGCCCTAGGCATAAAAACTGGTAAACGCGATGAGCTTATTAGTGATATTATCCGCGAACATAATCTAAAGCTGATTGCCGTAGCTGGCACCCACGGCAAAACCACTACTACCGGTATGCTGGTTTGGGTGTTTAAGCAGCTTGGTATACCGGTTAGTTATTCGGTTGGGACCACCCTTAGTTTTGGCCCAAGTGGCCGGTTTGATGAAAACGCCCAGTATTTTGTGTACGAGTGCGACGAATTTGACCGAAACTTTTTGCACTTTAACCCCTATTTATCACTGGTAACAAGTGTAGATTACGACCACCCCGACACCTACCCGACTAAGGAGAGTTACTTTGCCGCTTTTCAGCAGTTTTTAGACCATTCATCACACACCATTATGTGGCAACGCGAAGCCGACCAAGGCCTAACAATACATGGTGATGGCAAGGTTTTGAACACAGATGACATATTACCTCTCCACCTTATAGGTATTCATAACCGCGAAAACGCCACCCTAGTCGCTAAGGCCTGTGAATATCTAAGCCTTGGTACCTACGATAGCGTTCCGGCTGCCCTAGATATACTCCCAGGCACCGCCCGGCGCTTTGAGCAGCTCGATACCAACCTATATACAGATTACGGCCACCACCCGGTCGAAATCGCCGCTACTTTGCAGCTAGCCCGCGAGCTGTCAGAGCATATTACCCTGGTGTATCAACCCCACCAAAATGTCCGACAGCACCAGGTGCGGGCTAATTACACCGATTGCATGAGCCTAGCCGATAAAATATATTGGTTGCCTACCTACCTGACGCGTGAAGACCCTAGCCTGCCTATACTCACGCCCGAACAGCTGACTGAAAACTTAGTGAACCGTAGTGCCGTAGAATATAGCGACCTAAACGACCAGCTATGGGCCGATATCCAGGCCGAACGCGCCCGGGGCCAGCTAGTACTGGTGATGGGCGCCGGCACGATTGATGGCTGGTTACGCGAACGGCTAAATAGCCAAATTTAAGCTAAGCGGTTCCTGGGTATTGGCCCGCACCGTAAACTCCTCAAAAAAGAACTGGTCGTTAAAAAAGGCCCGGGCGACAATTTGCTCAACAGCCGGTGCCAGGCGCATACGGGGCAAATCTAGTGGGTTAACCCACATAAGTGTGTCGGAAACGGCAATATCATCTGTTTCAAAACGCATAATATGAGCTAGGGTGCGGGTCTCAATAATAGTCTCGGGCTGCTTAAGTATGGCTACAGTATCACCGCTAGCTAGCGGCCCGGAGTGATCGGCTGGCTTTTTACGGCCGCTATAGCTAACCACTATGTAGCAATCGCCAGCGTGGCGGATTAGTGGCGGATTATAACCAAGTTTTTCAACCGACTCGCGGCGAGCAGCCGCTAAAACACTTTCGTCATCAATATGGAGCTTACCGTGCGGCAGGGTCCAGGTATTAATATAGGGCTGCTTGCGGCGGTGATAAACCAGCACATCTCCCTCGCTATTTTGGATGAGTAGCATCGTAATAATCTTAGGCTGGGTCCGAACGCGCATATGTTCGGCGCTTACCCTATCGGCATATATTAGGCCCTTACGGCTTAAGGTGTAGCCCTTACCAGTTTTAGTAACAAAGCCGTTCTTTTGGAGCAGCTTTAGATGATACGAAAAAAGGTTTGAATCTACCTTTTTAGGTTTAAGTTCACTAAATGACGCATATTCGTGCGTTAACAGAGTAGCGATAATGTCGCGCTGAATATGGTGGGTTAGCTGTTCTTGCTCAAACATATTTGACTCAAAATAAACTTTCTATACGGCTTCATAATATCACGCTATGCTACAGTTGTCATCTTAAACGCAAAGGAGATTACCCAAAATGGTAGCAATCAAAGAACTAGTTGGTAGCCCAGAATTTGAGCGATTACCAATCGAAGCTGAACAAACCTTTATACCACTGTTTCCTGATACACTCATGGACCTACGCGAACAAGCCTCAACAATAAAACAGGTTTATTTATCTGGCATGGATGAACCCTGTGAACTAAGAATGCGGGAGATTACCGAGCCGGGTGGCACTATACGGTACGAAGCCGGCATTAAGGGCAATGAGCGGCTCGAAGGTGGCAGCCGGGTTCGTGATGAGCTTGTTGATGGCGTCGAAATAACTAAAGAACTTTTTGAGCTTTATACTAGTGGAGCTGACCTGCCGACAGAATATAAGTTTAGAACCAATATCAATAAACATACCGTGGTAGACTTTACTGAATACGGAATAAGTATTGAAACCGAAAGTGAAGCTGCCCGCCAAGACTTTTTTAACCGCTTTGGCGGACAGGACAACTATTTAGATGTTACCGGTGAAAAGACTTATGGCAGCCGCTGGCGAGCTGAGCGGCACTACCGGCAAGAGCATGGTGGTAGCCCAGCCTTTGAGCAATTTAAAAACCCCGACACTGATGCAATGGTGGCTCAAATTTTAAGCGCCAGGCTAAACGCGGTGCAGCCCTTAATTATTACCCTAAGCGGCCGCTCTGGCTCTGGCAAAACAACTGTTGTGCGTGAACTGCGAGACAAGCTAGCCGGGCTTGGGCTGACTAGTGATGTAACGAGTACTGATAACTATCACCTGGGTAAAACTAAGCTCGAAGCCCTCAATGGTGGCCAGCCCTGGGAGCGCTGGGATGATGAGATAGTGTATAACCTAAGGGCGCTCACCGAAGATTTATCTTACTACCAGCAAGGTGAACCTATCGCTAAGCCGTATATGAATTTTATAACCGGGGAGCCCGAAATCAACGGCGTGATCAAACAAGTTGATGTACTGATAGTTGAGGGCATTTACGCTGGCGCTCCTGAGCTTAGGCCACTAACCAGCCTTAATATTGAGATACCTACTCCATTTGCAACCTGCGTGTGGCGGCGCCTACTGCGCGACGCTAGAGAGCGCCCAGAATTTGGCGATTATACCAAAAACTTTTTATACATGCTTTATCAAGGCGAGCCGGCCTACCGCCAACAAATCGCTAAGCGATTGGCTTTTGAGCAGATGCAAAGTTCGTAACGAGCCCTTCGCTTATCCACCGCTGCTCATAAGCCGTTAACACCTTATAGTGGCTGCTTAAATCGCTCTCATGTAAATCAAATGATAGCTCTTTTAACCACCAACCAGTGGCTACAAGTTGTTCTAGGCTCCACATAAAAAACTGTTTGTTATCGTGCTTAATATACAGCCTGCCGTTTGGCGCTAATAGATTTTTATACCCAGCCAAAAAATAGGGCGAGGTTAAGCGGCGGCCGGCTGAACCCTTTTTAGGGAATGGGTCCGAAAAAGTCATCCATAGTTCTTTAATTGAAACAGGGCTAAATAGCTCAACCATTTGGTCAGCCCGCGCCCGGATAAAAAATATATTTTTAAGCCCGCGTTCTTCGGCCTCGTAGGCACCTTTTTGCAGCCTATCACCCTTTACATCGAGCGCAACAAAAATAAGCTCGGGACGCAGGGCCGCCTGCTCCACGGCAAACATGCCATTACCAGCCCCAACCTCAATACAATCGACTACTTGTTGCTTATCCCACTCACTAAACTCAAAACAAAGTGAACTGTTATTAAACTTAGCAAACCGGTATTTTTTGCGTTTGCGGGTAATAATAAACTGCTGCGGGTCAATAAGTTCTGGCATCTGCCGTATTATACCGCAATTGCACAAGGTCGCGTAGTCTGGCACAATAAGGGTAAGAACTATGGAAACATCGACTATTTTTACCCAGCTAAGCCTTGTGCTGTTAATTGTCGTGGCTATGTCGGTGCTGATGCGTTTTTTACGCCAGCCGCTAATAATGGGCTATATAATCACCGGCGTGTTGGTTGGACCAAGCTTTTTAAACGTGGTTCAGAGCCAATCAGCTTTTGATTCATTCAGCACTATTGGTATTGCCCTGCTGCTATTTATTATTGGCCTTGGCTTAAACGCCGGGGTTATTCAAAGCCTGGGTAAAGTCTCCATCACAACAAGCTTAAGTATATTGCCGTTCCTGGGTGGAGCGGTATTTAGTGTAGCCCGGCTACTCGGCTATGATATGGCTACCTCGTTAACCCTTGCTATAGCCCTGTTCTTTAGCAGCACTATTATAGTCATGAAGGTGCTATCTGATAAAAAAGAGACTACCCGGTTATTTGGCCAAGTAACCATTGGCGTGCTGCTTATAGAGGACCTAGTGGCCACTATTGCGGTAGTAGCCGTAGCAATGGTGGCAGAACCCGGCGAAGCCTCGGCCGCCGGCCTTTGGCTGATTGCCCTAAAGGCGGCCGGGCTAGGCCTTGGCCTGTACCTAATAGGCAGATACGTCGTGCCACATGTAGTAAAGCGGTTCGCAAAATCCCAGGAGCTACTATTCCTGTTTTCGATTACCTGGGGGTTCACGGTGGCTAGCCTATTTGAAATGGCTGGCTTTTCACATGAGGTTGGAGCCCTGTTTGCTGGTGTATCGTTAGCTGGTTTGCCTTATGCTCAGGAAATCGCCGCCAAACTAAAGCCCCTGCGCGACTTTTTCATTGTGATATTCTTTGTAACACTCGGCGAATCGTTCACTATAAATAGCCTGCAACAGAATATAATACCGGCACTAATACTCGCCGTAGTTGTTATTGTTACCAAGCCACTACTGACCATGGTAACCCTGAGCCTGCAAGGCTATACCCGCTTAACGGCTTTTAAGGCGGCCACCCACTTATCGCAAATTAGTGAGTTTTCTATAATATTTGTAACGATTGTGGCCGCTAAAGACCTGATCAGCCCTGAGATTGTATCGCTGGTTACGTTAATCGCCTTTATAACAATTGGACTGTCGTCTTACCTAATGAAGCATACTAATGGACTATATAAAGCCCTTGAAGAACCACTTAAGCGCCTGGAGCGTAAGAACGTAAAAGACAAGCACCACCGCCAAGTAATATATAGCGCTGTGCTGATTGGCTACCATAAGGGTGGCTACGAATATATAAAAGCCTTTAGGGACCTAAAGGAACGCTATATTGTGATTGATTACGACCCGAGCGCCATTGATGCTATGGAAGAAGAAGGCATTCACCACGCCTATGGCGACTCTACCGATGAAGAGTTTTTGGATGAATTAAACGTGCCGAGAGCAAAGCTAGTTGTTAGTACTATGACCGATTTTACAACCAACTCTACCCTGCTGCATTATATCCGCACCGCTAACCCTCAAACTAGCTTTATTTGCCACGCCAATAACCTAGACGAAGCCGAAAAGTTATACGAGGCCGGCGCTAGCTACGTAACCCTGCCCCACTACATTGGGTCAGAACGGGTCAGTGGCTTTATAAAGCGCCACGGCTACGACCAAGAGCTGCTAAACAATTACCGCAATAAGCACGCCATCACCCTAGGCCACCAAGCCCTTAAACCTTAGTTAGTAACTGGAGTTAGCCTAAAGGCATCGTTTGCGACAGCCGATGGGTCAAACCCATTTATACCCTGGACCGCCTGGGTACGTTGGCTAAATAATGCCTTAAAATCGTCGAAAGCCTTTTTATCGAAAGTACCGTTTGATGGGTATGAGTTAATGTTACGCTCATCTTTAACGTCTTTTTGGATGGAGCTAAAGCCGGGCCGGCTTAGATCTAACTGAGCTGCCCCACTGCTGTTATATATGCCTAAGGCTACCGAAACCAATATGAGAGATACACCAATAACCAGGCTTATAAGCACCGCTAGCTTATGGTTTGACAACCGGTTAACGCCTAATGACTCAACACTTTGGGTTTCAGGCTCTGCCATTACGATGCCCCCAAAACTTTCTGCTCTAAACTAGCCACTTCGGCCTGGTACTGAGTGGTTAAGTTATTAATTGCATCTGTAGTTGTGCGTACTTTTGTACGCATATCTAAAATTGAGCTAATATCATCGTAAAACTCGACCGGCTGGTTGTAGCATGCCATGTTCATGGCCGTAGTAACAGTTTGCTCGTAAGTGGTATATAGCGAGCGAAATGATTTAACTTGCTCGTTAAAATCGGCTGTTATTTTAGCTAGCTTTACAGAGTTTAGATTGTTTATAGCCGCCCGGCTATTCATAGGGGCCATGAGCCTGGTCGATAACACGTTATACTGCTCGGTTAAGCTAACGAAAGCTAGCCCATCGGTGGCGTGTATCCGCCTTAAGGCAATCTGGGTATCGGCGCAGTTATTGCGGATGTATTCAATTTGAACATCGCTAAGAGGGGCCGTTACGGCATAAACAGCCACAGGGCATAGCGCCAGTCCA
This sequence comes from Saccharimonas sp. (SeqCode), assembly GCA_032229905.1. Classification (GTDB taxonomy): domain Bacteria; phylum Patescibacteriota; class Saccharimonadia; order Saccharimonadales; family Saccharimonadaceae; genus Saccharimonas. The sequence continues at coordinate 11,425 of JAVTWQ010000015.1, forward strand.
ATTGTGATAACAGCGTAAATTACTCGTTTCATTGTCTTTATTATGGCTTGGCGCGGCTATTTGGTCAAATATGACTTTACTGTAACGATGAGGTAAGCCGTGCGAGGTTATCAAGTAGCTTTTGGCCAGCCGGGCGCTGGCGCCAAGCTTTTTTATCGATACGACGCGATTCACTTAAATAAGTGTCGGCTACAGCCTGCAGGCTAGTTGCAAACTGTTCACCGTATATTAGCAAGGTCAGCTCACTATCGAGCATAAATGAACGCATATCCATATTACTTGAACCCACGGCGCTCACCTGTTCGTCTACTATTATAAACTTGGAGTGCACTAAAACCGGGCGCTTATGTAAATAGATGTTTACACCAGCCTGTAGCAGCTGGTCGTAGTACGAGCGCTGCGCGTGCGCTACTGTCGCCTGGTCGGCTACCTCCGAATTAATCATCGTAACAACTACGCCGCGCCTGGCCGCGCTTTCAATAGCCATCATGAGAGCCTCATCTGGCACAAAGTAAGGGCTAACAATGGTAATAGACTGCTCGGCCGCATAAAGCAGCGCTATAAATACTTTTAGGTTATTTTCATCTGAATACCCTGGGCCACTTGGCAGGGCCTGTACGCGCAAATTAGTGCTTTTATTATGCCGCCTTGGTGTCGGATCAAGCAAAAAGATGCTCTCTTTAGTCTCGGCCTGCCAGTCGGTCGCAAACACAATCTCAGCGTGTTTAGCAATATGGCCTTCCATTCTTACCATTAGCTCCTTGTAATAAATATCATCCTTACGGTGGTAAGTTTTATCAATTAAGTTTTGGGAACCGGTGTAAAAAATATTATGATCGATAGTTACAATTTTGCGGTGGTTACGGAGATCAGGGCGTAAATAATGGCGGATCGATAGCTTAATAGGCAGCGAGGCAACAAATGGAATACCAGCCGTTTCTAGGCGTTCACGTAGTGGCTCAAACCAAGTGCGGTATTTTAGGCGGCAGTAATCATCGTATAAAACATAAACGTTGACACCACGCTGGTGAGCCTTAATTAGCTCGTCAATTACTAAGGTAGTCGATTTATCGGAGCCTAAAATATAAAAGTTAACGTAAACTGCCTCTTTAGAGCCTGCAATATCGTGAGCTAGGCGCCTAAATACTTCGTCGTAATCATCAATAATCTCATAGCGATCACAGTAAGTAACCGGCATATGGACTAAGCCTTCAGCTAGCTCCATTACTTGCTTGTATTTTTTATCAACCGCTTCGCTAGCACGGGACTCACCTTCATCAATCGCTTCTAGGTAATGATCAACTTTGGTTTGTAGGTTACGCCGGCTCTTTGGTAACTTAGGGTTACCAATCAGTAAAAAGGCGATCCAGCCAGGTAGTGGCAGCAAAAATATTAGCATCAGCCAAGTGATGCCTGATACCGGCGAGCGGTCTTTTGGCACAATAAATAGTGCTAGTATGCGTAAACTCCAGCTAATAGACACTAGTAGTAGCGGTGAAATGTGGCTAAAATTACCTAAAAGATAGTCCACTTTACGGGGCCTAAACCTTTACGGGGTTAACCGGTTGAGGTCACGCGGAAACAGCGTGGCTTCTTTTACGTTACCAAGGCCAATGGTTTTTTGTACTAAACGGTCAATCCCCATGCCGCAACCACCATGCATAGGTAGGCCATATTTAAAGGCCTGCAAGTAATACTTAAAGCCCGGTTCTTCGACGTTTATACCGGCCACCGTCATTTGTTCGACCATTTTATGGTAATCGTTTTCACGGAGGGGACAAGTGGCAATTTCGAGCCCGCGGAACAATAAATCGGCCCAAGCTACGGTTTCACCAGTGAACTTATGGTAAAACTTACCGGCTTCGGCTGGGAAATCTTTAGCGTAAACTAGGTCAGAACCAAGCTGCTTCCGGGCATAGTCAGCTATCCAGCGCTCTTCATCAGGGGTTAGGTCTTTTTCGTTTGTGGTATCGGTTTTAGTGGCTTTAGTGTACATATTGTGGATATCAGCTATTGTAAAACGTGGAATATCGCTACTGGTCGCCGGCAGTTTAAGCTCGGGTGCATTTAGGCTGCGTAAATCATCAGCGTGGCGTTCATAGGTGTTTTTAAGCACGGTAAATACCATGTCGCCAATTAGGTTCAAAACGTCATCGTGGCTATCAACAAAGCCCATTTCGACATCGAGCATAGTTAGCTCGGTCATATGGCGAGTGGTGGCGCTTGGTTCAGCCCGGTAGGCGTGGCCGATTTCGAACACACGCTCAAACGCGCCAACTAGGATCTGCTTATAAAACTGTGGGCTTTGGGCTAGTGAGGCGCTTTGGCCAAAATAATCAAAGGTGAACACCTCAGCTCCACCCTCAGTTGGTTTGCCAAGTATCTTGGGCGTATCCATTTCGGTGAATTCATGCTCGTATAAATACTTACGTAGTTCATTCACCATGGTGTTGCGGATTTTAAAGATTTTTTGCTCTTGGAGGTTACGAATGTTAAGCACGCGGTACTCAAATAGTGAATCCAGGTTCTCGGGCTTATGGCTGATGGGTTTATCGATTTCGATTGGCGGCTCATCGGTTACGGGCGTAAGCACCTCAACCACCACGTCATGTAGCTCGGCCCCGCCTGGCGCACGCTCATCGGCGACCACAAGGCCGGTTAGCTGCAAAACAGTACCAATTTGAAGGCCGCGTAGCTTTTCGACTTCATCTTTGTTTTCGATTAGAGTCTGGGTCAGGCCGCTGCGATCCCTTAGGCTAATAAAGTTAAGCCCGCCCAGCAGGCGCTTTTTATGTAGCCAGCCAGCAATCGTAATAGTTTGACCGGCATGTTTACTTACATCTCGCGCTAAAATTCGTTCCATAGACCTAATTGTAACACTTTCTACCCCTATTACCTACACGTTTACTGAGTGCGGTGGGTTATTGTTTTTATGGGCGATACGCTCAGCAACAGCCCGTAAATCATCGTGTTGGTCAAACTCGTCAACAATCTTATAGCCAAGCAGCGCTTCAATTATATCCTCAAGCGTTAATACGCCAGCTGTTTCACGGTATTCATTGACTACAACAAACATGTGGCGGTGCGTTTTTAAAAAAGCGGTTAAGGCATGGTTAAGGGTTTGGTTAGAGTTTATGTAGTATACGTGGTCGTCCATAATACTAGCGGCTGTTTTAGATTCTTTATGGGCTAGGGTCATTAAATCGCGCGTGTAAAGCAAGCCGACTACGTGGTCAATATCAGTATCTACCACCAAAAACCGGCTATGGCCAGTTTTATGTAACTCGCTTAAAACCAGTGGACCGATCACATCGTCCTTGCCGACAAACTCCACTACGCCCCTTGGCGTCATAACCTCTTCGACAGTACGCTCATCAAAATGCAGGCTATTAACAATCCGCCGCTTATCGGCCTCACGCAGTATCCCATGGCTCCCTAGCACTATGTGCTCTAGCTCCTCGCGTGAGCTAAGGGCTTGGCGCGGCTCTACCCATACAACACTACGCACCATCCGCATTAACCCTTGGTGGCTTTCGATGAATTCTGTTAGGCTCTTTTCTTGCTCACCATATAGCTTCATGGCGATAGCATGTACTGGGCCAAGCACGGCTAGCTTGCCATAAACTAGGGCGAGACCAATTGATACCAATGCGCCAACCGCTGGCCCCCAGGCCCCAACCGAAAGAAGCACAAATAATACCAAAACTATCGCTACAAATAAACGCCGTAGAGAGTATAAATCAGCAATAATCACCTCTCGGGTTAGCTCATAGGCGGCGTCCTGGTTACCTTGTTTTTTACGCCGAGACAGCTCAAACATGCTTACACCAGACCTAGCAGGTGATACCGATGACACTAAGATAAGTAAGCTCGCGACAATGACAGAAAGGATAAAATAAGCTACAAACATATAGCCTTATTGTATCGCACCAGAGCTTGCCCCGCTACAGCTAAGCGGGTATACTAAAGCGGTATAAAAAAGGAGTTTTACTTATGACTACAAAAGGCTGGATTATCTTTATCGCACTCATTGTTGTGGCGCTAGGCGGAGCCGTTTACCTATCGCAACAAAGCAAACTAATCGTTGATGGAGTTGATATCAACAAAATCCAAGCGGCTAGTGATAAAAATGGCCAAATCGCCGACCACATTGAAGGTACCGGCACTAAAGTAACCTTAATTGAATATGGTGATTACCAATGCCCGGGCTGTGATGCCGCCGCCCCCAATATTAGGCAACTGGTTGATAAATATAAAGATAAGCTAACATTCGTGTTCCGTAATAAGCTTATACCAGGCCACCAAAACAGCCGAGCCGCCGCTAGCTTCGCCGAAGCCGCCGGCATGCAAGGTAAGTACTTTGAAATGAACGAAAAGCTATACACGACCCAAACTACCTGGGAAACCCTATCGGGGCAGGCCCGCACCGATTACTTTAGTGGGCTCATTACCCAAATTGGTGGTGATGCTGCTAAGGCTAATTCAGTCGTTGATGGCGACGCAATCTCTAAAAAGATTGCCTTTGATGATGCCCTTGCCGGCAAGCACGGCGTAACCGGCACACCAACCTTTTATGTAAACGGCAAAAATGTCAGTGATATCTACGTGTTAAACGGCGCACTATCTACTAAAGGCGCCAAAGATAGCTCAGGCAATGCCTCTCAGCTAATTTGGACTAGTGCGGCCGATTTTGATACATACGCCCTACAGCCCGCCTTTAAAGACGCTGGCATACAGTAAAAATAAAGCTAGCCTACTAAAAACACCCCGGTGCCTGGGGTGTTTTAAATTTATGAGCTGTTTAATCTGCTATGTACAGCTGCCAGTTGGCAGGCACCACATCCACCGCGATCTTTTTGCTCCTGCTAGGGGCAAATTCGACTGCTATTGGCATGTGTATTTGTACTCCTTTGTACGGTGTCTTTACCTCGCGCAGGTCGACCTTTAAACATTTATTTATTAGTGTTGGCGCGCGAGCGACTTCCCGATGATATCATGCCAGTCAAAGCCTATGCAAGCACAGCCGGAATGATACTAGGGCTATTCGCCTGGTGTGGCTTTTACACCACCGCGAAGTTCACGCTCATTAACAAAGCACACCATTACTAGGGCCACCGCCATCAGCCCACCGGCGATAAGGAAAATATGGTGCAAAGTCTCGGTAAAGGCGTTGATTACTTTGTTGCTGTAATCATCTTGCATGGCCGTAAATGCCTGGACCTGCTGATCTTTCACAGCTTGAGGCAGCGTTGATTTAGCTAGTGAGGCCGTAAAACCAGCTTTTATAGCGTCCTTTTGCATATTAACCGCGAGTATGGCATCGGCTGATACATCACCCGTACCGAGCATCTGGCTAGCCTGCGGCGATTGCTTAAGTGCCTGTATATAGGGCAGGTTGTTTACGTTACCCATGATAGCGGCCACACCAGCGGTCAAAACACCGCTAAGCACAGCCGTACCTATAGTTGAGCCGAGCCCACGGGTTAACTGCACCGTAGCCGTAACCGAACCTAAATCTTTTTGCTCAAATTCGTTCTGCACGGCCAGGTTCATAAGCGGCATCACCATGCCAAGGCCAAGCCCCACAAACACCATCCTTATAGCCTCTTGCCAAAATGGGCTATCTGGCTGCAGGCCAACTAAAGATAGTATAGCAACCGTCGACATAAACAGCCCTGCCACCATAAATCGCTTATAGTGCCCCGTACGGCTAGCTAACTGGCCGGCCGTAATAGATGACACCATCATGCCGCCAACAAACGGCAAGAGCATTAGGCCACTAGTAGTAGCGGTTGCCCCAAACACCTGCTGGTTAAACTGCGTTAGGTACAAAATACTACCCATGAATGCCGCCCCAAATAGGAACATAGCACCAGTAACGAGCACGAAAGTACGGTTTTTATAAAACTTAAGCGATACAATTGGCTGAAACGCCTTGCGCTCAATAGCGATAAACCCAGCTAAAGCAGTGGCCGACAGGGCAAATAGGCTAGTTTTGATAGTAGCAAGCGCTACGCCAGCATCAACCATGCCCTTAAACACAATTTCGGTGTTATCAACTGCTAGCACTACGCTAGCTAGGGCCACGGTAAGGAAGGCTGCACCCCAATAATCTGGGCGGTGCTCAGCGTCGTGCTTAATCGGTGGGCAAAACTTAGCAATAACTATAAAGGCCAGTATGCCGACCGGCACGTTCACAAAGAACGTCCAGCGCCAATCTGTTACGATACCGAATATATGAGCGCCATCGGTTAGCCAGCCGCCAAGCAGTGGGCCTATCACTGAGCTCATGCCAAACACAGCACCAATCAACCCCTGCCACTTACCGCGCTCGCGCGGGCTAAACAGGTCGCCAATTATCGTAAAGGCGTTGGCGGTAATAATGCCACCACCGATGCCCTGTAAGGCTCGGAATATAATCAACTGCTCCATAGTGCCGGCGTGGCCAGACAAAAACGAACCAATCGTAAATATAGACACACCAATAAGTAGTAACAGCCGGCGGCCATACATATCAGATAGCTTGCCAGCTAGTGGCGTCATAATGGTGGTCGTTAGCATGTAGGCCGTAAATACAAAGCCAATGCTACTAAAGCTATCGAAATCTTTTGCAATTGCCGAAATAGCCGTAGAAATAATAGTCTGGTCCAGCGCCACAAGCAATAAGGCGCTCATCACCGCTAGCATGACTATCACTTTTTCACGAGTGGTAATGTTGTGCAGGCTCATTCATCAGCTCCTTTTGGTGGCTGCGTGGTCGCTTGCTGCACTTTATCGCGCAGGTGAGTATACTCACTACCCATCATGTCCACAAACTCTTGGGCCTGCGCTTCTGTAATAAAACAGATTGTTTTTTTATCTGGTGCGTATAGTGCCACCAATTTGCTACCGGGAATTATACCCATTTGCTCACGTACCTCTGATGGAATGACCACCTGTCCCTTAGGACCCACGGTTACCGTGCCGGCTATTTGTATATGTTTATGAAAACTCATAGTTATACATGTTATACAAGTATAACGGCAGCGTCAATGGTTTTTAAGCTTTTTATCGTACGTTTGGCAACATGAACAGACAAGTTTGCGTGCTTTGGGGCGTAGCCTTAGTACCGTTAATTTGTAGGTTATCTATACTGGTATACACAAGTACAGCGTGCGAACCTTGATTGCTATCACACACCGTGGGCACTGTTACCGATAAGTCTTTTACCCTATCTACTATTAGCCTTGAGATATCATGCAGCGAACCCTCCGCCCGAGTATTTGGGTTTAACTGCGTCAAATCCACAGCGGCACCATCTGAGGCCGTAAACTTGACACTGCCCACTGCTGGGGAAGTTGCCGCACCAACTGAAGTGTTAAGCCCCGTTGCATTTAGGTTAATGGTTTCTTGACTAACACTGTCATAGTACACGATACCCTGCTTCGCTGTTATTGTATTAAGCAATGGGCCGCTAATAGTTATATAGGTCATAGAACAGGCGTTTAAGGCATCCGAGCAGCCCGATGCCTGCGACCTAGCCGTAAGAGTAACCGTATCGCCACTGCGAGTTAATGTCACACCAGCCATAGCTGAGCTATTACGATCATCGTATTGGAGATGGCCAGCAACCGCCACTGTTTCAGATCCGCTATATACTAGGTGTGCATCGCCAATATCGACTATTAGTTGCTTTGCCCCGACAAGGGCCGATAAATCATTTAGGTCGCGATTTATAATATGGCTATCAGCGACACTATATCTATTATCGCTATAGTAGTGCAAACCAAACATGCCAACACCAAGGCAGCTAATGCCTACAAGTAGTATGGTAATTAGTGCAATACCCATTTTTTGAGTAAACCGTTTATTTATGAGTGCAAAAGCCAGCAAGCTCAGCAAGACAACAAGCGCAACGCCCGATAACGCCGTGATAACTACTAACGCGATCACGCTAGTTGGCTGGGCAAATACGCGTGGAATCAACTGGTAGGTCCCGTAGGCCATGGTAATTAGTATTCCAAGCACACCCATAAGTAGTAGCCCTGCTAGCATGTAACGTAAAAACGTTACGAGTGAAGGCTCATTATCCACCGATTGTGAAACGGCTTCGTCCTTAATGGTGGCAAGTGTTACCGGCTTACCAGCCATAGCTAAGCGATCGGCCGCTGTCCTGGCGGGCGGTATAATCAGCCACATAAGTAAATAGACCGGTACGGCCACTCCAAATGTCGCCACTAGCAAGGCAGCCGCAACTACCCGCACCAATACTGTATCTACGCCTAAATAAGCCGCCACACCAGCACAAACTCCACCAAGTACACCATTATTAGTATCCCGCATTAAGCGCTTGGTCGAGCTGTCGCTAGTGCTATCAGCTGACTCGCTATCATCCTCACCTGCAAAGTCCTTAGCCTCACCCAGCTGGGCCTTTATGGCCGCTACATCTTGTGAGCTAATTACTTTTTCTCCAGTTACGCCACGCTCGGCCAATAGCTCCACCATGCGGGCCTCAATCTCACGCATTGCATCGTCATCGGCCCCTAAGCTATGTTCAATTGCCGCGCAGTATTTTTCGAGCTCTTTTTTAGCTTCTATTTCTACGTTATACGGTAGGGAAGCAAGGTTTATTCTGGTAATTTCTTTCATGGCTTTTCCTTATAGCTTTTCTAGAGTTAGTGTTAATGCCTTAATATTCTGTTCCATGTAATCAGCCACCTGCTGGCCATATTCTGTAATTTTGTAATACTTGCGCGGTGGGCCTTGTTCACTTTCCTGCCACTCATGCTGCAGTAAGCCATCTTTTTGTAGCCGGCTTAATAGTGGATAAATAGTACCTTCAACCACAACTAAATCAGCTCTACGCAACTTTTTTATAATATCGCTGGTGTATACAGGCCGGTGCGAACACACGCGCAGTACGCAATATGCCAAAAAACCTTTGCGTAGCTGGGTAGCAAGGGATTCGGCGTAGTCTTCGGCGGGTTTCATAATTAGTAATTTATTCCTTTAGTTTGAAACGCTATTATGTTAGCTATAGTTCTATGCTATACAAGGTACTATATATTGTCAATGGTTCTGTTAATTAACTTAGCTATTTAGCCCAATAATACTCATCAATCACCTGCTTAACACCAGCATGCCCTGGCCTTAGGCTTATGCTACCGGCCCTTAGCTCCCCCATACGGCTTGACATTTATGCTTACCTTTGCTATAATGTAAATAGTAGCCAGATCTACTGGATGAATACTTGATACCTAATCACGCTGTTCATCAATAAATGAGCATACGGAAAGGTATTTTTTTATGCAAAACAATAAACGCTACGGCGCTCGGCGCCGTTACAGTAGTGGGCAAGGTAGCAGCTACGGCGGCAACCGCCCTACTTCCACTAACCCACCACGCAACCAGCAAAGGCGCGGGCCAAAGCAAGCTGCCGCTATTAATAAGAGCCGGTTTATTAACCGGGCGGTTGAACGTGCCCCAGAGGCGCCGTATGAACCAACTAATAGCTTTAGTGACTTTGACTTAAACCCAAAGACCCAGCAAACCCTAGCCTACCTTGGTTTTACTAGCCCAAGCGCTATCCAGGACCAAGCCATTGCCCCAGCCCTAGAGGGCCGCGATGTTATTGGACTAGCCAATACCGGCACTGGTAAAACAGCTGCCTTTTTGCTGCCAATTATCGAAAAGCTTAGCAAAAACCCAATGCGCGGTAGTGTGCTGATTCTGTCGCCTACCCGCGAGCTTTCTCAGCAAATTGACGATGAGTTTAAGCGCTTTTCGGCTGGGCAAAAACTATATAGCGCTATTTGCGTGGGCGGCGCCAATATTGGCCGCCAAATCCGCGATTTACAGCGTAACCCACACATTGTCATAGCTACCCCGGGCCGCCTAAAGGACCTACTAGAGCGCCGGGCTATTAGCCTAAGCTCAGTTAATACCTTTGTGTTAGATGAGGCCGACCGCATGCTAGATATGGGCTTTGTGCGTGATATCAAGTTTGTGGCTAGCCTTATCCCTACCCCGCGCCAAACCATGTGCTTTAGCGCCACTATGACGCTTGAAGTTAAGACTATCATGGATGAGTTTATGACCGACCCAGTTACAATATCGGTTCGCCGCGGTGAAACCGCCGACCATATCGACCAAGATGTAGTCGAAGCCCGCGATAAGCTGCATAAAGTTGAGCTACTCGAAGACATGCTACGCCAAGACGAGTTTGAAAAAGTTATCGTATTTTGTGATACCAAGTTTGGGGCCCAGCGCCTAAGCGACCGCCTATCAAAAGGCGATTCACCATCTGTTGCTATCCACGGCAATAAAAGCCAAAGCCAGCGCGAACGCGCCCTAAAGGCCTTTAAAACCGATGCCGTTAAAGTAATGGTTGCGACCGATGTCGCTGCCCGTGGCCTAGATATCCCAGATGTAAGCCACGTGATAAACTTTGACCCACCAAAGCAGTACGAAGATTACGTGCACCGCATTGGCCGCACCGGCCGCGCTGGCAAACCTGGCAAAGCCCTTACGTTTGTAACCCGTTAATTACTAACCTGAGCCTCAAAACCTCCCTGAACCATACTAAAAGCGAAGTGTAGCTATGGCTCACTCCTGCCAGGAGCAAAGAGTGAGCCGGCGCGTAACGGTATGGTGAACGGGAGGTTTTTAGGATCAGGTTATCTAACTTGAATAATAGCTAAGCTTGCCTGGGTGCGTATTTTGCAGGCGTGGCGGCTCACCCATTCATCGGTCGCTTTAGCGGCACCGGGCAAGGCCGCGCTTGTATAATCATCCACAATAATAATGAAGTTTTTAGCTAAGTTTGGTGTAATCAGCCTAAATGAATCATTAATCGATTGGTAATAATCGCCATCTAAAAACGCGAACATTATTTCACTTGGTATATCACTAGCCGGCACCTCGCTAAACCAGCCTTTATGGATAATTGGCAGCGGCAGCCCGGCCTTTTTAAAGTTGGTTATAAACTGCTTTTTAGTAGCAAAAAGTTCACCAGCCTTAAACTGCTCGCCTGCGGCAGAGCTATCTTGGCTGGTCTTAGCCGGTAAGCCCATAAATGAGTCAAACACATGGTAGGCACTAATACTGTTATAGCTAGTCAAAAGCCGAGCAATAAACAAACTGGTTGACCCAGTGTAACAGCCAAATTCAACAATGCTACCCGGAGTGCCTGTTTGGAGCAAATTCTCAAGTTCTGCCAGCACTACGCCTAGCTCACGCTCATCAACCTGGTCGCTAATGATTGGGTATTTTTTGAGTAAACTAGCTGCTATCATGCTTTAGAAAAGATTGCGACAGCGATAACGACCAAAATCATAACGCAAACCGCCACCACAATGGCCTCTAGTACCGTAAAACCACCTTGTGCCTTATTCATACTACTGTTATTCTACCACGCTCGCCCCTGGTTTGGCATAAGCATTTTTGCTATACTTAGGCTAAAGGGATGGGAACAAAACGCTTTATACGATCCGCGCTGCCAGTAGTCCTGCTTATTAGCAGTATATTTACTTACGCCATAGCCCCTCTAGCCCTGGCCCTTACTACTATTTCCGAAAGCTACCAAGCTAGTAGCGTTATACCGGTTGGTTCGCTAGTGAGCCAGCTAAAAGATAGCCAAACCCAAGTGGCACCATCGCTCGTCGCTAGTGTCGATAACTTACTTGGCGTAGTGATTAACCCCGATAGCTCGCTTTTATCGGTCTCAACTGGCAATAACGGCCAGGTCCAGGTGGCAACTAGCGGTACCTTGCCGGTGCTAGTAAGCAACCTAAATGGCGATATCAAACGTGGCGACCATATCACAGCCAGCCCTTTGAGCGGCCTTGGTATGTTAGCCAACGGCAACGTCCGTGTAGTTGGTATCGCCCAGGGTGATATGGCTAACAAAAAAGAACAGGTTATAAAAGATGCTAACGGCAATGATCAAAAAGTAACCCTAGGTGAGGTGCCGGTACTAATTAACGTGGCTTACTTTTTTAAAGAACCAGATAAATCGGTTGTGCCGATTGCCTTTCAGAACATCGCCAACACTTTAGCCGGTAAGCAAGTTCAGCCTGTACCGATTATTATCAGCGGGGCAATTTTTGTTGTAACGGCCATTGTAGTTATGAGTATCATATTTAGCATGATCCGCCACAGCATAATAAGCGTGGGCCGTAACCCCATGAGCCAGAGTGCTATTTACCGCGACGTTATCCAGCTATCGGCCCTAGTGATTGGCATATTAGCGGTCGCAACCATATCAATTTATTTGGTGTTAACGAGGCTATAATATGGACTCCATGCAAATATTCCTAGGCCTGAACATACTTATACTCGGCGCTGTACTCGCCCTCGCCATAGAGCACCTGTGGCTGCACTTTCACCCACGCGATTTTAACCCTGACCCCACTGACCCGCATGGCGGCGTCCACTTACCTATGGCCGTAAAAGAGCGCCTACTGCGCGTTGCCGAGACCGACTACCAAGAGGTACTCGATAAATCTATCCAAGGTTTTAAGGGTGATCTAAATAAAACGACTGGTAAAATTAATGACCAGCTAACCCAGCTTAGTGGCGATATTTTAGGTGAAGAAATGGACCGCTATAAAGAGACCCTAAAAGAGCTCCGCAGCAAAGCCGAGTTAACTCGCAGCCAGGCCCAAACTGATATTGAACGCCACCAGGCTGAGCTTGAAGGCCTAATCTTGGAGCGCCAAAAGCTAATGGAGCAAAAGTTCTTAGAGCGCCAAACCGCCCTCGAAAAGCAAGCTGAAGATGAAGTAATGGCTGTTAAAAAGGCCTATATGGAACGGATTGATACCAAGCTAGCTGATGCTGTTACTTCGTTCCTATCTGTAACCCTGCAGTATAACGCCGACCTAGGCGCCCAGGAGCCATACCTGCTGGCCGAGCTTGAAAAGCATAAAGATGAGCTGATAAGAGAGGTCAACAATGGCATCTAACCTCCCCTCAAGTATTGTTAGCGCTCAAGATTTGACTATGGTTATCCGCGAGGTGCAAGATTACGTGGCCTGGGCCACCCACGAAACCATTAAGCAAAAGACCGGCAGTAAAAAGCCCCTTGGCACTTCCCCGGAACTCTCCCCCGCTGCCACCGAACTAATCAGCGCCTGGGGCACCAGTAAAGGTGCCACAGCCGATTCCTACCGCCAGCTTATTGAAGCCCTAGAGCGTATCGCTAAGAGTGCCCCCAGCATAACTATCACCCTAGCCGGCGCCGCCCCGCAACATGTTAAAGAACACTTGGTAGCTTGGTGCCGCCAAAACATATCTGGTAACGTTCTGGTTACCTTTAAGTTCAACCGCACCCTGCTTGGCGGCATGGTAGTTAGGGCCGGCAGCCATATTTACGACTGGAGCTTGCACCGTAAGCTAATGGATAACGGGCGAGCTTTTACTGAGGTACTAAGCCATGTTTGAAAACCCAGTGTTCCAGCAGCTAGTAGAGGCTGAAAACCTGACCGGCGAAGTAGTGGCCGTGAACCGATTTATCGTAGAGGTTAAAGGCCTAGAAGGTGTCCGGCTTGGTGCCCAAGTGCTATTTGAAGATGGCCAGCGAGCCTTAGTGCGCGAGGCCCACGGCGACCGCGTGCTTCTTTATAATATCGATAGTGAAAACGTAGCCCTTGGTACTCTGGTAGTAGTACAGAGCAATCAGCTCCAGGTACCAGTTGGGCCAGAACTAGTTGGCCGAGTGGTCAACCCAATGGGCGAACCGCTCGATGGCGGGCCATCGGTTGCGACCACTAGAACTAGCGGTATTTTTACCCCTGCACCAGGCATTATGGACCGCAAGATGCTCGACGAGCAGCTAGTTAGCGGCGTGCCGGCGGTTGATAGCTTTTTCCCAATTGTACTAGGCCAGCGTATCGCCATACTTGGCGACAGTAAAAGCGGTAAGAGCACCTTTTTAAGCCAACTTATTGCTAACCAACAAGGTAGTGATAAAATCGCCGTGTTTGTACTGATTGGTAAGCGTAAAGTTGATATTGAGCGCCTACTAAGCGGCCTAAGGGACAGTGGCGCCATAAAAAATACTATTGTAGTGCTAGCTAATATATTCGATTCGCTTACTATGAGCTATATTGCCCCCTATGCAGCCTGTTCGATGGCCGAGGCTTTATGGTACGGCGAGGGCGAAGCCGGCACCGGTGGCCGTGATGTTATTATTATGTATGACGATTTAAGCAGCCACGCCGAAGCTTACCGACAGCTATCGCTCTTACAAGAGGTGGATCCAGGCCGCGACAGCTACCCGGGAGACATATTTTATACCCACTCTAGCCTACTAGAGCGAGCCGGCAAGCTACTAACTAACGGCAAAACCCTCAGCAGCCTACCGGTGGTGCTAACACCTAATGACGATATTACGGCCTACCTACCAACTAACATCATGTCCATTACTGATGGACAGATTATCTTTGACCTAAACTATTTCCGTAAAGGTGTACGCCCTGCCGTTAACTCTGGTCTATCGGTTTCGCGTGTGGGAGGACAAGCCCAAAATAAGCGCCAAAAACAACTCAGTAGTGCCCTATTTAAGGCCCTAGCTAAATACCGCCAGGCCGATGAGTTTAGCCACTTTAGTAGTCAGCTAAGCATGGAAACCCGGACCGATTTGGCCCGTGGCAAGCACCTATATGCCGCCCTGCAGCAGCCCCCGGAAGAGCTCCATAGCCTGGCCGAACAGCAGCTCATGCTAGAGGTTATCATGCATAGCCCCGATGACCGCAGCATTGATGTCGCTGGCCTCAAAAAAGCTGTGAAAACTACCGCGACTGAAGCCCGTGAGGAAGCCGATTATGACCGTATCGAAGATGAGCTATTTAAACAATTTAGCGCTGAACCGGCCGTAGCCAAACCAGCCGAAGCACCAGCCCCAGAAGAGCCAGCAAAAGACGACAAAAAGGGTAAGAAAAAATGAGACGCCCAAATATAATCGAAAAAGATATTGCCGGCGTAACCACACTCGGCAACCTCACTAACGTGTTTGAAAGCCTGGCCAGCACCCAAGTCGCCAAAGTTAAGGGCAAGGCCCAACTAAGCCAAGAGTTCTTTAACCTGCTATGGGAACGCTACACCTCTATACGGGTCGACCCGCGCACCCGCATAACGTCCCGTGATAGTAATGGCAATGGCCGCAAGGTGCTAGTACTTATTAGCGCCGAAGCCGGCCTAAGCGGCGACCTAGATATGCGCCTAATCGAAAACATGCAGCAAAATTATAACCCAGCCGATACTGATATAGTGGTACTCGGCAGCCACGGCGCCAGCCAGCTAAGCCAGCGTAATATCCCATATATTAGGTTTTTCCAGGTGCCCGAAAGCGATACCTATGTTAATGTTGAACCTGTCATAGAGGCTATTATCGACTATTCAAAAATTATCGTGTACTACGAAGAATATTTAAGCCTAGGCCAACAAGAGATCCGCAGCATGGACCTTGTTATGAATATGAAAAGTATGGGCGAGGAGGCCGAAGAAGGCGTGATGACTGATGCTGATACGATTTTTGAACCAAGCCTTAACGAAATTGCTAGCCAAATGGAGGCGACTATGATGAGCCTGGCGTTATCACAAACTATTTTACAATCTGGCCTGGCCCAAGCCGCCAGCCGGTTTAATGCCATGACTACAGCCGAAAAACGTGCTAGCGACATGGCAGCCGACTACCGCCTAGAATTCCACCGTAGCAAGCGGGCCGAAGGCGACCGCCGCCTCCGTGAAGTACTAGTTGGCATTAAAAAGAAACGCCGCGAGCGTAACGCCAGGGAGCAAGCCTAATGGAACAATTACAAACCCCAAATAACGAATATGTCGGTGTAATTGTTAGCCTGCGCGGCCTTACGGTGGAAGTGCAAATACTTGGCACAAAGCCCGAGATTAAAGAGTTGCTATCTATACCCGAGTACCCCGAAGCCTTTATAGAAGTGAACTTTTTTAGGGGCGATAGGGCTGTTTGTTTGAACCTGAATAATAATACAGTGGTTCAGTGCGGCCAAAAGCTAGTCCGAACCCACCAAAAAGTCACGGTACCGGTTGGCCCAGCCACCAAAGGCCGGGTATTCAATGCCCTGGGTGAGCCACTCGATAAAGCCGCCCCAGTGCTAGAAAACCGCCGGCCTATCACCGTACCGCAAAACACTACAAGCTACCGCAGTAGCAAAAACCTCGAGCTGCTAGAAACCGGCCTTAAAGTAATCGACTTTTTAACACCGTTCGTAAAAGGCCGTAAAATCGGCGTTATTGGCGGTGCTGGTGTGGGCAAAACCGTGCTTACCATGGAGATGATCCACAACGTCACCCAAGTAAAAGAGGGTGAGGAAAGTAAATCGCTATCCATTTACTGTGGTGTTGGTGAACGTATCCGCGAAGGTAACGAACTATATGAGACCCTGCGTGATACCGATGTATTAAAGGATACCGTGATGTTCTTTGGGCAAATGGACGCGACGCCCGCCATCCGTTCAATGGTGGCCCCAGCCGCCGCTACAGCTGCAGAATACTTTAGGGACGAAGAAGGCAAAGACATACTGTTTTTCGTAGATAATATTTACCGCCACGTTCAGGCAATGACCGAAATGTCGACCAACCTAGGCCTAATCCCAAGCGAAGGTGGCTACAGCCCTATGGTATTTAGCGACCTACGCCGCTTACAAGATAGGCTAAGCAGCACTGAACACGGCACCATTACAAGCGTGCAGGCTATTTACGTGCCGGCCGATGATTTATCTGACCCAGCCGTGCAGGCTATTAGCCAGCAGCTCGATAGCGTATTGGTGCTAGACCGTTCTATCGCCGAGCAAGGTATCCGCCCGGCCGTTAACCTACTCAAAACCACCAGTTCCCTACTTACGCCCGATATCGTAGGTGAGCGGCACTACCACCTGGCCGAAAAGGTGCAATCGGTCATGCAAAAGTACGACAGCCTTAAAAATATTATCGCCATTGTGGGCGAAAACGAGCTTTCACCAGCCGACCGCAAAGACTATAAGGATGCCCAAAAACTTATCCAGTTCTTTAGCCAAGATTTTGCAGTGGCTGAAAAGTTTAGCGGCCACCCAGGCGAGTATTTTACGCTTGAACAAACCCTAAGTGGGATTGAAGCGATTTTAAATGGCACCGAGGAAAGTAGCGACGAAAAACCAGCTGAAACCGAAAAGACAACTGAAGAGCCAGCCGGCGCTACGCCAGTGAATGAGGAAAAGAAGAATGGTGAATAAGTTAAATAGCCCCGCTCCATTCATCATTCATCATTCATCATTCTCGTCTAGAGGACGACTATGAGCGAAGCGCCGCCTGACCTCCACGTAATCGCTCGGGCGCCGTTTGAGCTATATTACGACGGGCCAGCTAGCGCCGTAAGTGCCTTGAACCGGGTTGGGCCATTTGATATTTTACCCGGGCACGCCGACTTTTTTAGCATGCTCCGGCCAAGCGCCATTACAATCGATATCCCGGGCGCCGAACCAGTTACAATAGACGCCCACAACGGCATCGTAACCGTACGCGATAACGAAGTGTTGTTATTCGTAAATATTTGACATATAAGTATCTATTTGTTGTTGCTTATTATGTAATCAAAAATTAAATCGGAATTTACTTCCGTTTTATTTTTACCTCTAGAGGAAGATGAGCAGCCCGAGAATATGGGCATCATATTCTCGGCGCGATGAGAAGGAATCCCTGGTTCCTTCTTATAAGCGACAGCGCCTTACTGCATCACAATATAATCAATAGCGTAGCCGCCGGCTGGTACGGCGCCATCTGCGTACACCTGGAACCCATCGGCGCTGCGATTGATATATAAGTTCATATTGCGGCCAACTGGCGTTACTACCACATGCGGAGTGCCAGCATATTTCATGCTGAATGTTACGCTGCATAGTAAGCCGCCACTACTACCAACACCAACTCCTAAGCTGATGCCACCACTGGTATCACTGCCGCTCAAAGTAGCCGTACCGCTCTGCCCTAGCCCATTGCCGCCACTAACGCCAGGGGTGCCGCCACGGGTAACGACGTGTCCGCCAATGGTTAAGGTAGTATCGCTAGTTAGGCTGCTGGCCTGAAAGTTATGTACACTCAAACTGCCACCGACCGCTAGGCTACCGGTAATATTAACATTGTTGTTGACCGTCAAAAGCTGCGCTATGGTAACAGCCCCGTTAAGGCGGGTGGTGCCAGGAACGGTTAAATCTTTACGCAACAATAAGCTATCGGCCGATATATCACTATTCACCGTGAGCTTGCTAAGCGAAGTGTCGCCACCCTGTAGCTTAGCAAAGGCTGTATCGCCGGCTGTAAGCTTACCGTTTATTTGCAAAGCGCCGCCAAAATTAGCATCTTTTGCAACCGTAATAGTGCCGTTAAAAGTGCTATCGGGCCCCACGGTCAGTTTAGCGCCCTCGTTACCCACGGCTGTTTTATTTACACCAAGGCTATTTAAGGTATCACTGCTGAGCGTTACCTCACTTTTGGCTTGTTCAGCCGCGCTACTTGGGCTACGCATTATAAAACTCACAACTGTTACATTGATAGCTAATATCACGCCAATAACAGCTAGGCCAATAAAGGTGGCCTTATGGCTTGGCTTGTAGCTACCGCGTTTAATGCTTTTAATTGGCCCGGCCGGCTGAGAGTTGGTGGCATAAGCATCAGCCAGGCTGCCGCCCTCTCCTTGGGTAGTCAACGCCTCTGGTTTTGGTCCGTTTGTTGTATCCATGTTTATATTACTTAAGTTTAGGTTTACTATACATCAACTTGCAAATTCCAGCAAGTTCATAAACAATAGCAGTATGGCACGTGTGACTGGGCTAATATTTGTGTTAGTAGGCGCCCTAACTATGGGCAGCTTATTAGTGTCGCCTATTGCCGGGGCGGTGGACCCAAAATCTAGTAATTTCCAGTTCAACGAAAGCTCCATTGGCACCGGTGGATTATATGGGGCAAGTAGTAGCAACTATTCAGCTAGTAGCAGCACTGGTGATGTGACAGTAGGCAATAGTAGCTCTACTAACTTTCAGGTCGATTCTGGTACTAAAACTCAGCGCGACCCTACCCTATCGTTCAGCGTTAATTCTAGCGCCATTCAGTTTGGCCAACTTACGCCCAGCCAAACCCTTACTGGTAACAGCAGTTTTAGCGTTAGTAACTACACAACTTATGGCTACACCGTGCAGCTAACCGGCCCAACCCCAACAACCGGTACACATTCAATCGCCGCAATGGATGTAGCCGCCACGCCCCAAATAGGCGTTGAACAGTTTGGTATTAACCTAGTAGCCAATACCGCGCCTATATCGTTTGGTGCTAACCCTGATAACGGCCAGTTTGGATATGGTTCAGTAATGCCAAACTACTCTACAGCTAATAAATTCCGCTACGTAAGCGGTGAAGTTATTGCCCAAGCCCCTAAGAGCTCAGGTGTCACAAACTACACAATTAGCTACGTTATTAACGTTAGTCCACTAACGGCCGGTGGCAGCTACCTAGCCAACCAAACGCTCATTGTAACCGGCACTTATTAGGCTGTGGATAACTAAAGGATTTAGCCCCATAATGGTGTTGACGAAGCCATCTCGCTTGTGCTATTATCACCTTACAAGCTAACAAAAAATAAACAAAAGCCACCATGAAAATACAAAACAAAACACCACACTTTTTACGCCTGATTGGCGTGTTCACACTCATTGGCGCAGTTGCGCTGCAGACATTATTACAAAGCCCCGCTTATGCGATCGGGCAAATAACAACGCGTAGCTTAACCTTGCAGGCCAACGGCCTAAATGGCGGCTCGGCACCAGGTGTTGTGGTTAATCACCTGTTTACCTTTACTTTGCCTACGGCTGGTAATGTTGGCTCCGTTAAGTTTGAGTACTGTACTACGGCAGCCGATGTTGGTACGGCCACCTGCCAGGCCCCACCTAGCATGGACGCAAGTGGCGCCACCCTAACCAGCGCAACCGGCATTAACGGTATGAGCGTAGGTACAAAAACGACCAACTCTGTTATCTTGACTCACGGTGCCACACCTATCGCAATTAGTGCTAATACTACAGCGACGTTCCAGCTTTCTAGCGTCAAAAACCCTCAAGCTAAAAAGGCCGATGCTGTCACTGATGAACCAAACTACACCTTTTACGTACGTATTTCTAGCTACGCCTCGTTAGATGCAAGCGGCACACCAATTGATAAGGGTACCGTTACGGCCAGTACAGCAGCACCTATCTACCTAACTGGTACGATGCCTGAATCACTCGTATTCTGTACCGGTGCAGCCGTAAACTTTAAAATGGATACTACTCAAACCCCGGCTGTACCAACTACCATCCCCGACTGCGCCAGCGCTACATCAGGGCAAATAAAGTTCAACCAGCTATTTGACCCAACCACAACCGCTACCTCTACCTCGCAAATGGCTGCTAGCACCAACGCAAGTAATGGCTACGCTATAACTGTCCATGGCACCACGCTGATGTCTGGTACAACCAACTCTGTGGCCGCAATGGCATCAGCCGGCTTCCCAGTTACCGGGGCTAGCCAATTCGGCCTCAACCTTAAGGCCAACGACACTACCTATTTCCCGGCCGCCACTGGCGCTGAGATATCCCCAGGCTCAGTTGACTCAACCGCCTCGAGCCTACGCGGTGAGCCATTCACAGGCTACAACACGATTAACAAGTTTAAGTTTGTAAGTGGCGATGTGGTAGCCGACAGTGGCTATACGGCCGGTGGCCCGGGCACCACGCTTGCAACTGATGGTCAGATCTATACGGTAAGCTATATCGCTAACGTACCAGGTAGCCAGCCTGCCGGCGACTACAGCACAACTCTTACCTATATCTGTACTCCAACTTACTAAACATTAGTTTACCCCAAAACCCCCGCAATTTATTGACGGGGGTTTTACGCTTATGCTACACTCTTTATATATGAGAAACATCAGGGTAAGGAGTCTTCTCCTAGTAACACTGCTATTGAGCGCGACTACGCTAAGCATACTAAGGAGTATGACCGCTGATGCAGCCCAGATATCTGTGCGCTCCCTGACTCTTCTAAGCAGTACCGATGGAAAAACCGGTGGCTCAACACCTAGTGGCACTTCAGCTTATATAGTAGGCAGCAACCCTAACCATAAATTTACCTTTACATTGCCAACCACTGGCACAGTTGGGTCAATCCAATTTCAGTACTGTACCACTCCAGTCCAGACCGCCTGCGTCGCCCCAACCGGTATGGATGCAACAGGTGTTACCTATGGTGCTGAGAGCGGCGCGACTGGCTTTAGCATACGGTCTGCCTCTACAGCTGTTAACAACGTAGTCATTACCCGCACAGCAGCTAGTATCACTGGCCCACAAATTGTTTCTTACACCCTGAATAACATCAAGAACCCTAGTACAGTCGGTACCTTTTACGTACGTATCTCTACTTTTGCTACTATAGACGCCACTGGGGCCGCTACCGATACCGGTTCGGTCGCCGCTGCTACCGCCAACGCTATCCAGCTGCAAGGGTACATGCCAGAAAGCCTACAGTTCTGTACAGGCATAACTGTAACAGCGGATTGTGCAACGGTTACTACCGGTACTGTCAACTTTACCACCCTATTCTCGCCTTCGGCCTCATCTTATGCAACTTCACAAATGGCCGCCAGCACTAACGCCGGCAATGGCTATATAATAACTGTAAATGGCGCTACTCTCTCCAGTGGCACCGGCACCATACCAGCTATAGCAGCCCCAAAAACACCAAGCACCGGCACAAGTGAGTTTGGAATGAACCTAGTATCAAACGGCGCGGTAGCCGGAAGCGCTAATATTACTGCTTCATCTAACGGCAATACCTTAAAGGGCCAACCATTAACAGGCTATGACACCACCAACACTTATAAATTTGTTTCTGGAGATACGGTCGCAAATAGCGCTAACGGCGGTATCGCCGGCCCAAGCAATGGCCAGGTATATACCGTAAGCTATATGGTAGACGTGTCAGGTATCCAGATGGCAGGCACCTACACAACAACCTTAACGTATATCTGTACTCCAACCTTTTAAGCCTACGTTATGAAAAAACTATCCACCATCGCTATCAGTACAGTCGCCGTTTTAGCGGTGGCTTTTGTGCCAGCCCAATCACTCTTTGCAGTAAACGATAACGCCGGCCAAGCCCTAGAAATTGCCCCACCAGTGGTCGCCTTCACCACTGATCCAGGCGCGACTATCAATACTCAAATCAACCTACGTGATATATCATCATCGCCACTCGTTGTAACTGGCGTGGTTAATGATTTTTCGGCCCAGAGCGAAGACGGCAACCCTAAAATCGATGTCGACCAAGCTGAATCAAGCCCTTATTCTATCAAAGCCTGGGTCCAACCATTACAGCAGCTTAACATGAAAGCTAAAGAGCTACAAAAGTTGCCAGTGACTATAAAGGTTCCCGCTAACGCCGCTCCAGGCGGCTACTGGGGCGTTATCCGCTTTACGGCAACACCCCCAGGCGTAGAGGGGCAGGGTGTGTCACTATCGGCTAGCCTTGGCTCATTAGTATTCATCAGGGTTAACGGCGACGCCAAAGAATCCATGAACCTTGAGCAATTTTACGTAAGCGAGCCAGGCAAGGATACACCTGCTGGTTTATTTGAGTCTACACCTGTTGATTTTGTAGTTCGTATAAAAAATGCTGGTTCAGTGCACGAACAACCCGTCTCGCAAGTAAAGGTTACTGATATGTTTAACCGTGACGTAGCCGCTGTTAATATCAACCTTGAGCAGCGCAACGTACTACCTGGTAGTATCCGTAAATTTACCGCTCCACTTGATGGCAGCGCACTTGGCACTACGATGTTATTTGGTAAATATACCGCCACTATTACGACAACTTACGGTAACAACAAACAAACTATTACTAACAAAATCGATTTTTGGGTAATACCCTACCGCCTAATAATCATAATTATCGTTGGCCTTGTCCTTATATTCTTTATAATTAGAGCCTTGCTACGCAACTATCGCCGTAATATCACCCGTCGCGCTCGTACTTCGCGCCGATAATATCTAATCTAAAAAACTGCTATAATATGCTTATGGCTACATGGCTTAAATTAAGTGAGCGCGCACACACCGGTAAGCGCCGACCGCACGAAAATACCTCTTATGTGCTGCTAGCTGTACTTTTATTTAGCGTAGGCGTAATACTTAGTTTTTACACAGCGCACGCTGGTGACTTGAGCTGGACTAGGCCGCTACCGGCTGGCGGATCTATAGGTATAACCGGTACTATGCCCGGTAAGCCACCGACCACTGGGGCAGTTATATCGGTACCAGACAGTGACCATCATTTTACATCGTCACCGATCGAAATATCCGGAACCTGTCCAGCTGATACTCTAGTTGAGATTTTCCGTAATGATATATTTGCTGGTTCTACGATATGCGACGACAAAGGGAAGTTTACACTTAGTGTGGATCTATTAAGCGGTGCGAACACCTTTATAGCTAGGGTATATGACGCCCTAAACCAAGCTGGGCCAGATTCGAACAAGCGCACAGTATACTTCGACTTCACAGCTAGCGTTGCTGGCCCTATCCGGTCATTTGATACTGGCGCCGCCCCAATGACAATAATAACCGACGCCGTTTACCGGGGTACTTTCCCGGGCCAAGAGATGTCCGTGCCTATAAACATATTAGGCGGCATACCACCCTATGCCGTTAACATATTATGGGGTGACACCAAAAATAACTTAGTCTCACGGGCCGATAACCAGGAGTTCCGCCAGCCCCA
Source organism: Saccharimonas sp. (SeqCode) (assembly GCA_032229905.1). Taxonomy (GTDB): domain Bacteria; phylum Patescibacteriota; class Saccharimonadia; order Saccharimonadales; family Saccharimonadaceae; genus Saccharimonas. Next base: position 35,218 of record JAVTWQ010000015.1, read on the forward strand.
CGTATATGCCAAAGCCGGCATTTACCAAATAGCCCTACAAACCACCGATAGCCAGGGCCGCGTTGCCTTTTTAACAGTGGCGGCTATTGTAAACGGCCAGCCCGATACAGTAACTGCAACTGAAACCAAAAATAGTGTTACTCCTCAGATTTTAGCCTTATGGCCCCTATATACCTCGGCCGTAGCCATGGTCATTAGCTTTTGGCTAGGCGAGCGCCGTGAGCGCCGCCAGCTAACCGCTCACGGTCAGATCCTTACTCCATAGTTATCCACAGTTTTTTATAAAATAAGCTTGATTTATTGACGTAAATCGGTTATGCTTGTAGGTGATACGAAGAGTCAGTGTGAGAACTCCCCCTTCTATCGGGTAAAAAGGTAAAAACAAAAAAAGAGCAAAAACAAACATGTTTATTCGTGGCAAACGGATCTATGGGATATTTATTAAGTACACACTTAGTTTAAGTGTGTTTATTTTTGCCCTTATTACAACTGGCTCAATACCGGCAAGCGCCGCCACAAACCCAACCATAAACTTTCAGGGTCGCCTGCTTAACAGCCAAGGCGCCGTGGTGCCTGACGGCTACTACAACGTACAATTTAAGATCTACCAAGATGGCGATGGCTTAACGGCCAGTAACACAACCGGGTCTCCACCGGGTATTCTAAAATGGACCGAGGACTGGACCAATGCTGGCGGCCACGGAGTAACAGTGAAAAACGGCTACATGTCAGTGGAGCTAGGCACCGTGAACCCATTTGGAGCCCAAGTTGATTGGAACCAGAGTACTCTCTGGCTTAGTATGAATATTGGTAATACCAATACTACCTGTACCCCAATAGGCAGTTGTGCATTAGACGGTGAGATGCTGCCTATGAAGCGTTTTAGCTCGACCCCATACGCCATGAATGCCGGTATGCTTGGCGGCCTAACAGCGGCTGGTTTTATTCAAAATACGACAACTCTGCAGTCGGCTAATATATCTGTACAAAGTGCTAGCGCCACCAGCGTTGGTGCTGTTATATCAGGTACTACCGCCCAAAGCGCTGATATATTCCAAGTGAAATCGACCACCACCGCTAACCCGCTGCTGGCCGTTAGCTCCACCGGCAGCGTCACTATACAGCCAGCTACCGATTCCATAAATGCCTTAACCGTTAAGACCAGCGCCGGTACCAACTCTGTGCTTGCAGTCGATACGGCCAATTCCCGGGTAACTATTGGCAACAGTGCCACCACTGGGACTGGCCTGACTACCTATGGAGCCATAAGCTCAACAACAGGTTACCAAATAAGCGGGGCGAACCTACTAACAGGCAGCGCCCTAACCTTCACCGGTGCTAGCGGCGCTACTATTCAGAGTGCTCAAAACCAAACATTATCAATTCAGGGCGGTAATGCCACCACCGCCAATACTAATGGCGCTAACCTAACCCTAAGCGGTGGCGCTGGCAACGGTACGGGCGCCCAGGGGTTGGTGGTTATGAGTACTCCAACCTTTAGTACCACAATAGCTGACCCAAACTGTTTTACTAGCGGAGCCCCAGTCGCAGCCAGCTGTACAATTAGCCAAACTTCAGTCGACAACACCTCAGCTATACTGGTTGGCTTTAGCGCCGATGGTAAAACTGCTACTTTGCCTGGCCCAACCGTCTCAACGGCTGGTCGGGTAGTCTATGTAACCGCCAGTGGCACCTCTAAGGACTTTACCCTATCAGTAAACGGCGGCGGACAAGGTAATCAAATTGCTATGCGTAAAAATACCACAGCAACAATGATCTGGAACGGAAGCACCTGGACGGCGGCGGGCGCCAGCAGCTCAACAACCCTGCAGGCTGCCTATGATAATACCCTGCAGAGCGCCGGTGGCGCCGAACTTGTTGTGAGTAAAACCCCTGCAACAAATGGCATAACTATCCGCGATAGCTCAGCCAACCCAGTTAATGGTACTTTACTGAGCGTCCAAACAGCTAGTGCCGCTGGGCTGTTCCAGGTGAACGGTAACGTAACTGAGTATGCAACCGATGCTGGAGCCGAAGTCGGCGGTAGTGGCGGTGGGTTAACAGATAATACCTTCCCGGCCAGCACCTGGACCGGCCTAACCGGCACCACTATTAGCCGCTACACAACGGCCGGTAACTATATTGCAACTGGCCAGGGCTCAGTTAGCGCCACCACAACAGCTACCGCTAACGCTGGTGTAAAAGACACTCTATCTACTGCCCTAACCGCTAACATGCACTATAACGTCAGCTTTACGACACGCCTAACTAGTGGCACCTTTACTGATATGAACGTGTACTATTCAGTCGATGGCACAGCTGCAAGCGTAGCCTGCACCACAACCGCTACGAGCGCAACTAGTGTTTGGACTAAGGTTAACTGTGCCTTCACGGCTCCCGCTAGCGGCATCACCGCCAGCAATGCCATCATCATCCGCCAAACTAGTGCCGTTGCTCGCACATTTTATATCGATAACCTCAGCGTCACGATTGCAGCTGACTACAACCTATCAAGCGATGGCGGGGTTGATGATAGTGTAAACTTTAACACTAACTGGGGATCAGTAAACGGTGCGACTGTTACTAGGAGCACCATAAGTGGTAACGACGCCAGCGACAGTGCCCAGGTCGTTACAGTAGGAACTAACCAGGGTGCAAAAAACAAACTGAGTATGAACCCTCTAGCTAATACTCTTTACCGAGTAACAGCTTACGCCAATATTACCAGTGGCAGCTTTAACAACCTTACTATTGGCTACACACCGGGTGGTGTTACCTACTTACCTTGCGCTGACTACAATACACAAACTGTCGCCATGAGTGGTACAAACTATACAAAGATAACCTGCTATATTACAACTGACGCCACCGCTGTAACCGCCCCATACCTGTTCTTCACGCAAACCGATGGCACTGCTCGTACATTTAATATAGATACCGTAAGTATGACACTAAGTAGCAATAGCACCCCAAATGTCCAGGTTGGCGGTGGCGTGAACGGCGGCCCGACTACCTTATTTACCCTTGACCGCGGAGCTAGTGCGCCAGTCGCGGCCAATAACGATGCCTTGCTTGGCAGTATGTACTACGACACTACGCTTGGTAAGCTTCAGTGCTACGAAGCCGATGGCTGGGGCGCTTGTGGCTCAAGCCCAGATAACATAATCACGATTAGCCCGGAATACACTAATGCCGTACTGCACGGTACTGGTATTGGCACAATGACCAGCGATTTTTGCTCGGACTACCTAAATATCAATGATCCAACCAACGGCCCGGCTATCTGTGGAACCAATGAAACCTACAACTTTTACAAATGGACCAGTCCTCAGGCCACCACGCAAACCTACAGTATTTACGTCACATACCAGCTGCCAAGTTCATTTAAGAGCTTTAAATCTGGCCAAACATCACTCATGGCCAGGACCGATAATGGCAGCACGCCTGGCGCATCATCGACCGTACAATATAGTATCCTCAAAAACGCACCCGGTAGCGGCACGACGCCATGCGGTGGCTCTAGTACTGTATCGACTGGCACACAAACCAGCTGGCAAACCGTTACGGCCGGTGGCGCAGCTGACCCGTCTACCTGCGGTTTTGCGCCCGGCAACAGTATTGTGTTCAAGATTGACATGACCGTAAGTCGTAACGCTAACGCCTACGTAGGCAACCTCAACTTCAGCTTTAGCAACAAGTAGTCCCTAATATACTGGTTATGCTACAATAACAGATGAGCCACAGTGTGGTGGTATAGAGTATGGACAGAAAAAAATCTAATAAAAAAAGACCGGTCTTAGGCGGCCTTTGGCGGCGATTTATTGCCTATTGGCAAGCCCTGTCCAGTCGATTTATTAAAACCACTAAGAGTGGTCGACGATACTTTGTTATCCCTATGCCAGCGCGTAAAACACTCCTTAGGGTTGGTATTATTGCAGTTATTGTCACTGTCCTTACGGTAATCGGTTACCAGCTATACTGTTACTTTGGGCCGCACGATTACAGATTAAGCTCTGCCGAAAGAATATTAAGTAGCCCGAGTGACATTTTGGCCAAAGACCTGGTTTTTGATAATAAAGCCCAGGTTTATAACTTTGCCCACGGAGCCGCCAGCACTGGTGAGACCAAACAGACCGGTGCAACGCTTGTATCGGCTAGCCTGCCAGTCAGCGCCAGCAAGGGCCTTACTGTTACTGACCCAAACTACAAAATTGACCTAACTATGACACCTCAAATAGCTGTAGCCGATGGCAAGCAGGATAAAAACCGCGTAACCTACCCATTCCGTAATAATAATGGCTGGCTCGTATACACCGCTAGTGGTACAGGTGTAAAAGAAGATATTGTTCTAACAAAAAATGACGGCGATACTTACGAGCTATCCTATGACCTTAAGTTGCCAAGCGGGACCGAAGCCCGCAAAGAAGCCGATGGTAGTATTGGCATATATGGCAATCAGATGTTCATGAGCAGCATCACAACAGCAACCGATGCCGATGCTTCCTTGCTTGAAAAAGCTCGGTCTAATGCTCAAAAAAACTTACTACTTTTCGTCATACCTAAGCCAACCGTTATTGAAACCGGCAAGCAAACCACAAATATTAAAGCCGAGTTTGCGCTTGATAAAACCAAGCTAACCGTTAAGGCCAGTGGACTTAAACAGGCTAACTACCCGTTATCCATCGATCCAAGTATTTACATTGTAACTGCCCAGCAGTTTATGAACGGAAATAACGAAACCAACATCGACTTTGATGTAGCCGATAAACTTATCCGTAAGAGCCCTACAACAGGGGCCAGGTATAATAGCTGGAACCCTACTGTGCAATTGCCCCAGTCCAACTGGGCTGGTGGTACTGCCATCGCCGGCGGATACCTATACTCGGCAGGTGGCATATCCCAAAACGGTCAAGTCTACACCTCTCAGGGCGCCAGCACTTTCACGGTACCAAATGGAATCACTTCTATCACTGTCAAACTCTGGGGTGGTGGAGGCGGCGGCGGTGCCGGCGGTTCAGCTGCAGCCGGTGGAACCGGAGGTGGTGGTGGCGAAACTACAGGTACAATATCTGTTACGCCGGGCGAAACATTGAACATATACGTTGGCGGCGGAGGGTCCGCCGGCACCCGGAACACTTCAGGCGGTGGAGGTGGCGGTGGAGCCTATACAAGCATATATCGCGGCACTACACCCTTAGCCGTCGCAGCTGGTGGTGGCGGTGGCGGTGGAGGCCGGTCAACTTCGACCCACATAGGTGGAGCTGGCGGCGCTGGTGGTGGCGCAAGTGGTATAGCCGGTAATGCATCCCTTGTTAATGGCGGTGGTAGCCCAGGCACGGCTAGTTCAGGTGGCGCTGGTGGTACCGGCACAAATGCTGGTACGGCTGGTGCGTCGTTAACTGGTGGACTTGGCGCGGACGGTTCAACACAGAGTACTGATGGAAGTGGAGCAGCTGGAGGCTTAGTAGGCGGTGGTGCTGGTGGCGGTGTGACTTCAACAACCCGATCAGGTGGCGGTGGTGGCGCAAGTGGCTGGTTCGGTGGCGGTGGTGGTGGCGGCTCTGGCACCTCGGCTGGTGGTGGTGGCGGCGGCGGCGGTTCAAGCTATGGACCCGGCCTAACACTTAACGCTGGCAGTGGCGCTACACCAGGTAACTCAGCAGATACCGACCGGGTTGGTGCTGGCCAGGGCGGTACGGCTGGAGCAATTAATGGCACCGGAACACCTGGTAGTAACGGTATTGCGGCCATTAGCTATGGAGCAGGCGGTACAACAGCTACGGCCTCGCTAAACTGGATGCAGCTAAGCACCAACGATGGCAGCTTAGTAAGCCCAAACCCAGGCAACGGTACCTGTAGCGGATGGTGCACCGATGCCGCCTACAACTTGCCTCAAGCCCTAACTAACTTTAGTATGGTAGCCTATAACGGGTTTTTATATGTAGTTGGCGGCCAAAACAGTGCTGGTACCCCGCAAAATACCATATATATTGCAAAGCTTGGAGCCAATGGCGAACCACAACTATGGAACCCAAATAGTAGCGATAAGACAACCTGGTCATACTGGTACACCGACACTGGGCTATCAAGTGCCAGGTCTGGTCTTGCTGCCGTTACCTACAATAACCGCATGTATATACTGGGCGGGCGAACCGCTAGTGCCACTGTGAACACTGTCGAAATAGCCGACATCACACCGACCGGTAAACTAAGCACCTGGGCGACCTCAACAGTACTCCCCTACAACTTATATAACCATGCGGCATTTGCCTATAATGACCGCCTATATATAGTTGGCGGTGGTAGTGCAGTAGGAAGCGCACCACTATCAAGTATTTATTACAACAAGATTAATAGCTCTGGTACCCTTAATAGCTGGGTCCAGACTACTAGTATGGCCAATGGTCGTATGAGTAACGGCGGCACCTATACAACCGTTTGGGGAGCATACCTATATACAGCTGGTGGCTGCGGTGCGGTCAACGCCAGTGGCTACTGTACAACCGTATTAACAGATTCCGATGTAGCTAGTATTAATGCCGATGGCAGTATTGATAGCTGGAACCCCATCGGCACTCTAAGCGACCAGCGTACCGGCCAGAGCCTATTAGCCTGGCGAAGCACAATCTACCAGATTGGCGGATGTAAGGCGCAAAATACCACTAACGGTGCTTGCACCAACACGACAAATGCTGTCGCCTACGGGACTATAAACCAAGACGGTGACGCCTCAACCGTAGGCCAGACTACTCCTAATGGGACTGCTCCATGTAGCGGCGCCACACCCACAAGCTGCAATATGCCTGGCACGGCCTATGTTGGCAACCTGCTGCCTGTTTCGTTTATATCAAATGGCTATCTATACATTATAGGCGGATGCGTCGATAACGCCTGTTCGGCCACAGCTTCAGGTAACACGGCCTACGTTGCCATTTCATCTACTGGGGCAATGACTAAACCCACTACCTGCCCTGCCCCATGGACTATTCAGGGTGGCATGTGGTGCGTAAATACAACTAATCCGATTCCTACTGGCGTCGCAGCCGCTAGCCCTGTTGTATTTAACGGGACTGTTTACTTAGTTGGCGGCCTCAATGGCGCCGGCAATATCGGTAACTTGAGCCGAGCTACCATCAACCAAGCAAATGGTAGTCTTGGCGCTTGGTCGAGCCAAACTTTAGCCAGCCTTGGCGTCAATAACGTTTCATATCTATATGCATTCGCCCGGACCAATCCGCTCGATGCTACAAATAATCCAGGTAACCTATACCTGTTTGGCGGCTGCCTAAATAGCACCGGCGCCGGCTGTACTACCTATAGCCAAAGCGTCTATAAATGCAGCATCCAAGCGGCTGGTACTATCGCCGGCTGCACAACGACTGGTCAACTACAGATCGGTTCACTGCCCGGCAGCGCCAACCCAGGGCTCGCTATCATGAGTGGTACAGTATACGCCAACTACGTTTACCTCATTGGTGGCGTCACACCAAACCTAGTCGACCTTAAAACTACTCGGTACGCAAAAATTGATAACAGTAATAATATCGTGGCCGTAAGCGGTTCGGCCTGGATCGAATCGCCCTATCAAATGGCGGTTGGCCGGCGGCGTTCAGCGGCATTTGGCTATAACGGCTATTTGTACGCCGTTGGTGGTTATGAAGCCGCTACTGGCGTACTAGCTGATATCGAATTCATAAAGATCAATGTTAGTGACGGTAGTTTATCGGGCGGCTGGGTGGTATCGGCCGTTCAAATTAACCAGCGCTGGGGCCTAACCGTTCCAGTTTCTAACTCCTACGCCTATGTTATAGGGGGCTGCACAACTGGGTCGAGCCCAGGTGGTTGTACCGCTCGCACCGATGTCGTTCAGACATTCCAGGTATATAATAACGATAGCGGCACACCAGCTGGATATACCAACGCAGCCAACACATACACCACTAACCAGCAGCGGGTCGGCGGGAGTGCTACCGTGCTAAACGGCTATATATACATGGCTGGCGGCTGCACGGGCACTACAGACTGTAATAGCGCGGTCAACACCGTCTCATCAGCTCCGCTCGATGCCAACGGCAACATTGGAGCTTGGACTGACCAAGCTGGACTGCCCCTAGCCATCGGGTGGGGTAAGCTTGGCTCAGCCGGAGGGAGCCTCTACTACATCGGTGGCCAAGACTCCGGCGCCAACCCTCAAAGCATCGTCTACTATACGACGCCGAGCGGCGGCACCATCAGCAGTTGGACAGCCGCCAGCAATGGCCTCCCCAGTCCGCGGCACCACTTCGGTTTTGCCACCTGGAACAACCGCTTATACGTCGTCGGTGGCGTAGGCGCCGGTCCGGGATGCTCCGGCACATACTCCTGCGTAAATGTGTACGTTTCACCACAGCTAAACTCTGGTGGAGATATCACGAGCGCCTGGGCTACCTCCACTAACATCCCCGTTGCCCGCTTTGGTACCGCTGTAGTTGCCTATGCCAACAACCTGTATTACTTCGGTGGGTTTGACGGCTACAACTATCTAAGTGACGTCGCATATTCAAAAATAGACCCAACGACCGGCGGCGTGGGAAACTGGACCTACTCGACAAACCTGCCAAAACCAATCGCCCATGCCGATGCTGTCGCTGCCAACGGTTATATTTACCTAGTTGGTGGCCGCAACACTGCTACAACCTGTGACCCTAGTACCTTAATTGCACCAGTCAGTGCCAACACAACTATTGATAGTGGCAACAACCCGACCGGTGTCGGTGATTGGAGTGCCACCAACCAGCGCTACACTGGGTCACGCTACGGAGCAGCGGCGGCCTACAATGATGGTAAGCTGTACGTACTCGGTGGTGGCTGTGGTAGCACAGTGTCCTACCCGGCAGCAGCTAATACCATCCAGCAAACTACACTGCTATCGCAACCACAGGTTGCCAAGTACTCAATTATGGTAGATACCGACACTGATGTCTTTCCAAACTATTGGCTACTTAATGGCCTAGATAACTCGATTGGAGCCCGCTGGCAACTCAAATACCGCAGTATGACCAATCAACAAACAGCCAACCCATGCGCCACCATGACCACTTGGGGGCAAGAAACTAATTTTGGTAATGTCACTCTTGGTAACCCAGGTACATATATCATTAAAGACAGCAGTGGAGCCAGTGTTCCCTGCGGGCGCTACTTCTTCTTTAATGTAACGGTCGATAGCTCACAGGCCTTTGGTTACCCGGATGATGTATCACGCGGCCCAACCATCACTGATCTTACCCTCCAATTCACAGCCGATCCCTCTAAGCGCCTGATGCACGGGCGCACCTTCACCGGCGGCCTGCAAATGCCAGACGACACGCCACTATATGGTAATTAAGGACCTATATGGATTTTCAACCCTCTCGCCGCACCCAACTAACCACTCAACCAACTAGCCAGCGCCAACCCTACGAACGGCTACGACCCATTAAGCGCAGGCGTGCCCTAAATCGACCGCGCCTAATAGCTGCCATAGTGTCTATAGCGATCCTAGCTGGCATAGGCTTATACTTCTTAAAAAGCCGCCAGTCGCCTACAACAGCAAGCCCAATCTCACCACAAGCAAATAATACCCCTGCTCAAAATAACCAAATCACTCAAAGCAATCCAACATTTAAGGTCCTAACGCCTAGCGGTAAGCCCATCAGCTGGTCCCATCTAACACCTCCAAGCGGTACTGATTTTTATGTCTATACTGACACAATAAATGGTGTGGCGATTCGTGTTAGTGAGCAAACTCTACCAAAAAGCCTTGGGCAGGACACCGCAGGACAACTAGCTGAACTTGCAAAACAATATAATACTACACGCACCCTAACGGCAGCCGGAACAACTATTTATATTGGCTCATCCATCAAGGGTCAACAGTCACTGCTATTCACCAGTGGTCAGCTGCTCATTATGATAACCTCTAACTCGTTATTAAACGATCATCAGTGGACTGACTATATAAATTCATTGCAATAGGACTATTTATTAGCGTCTAACAGCTTGGCCGCTTGGCCATCTTTTTTGAGGTTCTCGTAAAACAGTACTTTGTCTTTAGGTATAGTCATCTCATTTTCAGCGCTAAGTAGGCCTGTCTCTAGCTTAACTAATGCAACCTGACCATTGGTTTGCTGGGAGCCCTTATCAGAAACAACCGGCGCTGTGCTTGATGCAATAAAGTAAGCACCCGTTAGCCTGTAGTGCTCGGCATCAAGGCTAGTCAGCTTGCCCACATACTGGGTTCCATCAGATAAAAATACTGCTTGGTAATAATCTTTTTTGACACCTGGAATATCTCCATTAGCCTGAGCAACAAATCTCCAAACAAGCCCAGCCGCTAGAATTAAGACTGCCAAGATCAGCCATTTTTTATAACGCACTAATAACCGTCCAAGGCCCTTCAGCTTTTTACTACGGCGGCTGGAGGCTGGTTCCGGGAATATATCGTCATCAACGCCAGTGTTAACTGATGGCTGCTCGCTCAAGTGGCGCGATGCCTGATATCTAGTCTCTAAACTCATAATTCCTCCATATAATACCATAAGCGTTAGCGCTTACTCAAACTGCTATGTACTATCTCTTTACGACAATATCACCTAGACTACGGGTACTTTTATCGCCACGAGTGCACGTAATATCAGCATGCCATGTGGCAATAGCGGCCCCTGCCGGCATAGTCCAGGACCACATCACTACCCCAAAGTCATCGGCCTTTTTGTCACCTAGCCCGCTGTCAGTCACCCGCGCTACCTCGTTCATCTTATCGTCTAAATGGACCACTTTGATATTACATACGGCACTCTCAGTGGTACGCAGAGTAAGCGACGCGTTACCGCCTGGGGCTATTGGCGAACTAATCGACTGAATAGTAGAGCCAATTGGCGTATTGGCTGGTGGCTTATGTGTCGTAAGCTGCTGCCGTGGCTGCGAAGGAGCATCGAGGGCTTTATTGCCAGCCACCTGCGGCTTATTAAGCCATAGCCACAGTAAGAATAAACCAACAATTAAAAGTATTAAGCTGGTAATTATAGCCAGTATAAGCCAGGCTCTACGCATTGACCGCGACTTGCTGGACTGGCTCGTTCTAGCGCGATTCCGAACGGGTGCAAGCGGCATGGCAGAGTTAGTTTTTCTGACTATCCTGTTTTATATACTGCACGATCTTACTACTGTCTTGCATGTTCTGATAATACATAATTTGTTCCCGCGGCAGCACCATCGAATCGTCAGGCGAGTGAATCTGAGTAGTCATTTTCGTCAACTTTAATGTATTATCTTTTTGGATTTTATCGGCTGTTTGGTCAGATGGCAAAAAGTATACATTTGTCAGCTTATAATATCCGTCTGGTAAGCGCTCTAGCTTCCCAAAATACACTGCTACGCCTGAAGAGCTATTAGCTAAAAATATTGCTTGGTATTTGCCATGGTCGATGCCGTCAGCTGGGCCAGCGAATAGTCGCATGCCGACAATTACTATAGCCGCTAAGCAAATGATGGCAGCCACCAGCCAAGCCCAGCGAGGCAACCGAGCGCGTTTTTTTTGCTTTAGCGGTGAGGGCTCAGCGTTCCTTGCTGGTGCCACCGGAGCTTGCTCACGCCTCTGATCATGAGCATCAGGCCGCTCACCTAACCGCGCGTGCATAGTATCCATTAATTTCCCTCTCTAGTCATCATTTACTATAATAACATAAGTGCAATGCCTAGGGGTGCTACTCGCTCAAATGACTTTTTAGCTCAGATTGCAAGACCGCAGCTGAGCGCATGCCTACTAAGTTTTCTACCACTTTTCTGTCTTTAAATACCAGCATATTTGGTATTCCTTGTACGCCGTGTTCATTGGCGAGCTCCGCGTTATCTTTACTAGCCTCAATATCAACTTTTATAACCTCTAAGCTAGCTTGGTTATCTTTGGCTACCTGCTCTAAAATCGGCGCCATCGCCCGGCATGGTGGGCACCACTCAGCCCAAAAATCTACTAAAACCGTTTTTTTACTTTGTAATACTAGTTGCTCAAATTCACTTCGTGTCGTTATAGCCGTTACGCTCATAATTTGCTCCTTTTTATGATCATCTTTGTTACTACTATTGTAAATGATTTACATTAATAGTACAAGCCCTATGCTATACTAATTGATATGAAACCTTGGGTTATAGGCCTTATTGTTGTGGCTATTGCTGGCGCATTAGTGTTTGTCTATTTCAAAAACCAGCCACCAGATATGACAAGCCTACCCGATGGAACTACTATATATGACACTCGTACAGCTGATGAATATGCCACTAGCCATGTAACGAGCGCTGAACTATGGCCACTATCCGACCTACAAGCTGGCAAGTTCCCGACCGTTAATAAAGATGCATGGGTTGCTGTTTACAGCCAAAGTAGCAACCGCTCAAAAGAATCGGCGGACTTATTAAAGAAGGCCGGCTATAAACACGTTATAGACATGCATAGTATTGAGGATACGGCAAATTATGGGTTATCAATTGTAAGGTAGAGGGGAAATTATGGATCTATCAAAAATAGGAGTCGACGCACAGAATGGTTTTACTGGCATAAACATACCAGGACTAACCAATGTTCAAAATATGCTTAGTACTATTACGACAGTATCAGCTGTAATTGGTATTTTGTTCTTTATAATGTATGTCATTAGCATGGTACAGCGCATGCGTGCCGACCGAGCTATGATAGCTATCCGTAAAGATATATCAGCTATCCACGAGCTATTAAAAGGTGCCGTTGCGCCGGCACCAGCGGCGCCAGTTGAGCCAGCAGTTATGCCGCCAACTACTCGTGTCGAACCTGAAACCGCTTCACCCAGCGCGGAGCATACCAACTAATTTTACCCATCAGAGCCATAATTGATGGGACTAGTAAAAGCCGCACAAAAAACGCATCGACTAACACGGCCACACCTAGCCCTATACCAATCATCTGCATAATAACAACGCTAGAAAACGCGAAAGCAATCACCACCACAAACACCATGGCGGCAGCGGCCGTGATAATTGGCCCAGTTTTTATAATCCCCTGCCTGATAGCAACTAGGGTATTATCCGTTTTTTGGTGCACCTCAAACATGCGGCTATATAAGAACACGCTGTAATCCATAGCCAGGCCAAAAGCGATGGCGGCAATAAGTACTAGTGGTGTCATAACAATTCCGTCCACTGTCGCCCAGCCCGTTAGATTTTTAAACCAGCCAAACTGAAATATACAGACCAATACCGCAAACGATATACCAAGTGATAGAGCGTTTGCTATAACTGCTTGAACTGGTATGACAAAGGAGGCTAACAGTATAGTTAAGAGTACTATCATGCTGCCAATAATTATGGCAATGGCACGCGGAATACCCTCGGCGTAAGCTAGCCCCGTGTCGTAGGCATAGCCCTCAAGCCCGCCGACCGCCCACTCCCCAGCACCTGGAGCCAATTTACGGACTGCTAGTAGTACTTGTTCAGACTGGCCACTGCCAATGGATGAGTTGGTTATAACATTAAACCTGAGAGCGCTATTAACCATATTGTTATCAACTACAGCTTTTGCCTGGTCGGGTAGGATACCGGCAGCATAAGCCGACCTTAGTTGACCACAGCTTAAGCCGCTGCTAACCATGGAGGCGGACGATACAACCGATGTAACATTAGGCAGGGCCTGGATCTTACCTGCTATATCGCAGGCTAACTGCAAGCGCCCACTAACACTCAAGTTACTAAGCCCGGTTAGTACGGCCGTAATATTAGGGCTTTCAACATCAAAATCCTCAGCTATTATTTGGCCAACTTGCCTGCTGGTGGCTCCACTTGGTAAATAGTGGTAATCATTCATTGTGCTTGCTAGCTTAAGCTGGCCAAGCGGTATGAGCGACAGCCCAATAACCGCTAATGCTGCTGTAATAGTTAGGGCGGCATGGCTAGTGGCGAAGTCGGCTATCCGTTTCCATAAACGCGGCTCTTTTCTTTTATTTTTTATAAATGGCAAGCGCCAGGCATCAATTTTTTTGCCAAGCAACATAAGTACGGCCGGCAGCACCAGCACTGTAAATAACATAGCAATCACAATAGCCGAAGCGCCACCAATAGCCACGCTGTGCAAAAAATCTAGCGGGAATACTAATAGTGATGCGATGCAAGCTATAACTGTTATGCCGCTAAAGAATATGGTTCGACCGCTAGTATCAATAACAATCCGGACGGCTCTTGCCGTTGAGCCTTTACTAAGCTCCTCGCGAAACCTAGTTACCGACAGTAACGCGTAGTCGATTGATAACCCAATGCCTAAAATAGTAATGACATTCACCGCGTAGCTATCTATGCTAACAAAATGAGCTAGTAGGCGCGATAAAGCAAAGGCCCCGGCAATAGTGATAACCCCAATGGCTAGGGGTACAATGGCGGCCACGGCGCCACCAAAAAATAGCAATAAAAGCACTAGCAGCACCGGAAACGTAATTGCTTCGGCCCGGGCTAAATCTTCGTTCACCTGGGAATTACTTTGTTGTAAGGTTGCAGCGTTACCGCCAAGGCTGAGGCTTAACTTAGATTGATCAGCCTTACCTATAAAATCGCTTAGCACTTTATAGATCTCCTTATCGCTGCCCTTACCTACAATCGAAGCAAAAGTCATGGTTTTATCTTTAGAGATAAATGCCGGGCTAGAGCTAGACGTATAAGTTGTAATACTATCAACCTGGCTAGAAAGCGGAGCAAGGAGCCGATTAGCCTCGGCCTGGTAGGTCTCACCGTCGGCTGCCCCTAGGCTGTTATCTAACCGTTTAAATACAATTATTTCAGTCGATGGCGATGCCCCAAAGGCCTTTTCGATATTATCTTTTGCCCTAATACTTTCGGTACCGTTAGCAGTAAATGAATCACTGGCTTTGATATCATTAAACAGCCCAGCTCCGTACCAGGCCGAAGCGGTAATCACGGCCAGCGCCACTGCAATAATGCGCCAAGGATGCTTAACGGTTAGGTTCTTCCACCACTCAGTCATATTCATTTTGCCCATATTACTACTATTATACGGTGAGTGGCTGTGATATAACAGGCATAGCAGCACATAAAGGAGAACTCATGGACTCAACGTTACTCGATACAATTTTAAATAGCGGCGCTAGCCAAAAAATCAGTCAAAAAACTGGGCTCTCAGAAGACCAGATTAACCAAATTATTAATACCGGGCTACCAATGATAGTAGGCGGTATGGCCAAAAATACCAGCTCTACAAGTGGGGCCGCCAGCCTAGATAAAGCCCTAGCAAAACACTCTGACTCAACTGTTCTCGAGAGCGCCAATGACGCCACCCATAGTGCCGTACTAGCCGAAGGCACTAAAATACTTGACCACGTTTTTGGCAGCGGCGCCGCTAGCACTACTAACACAGTAGCCGTCAAGACCGGCACCAACACCGCGGCAGCGGGCCAAGTTATGGCAATGCTTGCACCCATGGTTATGGCTTATTTATCTAAGCAAAAAACTAGCCAGGGGCTCGATGCCGGTGGTATTGCTGATATCTTGACTAGCCTAACAAGTGGCAATAATTCTTCAAATAGCAGTGGCTCAATACTCAGTAGTATCTTGCAGTTTATCATGAACTTTTTCAAAAAAAGTTAGGGCTTCAAGCTTGGATCATCTTCTAGCAGCCGGTCTATCCAGGCCTTAAGCGGCTTACGATATATATAAGCTGCCACTAGCGCTAGGCCAGTAATGGCGCTAACTGTTGCGATCATAAATCCATTAGCGTCTCCTACGCCGGCACCCATAAAACTAGTTATTAAATAGCCTGGCAGCCGCCCGGCTAACGATACTAAAACTAATGTGCTAATTTTTAAATCACTTAAACCAGCTAAGTAGCAAATAACGTCATCAGGAAACCCCGGTAGCAAAAATATTAAGAACAGCACCAGTGGGCCAGCTTTTTTAGTGATTTTATCGAACTTAAGTAAATCATCTTTTTTTACAAAGCGCTCTACAAATGGGCGGCCTAGTAGCTTGGCTAGTACAAATATTGTGGTAAAACCAATGGTAGCGCCTATCATAGCGTAGAGGGTACCGAGCCACGGCCCAAATAGTGCCCCTGCGATCAAGCCGACCGCCTGGCCTGGAATTGGAGCAACGACTATTTGTAAAAACTGAATCGCCATAAATACCAATGGCCCTAATAGACCAGCCTGCTGCACTGATTGCTTTAGCCTATCAGTATTACCAAAGAAACTAACTAAGCCATCCCAGTGGAGTATCAGCGCGACCACAGTAGCGCCAACCGCTAAAAGCGCGCCAACCACGGCATAACGGTGTTTTTTTACAAAAGCACTATAACTAGACATATACACCTATGCTACGAGTATGCGGCGTCACTGTCAATAAGTGTTGTAAAAAACTAAACACTTAACCCCATATACGTAAGCACTTTGTTGACATGCATGCACTATGCGTGGTACAGTTAGATTTGCGTTTTTTGAATTTTGAGAGACTTTGAAAACGTGTATTTTACCCGCAAACTAACAGTAAAAACCTAATAAATGTCATTTGTTTTCGGCGGGTACAAGGAGGTAGTATGTCAACTAAAATCAATTTAATGGCGCTAGGCGTAATAGCCGCAGCGTTACTATGTATTGCTCCGTCGGCCCATGCCGAAGGCGCAACTACGCAGGAGAGCACTGTTGCAAATGTAACTGTTGCTAAACTAACAACAATTATTAAAGCCGTTATGCGGGTGACTGTCACGGTTCAGCCTGGAGATACCCTGAGCGGCATAGCAAAAGCCAACAATACCAGCGTTGAGCGGTTATTTAATGCTAACGTGCAGATATCTAACCCTGACGTTCTAACCATCGGTCAAGTTATTGTAATACCAGATGCAAGCGAAGAACTAGTGGACCGATACTCTGGCCTTGAACAAGCACCTGAACCGGCCGCTCAACCAGTAGCGCAACCAGCCACCAGCAGCCCGGCACCTGTCGCCGCTGCGCCTAGCCCCGCCGCCACACCGCGCGCAGTTAGTAGCGCTGGTAATACTTACTCTTACGGCTGGTGTACCTGGTACGTTAAGAGCCGCATTCCTAGCTTGCCTAACTCACTCGGTAACGCCTATCAATGGCTAGGCCGCGCCCAGGCCCTCGGCTACGCCACTGGGTCCGCCCCAGCAGTTGGTGCTGTCGGAGTATCTGGCGGGCACGTTGTCTATGTCGAATCAGTCAGCGGTGGCAACGTAAGTATATCTGAAATGGCCTACGCCGGTGGTATTGGAGTAGTGCATTATCGCACCGTGCCAGCTAGCAGCTTTTACTATATATACGTATAAATAGCTGAAACAAAAAAGGCTGCGACAATTTAGGTCGCAGCCTTTTTATATTGCTTAGTTTAAGCTGCTAGCTTTACTAGCTCGTCAAGCGTAACGGTTAGCTTTTCGTTTAGCGCATCGGCGTCTTTAGCTGAACCATCAAATTCTAAGTCTTCACCAAACTGCAGGCCAGTGATCTTTTGGTCTAACTTGGCTTTAATCACCGTATTGATCTCCTCGAACTGAGCAATAGCGTGGCGACCAGCGTAGAACCCATAGGCTACTAGAGCCACTGGCTTATCGTTCCACTCTTTATATAGCCAGTCGATAGCGTTCTTTTGAATGGCGCTTAGGCTATGGTTATATTCTGGCATTACAAACACTACGCCGTCAGCCGCTAGCACCATATCTTGCCAAGCCTTAACGGCTGGGTCAGTGATTTCGTAAGCTGGGTTGCTTGGTGACAATGCTGCATTCATAAACGGCAAGGCTAGGTTTGCGACATCAGCTACTGTTACTTCTACGCCCTCGCGGGGCTGTAGGTTGGCAACAACGGCCTCCACTACTTTACTATTGGCGCTACTTGGCCTAGCACTTCCGGTTACTACTAATACATTCGTCATATTTATCCCCTATCATTATTTAGATTTATAACTACTTATATTATACCGCCCGAGCGCCTTGCACGCTGCGGTTTTATTAGCTATTTTTTAGTACTAATCAGTTTACCATCACTCAAATGGTAAGTTTTATCGGTTTTACCGGCAATATCAAGGTCATGCGTTACCACAATTACCGTTGTCTTTTCGCTGCGACTAAGTTTATGTAGCAGGTCAAAAATCATCTCACCGTTGGCACTATCTAGGTTACCAGTTGGCTCATCGGCCAAAATAAGGTTTGGTTTATTGGCTAGCGCCCGGGCAATACTGACCCGCTGCTGCTCACCGCCGCTTAAGCGTCCTGGCTTACGGTTATGCTTGTCCTCAGTAATACCAACCTGACTAAGCAGCTTGATGGCCCTGACCTTACGCTCTTGCCTAGATACTTTAGCAAACTCCATGGGCAGCATCACGTTTTCGATTGCCGTAAGGTTTGGTATAAGGTTATAACTTTGGAACACAAAGCCGATTTTATTGCGGCGGTAATCTGTTAAGGCCCTGTCATGCAGTTTATTTATCTGCTTACCAGCTACTTCAATTGTTCCGCTAGTCGGGCTATCGAGTGCTCCAAGCAAGCTTAGCAAGGTGCTCTTACCACTACCGCTTTTACCGATAATGCTAGCGAATTCTCCATCACCAACCGTGAACGTAACACCCTCAACCGCATGTACTTTAGTACCAGCCGCTGAAAACGTTTTGGTTAAATCTTTTACTGCAATCATATTATCTCCTATTCCGCTCTCATTACTTCGCTTGGACGAACACGACTGATAAAGTAGGCTGGTACAGCGCTACCAACTATAGCGATAAGTACAGCTGCGCCAACACCATAAGCAAGCATTTCTGGACCAACTGATGTTTGGATAGTCTGCAAACTACGCCCTACTTCCATGCCCATGCCGCGCATACCACCGGGCCCCCTAGTATTTGTAGTACTACTAGATGACGTAACCAGGGCATTAGTGATTGGTGCCGAGGCAAATACGGCTACGGCTAGGCCAACTACCAGGCCCATAAGTGTTAGGGTGATAGATTCTACCATAAACTGAACCATGGTTTTACTATTACTACTACCAATCGCCTTAACTACTCCAATTTCGCGGCGGCGTTCACGCACAATCATCACCATAGTTAGTAATATGATAACGGCACCAGCTACTAGCGCCCCAATAAGGCTATAGGTTGCGATAGTTTTGACGTTTTCTAGTGGCGCTACGGCCGTCTCGGCGGTTGATTGGTTGCTGGTTATATCGGCTGCGCTGCCTAGCGTAGCCTTAAGGGCCGTAACCGTGCTATCTAAGTTATCAACCGAGTTTACGGTAACAGTTACGGCGGTTACACTATCGGCCTGGTTGCTTAAGCGCTGCAAACTAGCCAGCGGCATAACGACTGCATTATTAGCAAAGGTCGTGCCAGTGTCATATATGCCAACCACTGTGATAGTAGCGCCATAAGCCGTAAAGGTGCTGCCAACACTCAAGTTGTTCTTTTCGGCTAGGTTTTTACCAATTACTGCAACATTTGTATTGCTAGTAGGGTCAAAGGCGGCCCCGCTTGTGTAGGTGACGCTGCTGCCACCGTATACACTAGCCAGTGATAAATCATTCACGCCTATTACGCGCACTGGTGGCGTAAAGCTGCGGGTGGCTGTACTAGTGCTAGAGCCGCTTGCGCTTTCGCTAGGTGGGGCCTGCACTGATATGCCACTACTGCCGGCATTACGCTGGCCTAGGGCACCAGCATCTACGGCCGAGGCTAGGTTGGTATTACTGGTTGTCAGGCGGTCAGACAGGGTGGCTGTAGCGTTAGTTACATTGGCGACTGACTTAATTGTGTTAATTTGGGCAGTAGTAAGCGCTGAGCCACCGCCTTCAAACCCTTGAGCGCCGGCCGGGTTCACGCTAATAGTATTACCTATGCTACTCTTTACGCTTGTAATCTTATCGTTAACCGCTTGCCTGGCAATCACCATGCTAAGCGCTAGGCCCATACTGAGCCCCAAAATCACTACAATCGAAAACGTGCGAATACCGTTTCGGAATGCGTTTCTTATACCTCGTGTTACTGTGTTCATTATTTATTCAACCTTTCTTACCCTGCATAATGCTCCGGCTGACTGTAACCAGGCTGAAAGAATTTAGGATTTTGTGGCGGACGCTTGTGGTGGAGCTATAGTTGCGTCAATATACTGTTGTATGGCCGAGTAATTACCCACACCAGCCGATGGCACTAAGGCATCACCAACCGCCGCATTACGGTAATCGCTCAATAAATTAGCCGTGTCATCACCTTTTATACTGATACTATTTACGGCTGGGTTTAGTTTACTTAAATCGTACATACGGCGTAGCTGACCAGCCGTAAAATCACTTGTTACATTGCCACTTAGTCCATCAATAATAGTTTGGAGAGTAGCCGGGTTAGCCAGGGCCTGGCCGGTGCCTATCTTGGTTAGTAGCGCGACCAGCACTTTGCGCTGGTTGGTCGCTCGGTCAAAATCACCATTTGGCAAACCATAAGCTACACGCCCATCATAGGTTGGGTCATTGCGGCAACGCACCAGCAGTAGCGCATCAGTACCGTTTAGGTGCTGCACGCCATTACCAACCTGGTAGCCTATCATCGGGTCATAAATACCACGCGGGTCGGGCGAGCCTATATCTACATCAACCCCACCAACGGCATCAATTAAGCTTTTAAAAGCCGCGTAGTTAATGAGAGCGCGATGGTTAATAGTAAGCCCCGTTACACTTTCTACGATAGATTGCAAAGTATCCAAGCCGCCATATTCATAAGCCGCATTTATTTTCATATAGCTTCCTTTAACATTCACGTATAAATCACGCGGGATACTAATTAAAGTAAGTTTTTTAGCCGACAGGTTATAGCTAGCTACCATAATACTATCAGTTAGCTCGGCTCCGCCGTGATCAGCATCATCCACCGAATTACCGGCAATAAGTACATTAACAACACCAGTCGACTCACCGTTTAGAGCCTCTGGTTTTAGTAAATCAGCCACCGTACCACTTTTTGTAACCGATTTTATAACCGCATTAGCTTTTGTATACATTATGTAGGCGTATAGCCCGGCGCCAGCTAAAAGTAGCACAGCCAGTACAATCACAAGCTTTTTCCAGTGGTGGCGGAGCATATTCATAGGTTATATTGTAACGTAAATAAGCTGTAAGTAGGCTGAAACTGACTAAACTACCTACCATGGTGCTAAAATAACTAAATATGAATATAGTAACGGCGAACAAACTAGTTAAAAAATATGACGGCAAACCGGTCGTTGATGGCATAAGCTTTGAGGTTAAAAAAGGCGAAATATTTGGCATATTAGGGCCAAATGGCGCTGGCAAAACCACGACCCTAGAAATGCTAGAATCACTCCGGCCAATTGATGGCGGCAGCGCCAAGATAGATGGCGTCGATGTAGCTAAACACCCCGATGCCATAAAACGCCTCATTGGCGTGCAGCCCCAGTCGCCGGCCTTTCAGGATAAAACTACCTGCAAAGAAGTTATCGAGCTTTTCGCTGCCGCCTATGGCGATAAAGTTGATGCCCTGCAGTTTTTGCGCGATGTCGAGCTAGAAGATAAGGCCAATAGCTATGTAGAGCAACTCAGTGGTGGCCAGCGCCAACGCCTTAGCATCACTACGGCCCTAGTGCATGGCCCAAAGGTATTCTTTTTAGATGAGCCAACCACTGGGCTAGACCCCCAAGCCCGCCGTAACCTATGGGAAATGATCCAGCGTATTCAGCGCCGTGGCGTAACGGTTATTATAACCACCCACTATATGGATGAGGCCGAGGTACTGTGCGATAGGATTGCAGTCATGGACAACGGCAAGATTATTGCCCTCGATACCCCAAAGAACTTAGTTAAGGCCCTGCTAAAACGTGGGTTCAAAAAGGAGCAACACGTTGAACAGGCCAACCTAGAAGACGTATTTATCGACCTAACCGGAAAGGGCCTAAGAGACTAATGAAAAGCTCAATGTACACCGTATTAACCTTCGCCCGCATTAACACCCGGCGGTTCTTTAGGGACCGCACCGCCATATTCTTTGGCATATTATTCCCTCTAATCTTCCTCTTTGTTTTTGGTGGCATATTCGGCAGCAGCACCGCTAGTTTCCGCGTGGCCCTTATTAACCAATCAAGCTCACCTTTTGCCACCCAGTTTGTTGATTCACTTAAAAAGCAAAGCGCTTTTAAAATCAACGAATCTTATAAAACTATAGATGATGCTAAAAAGCAGATGGTGCAATCACAATTAGATGCCACCGTGGTTTTACCGGCTGATTTTGGTGATGAAAACCAAACGACCCACTTACCTGGCGGGCAGGCCGAAATCTACTACACCAATAATACCCAGCAATCTGGCCAGACCCTAGCCGCCGTATTAGATGGCATATTTAAGGATGTAAATAAAAGCATCACCCATGCCGATACGCCCTTTAGCGTGAAGACTCAGCAGTTGAACGAACGTTCATTAACGAGCTTTGACTATACTTTCGCTGGCCTACTTGGTTTTGCCCTACTTGGCATGGGTATTTTTGGGCCAGTCAACGTGTTCCCTGAGCTCAAAAAACAAGGGGTCTTGCGCCGACTTTCTACAACCCCACTTAAAGTTTGGCAGTATTTTACGTCTACCGCTATTTCCCAGGTCGCAATTGGCGCTGTGTCTATTAGTATCATGTTTATTGTGGCTTTAACGGTATTTAAACTTGAGATGGTCGGTAACGTGATAGTGCTGGCTATCTTTTTGGCCTTTGCTTTAGTCCAAATCCTAGGTATAGGCCTAGCTATTGGCGGCTGGGCCAGTAACGAACGCCAAGCCGCGCCATTATCTAATATAGTTACATTCCCTATGATGTTTTTAAGTGGCACATTTTTCCCACGGTTCTTAATGCCAGAATGGCTGCAAGGTGTTACTGCCTTTCTGCCACTTACGCCAGTAATAGATGGTCTGCGCTATATCATCAACGAAGGCTACGGCATAACCCAATTATGGCCACAGCTTGGCCTCATGGCTGCCTGGACCGTTGTCATATATATTATTGCCTTTAGGGTGTTCCGCTGGGAATAGTACTTAGCGGTAATCGCTAATTACAATCTTTTTCTGGGCCATCAGTATTTTAAAAGCATCTGGTTTTTGCATAAGTTCGCCCATGTTGTCTGGAACAATCTGCCAGCTAACCCCAAACTTATCTTTACACCAGCCGCACTGCTCGTTTTCGGGGTAGCTTGATAACTTGCTCCAATAGTAATCAATCTCAGCCTGGTCTTTACAGCTCACCATAAAAGAAATGGCTTCGTTAAACTTGGCATATTGCTCAAACGGACTGTCCATAGTGGCTAGCCACTGGCCATTTAGCTGCATATCACCATACATTAGCGAGCCGGTTACTGTACCTGGGGCACCCTGCCCTTCGGCGTAGCGCTCAAAGTGGCCTTGTTTTGAATTTTTAAATACGCTGGCATAATAGTTTAACGCCTCTTCAGCCTTAAGCCCTGTGGCGCTAGTAAACAGGAGTGAAGGTACGATCATTTCGCGCGTCTCGCCTTCTGACGGCGTCAACATCAGCTGCCATGTATAGCCATACTTATCACGTACCCAGCCATAGTGCTCACTAAAGGGGTAGTCGCCTAGCTCCATCAAGGCCTCGCCGCCATCGATCAGTTTTTCCCATAAAGCATCAAGGCCTTCGCGCGGAGTTGCCGTACGCGTAGTATTAAAATATACAAAAAACGATATGGTTTGGTTAGGCGAAAACTCTGGGCCAGCGTTTATAGCCATAAACTGTTGCCCGCCTAGTGAAAAATCTACCATCAGCACCTTGCTGGCTAGGCCCTGCTGAAAGTCGGCCAAGCCCTCGTCGGCTGAGCCTGGGTAGTATTCGGTTGAATTAATTACGCCGCCCGGGAATATGCTAGTATAAAAATCAACCGCCTCCTTAGCTACGCCGTTAAACCATAAGTTTGGAACGATTGTTTGTGCTTGAGCCATAAATAGTATCTCCTTAGTTTGTTGCTATTATACTCTCTTACTGGTGGCTTATTTTTTAATTACTTTATTAAGCTCCCTAGCTATAAAGCCAATGTATGGCCCCATTATTTCGTGGCTAACCGGTAAGCTCTTTATGGTTATATTAGCACTTTTAGCATCAACCATCTTCAAGTTTTCGGGTATTACGACTGGGTCAAATAAGCCATATAAAATCCCTACGGGTAGGTTTAGCTCTATCAAATCATCAATCGAAGTCTGGTTAATGATGCTATATTCTAGGGCAGCAACAAAGGTGCTAGAGCGTTCACCGCTTACATCAAAAACACTGGTAACTATACCGAGTTTTTCCGCTAATGGAGCAACTTTTTCTAGTTCATCAGGGTGCTTTACGACCAACTTATAAAAATCTTTTAATAGCTTTTCGTGGTTAGGTAGTTTATTATCCCCCTTATATAGCGGCGGGCTGCATAACATGAGCCACTTTACTACGGCCGGGTAACGCTTAGCCAGCTCTATTGCAACCAGCGCACCCATAGAATGTCCAACAATAGTTGGACGCTGTGAAAAACCAAGTTTTAATAGAGTATGCGAAATAGCCTTAGCTTGTACGTCCATATCGTATTTAACCCAACTAGGTTTAGGCGAAGCGCCAAAACCAAGCATATCTATGCCTATTGTGCGCACATCGGCCGGTAGCAATGCGGCTACTCCGCGCCAAGCTTCGGCCGAATCGCCAATGCCATGCAAAAACACTATGGTTTCACGCGGCCTTTTTGGGTTATTAAACTGCGTTATATTAAGCGTATATGGTACCCGTAGCCACTTATGTACTAACGTGTCATACATATTCATAAGCCTATTGTACTATTTCTATAACCTTATGGCGGCTTGTCGCACCAAGCACTATATTTACCTGTGCTTTAGGTACCCCAAATTGTTCGGCCATTAGTTTAGTTACGGCCGCATTGGCCTTACCGTCCACTGCCCTAGCTTTAGTACGGATTATATAAATACCATCAACAAACTCGATTGAATCAACCTTAGCATTTGTTTTTACTTGTGCCGTTACTCTCATTATTGCTAAACACCCTTAATTACATCGACTACTTTACCCTCAACCGCAAAATCATCCTGCTGGCTGATAATAATCGGGGCGAAATCGCTGCGGTAGGATTCGGGCAACAGCAAAATCCGCTTTTGCCGGTTATCGTGGCGCAGGCGCTTAATGTTGGCTAGGCCAGCAATAATCGATACTACTATATCGCCGTCTTTAGGCTCATAGTTATCCTTTTTTTCGATAATTATGTAATCGCCGTCTTCGATATTTTTGCCATTTACCTGGGCCCGGTTCATTGAATCACCACGGGCAATGAGTGCATATAGCCTATCGGTCAATTTGGCCTTTAAGATAGACGGCGATACCGCTAGGTTATCGACAATCCGGCCATCGGCATATTTTGTAGCCTCACCGCAATCAGCCTCGCCCATTATTGGTATACTGAATAGCCCCGAAGCAGTGCGGAGAGCCGGGACTAATTTGCCTTCTTTACGCACCAAGTTGCCATGCTTCACCAGCTGGCCTAAGTGATGCGTAATCTGAGATGGATACTCGCAGTTAACCATCTCAACCAAATCCACCCGCCGGATACTCTCTATATCACCTAACCCTGCGATATCTAGCAACTTTTGTTGGACTTGATGCATAGTTTAATTATAGCATAGTGTTTATGTTTTGTGTCTTTTTTGTGTTTTTTATTTGTAAAATAAAGCCTAACGCAAGCCACCAGATATGAATACCACTAAGTACTTATCAATATAAAATGCGATTAATAGCAGGAGCATAAGTGACACATGGACGAGATCGGACCAGTCCTCCTTAATAAAGTACCGCCCGAATCGATATACATAATCCCTGGTATCCTTTATATCTCCACCCCTAGCATTATTTATTCCATACTTTTTAAGGCACCTACGGATCATTTCATTTTCGTGTTTTTCGGCAGTTGATTTTGCTACTAGGCCAAGCTCTTCGCTATACATAATTTCTTGCGGCTCATACTTCATCGTCCAGTACGCAGCACGCAATTTATGCTTATGCTCCCAAAACCGTTCTTCAACAGTTTTCGACGTTATGCCAACATAATATTTACCCTGTTCGAGCTTTAGGATATAAAGCGACCAGTGCCTAGGGCTTGTTTCCACATGGCCCTCCGTACGTTTCATAAATAATATCTATGCCTAGTACTATTCTTTGCATAAACACATCTTACAACAAAATGCCTCACGTAAAAAAGCACCCCAAAAAAGCTCTGAGCATAGCCACGCTCTGAACTTATCTTTGACAAATTCCGCCGCACGGTCTTGAATTTCGCTCCAAGATATATTTGACATGCTTTCAGTATAACTTGACCGCCCAACGGCTAATGGCAAGAATAATAACTATTTCAGAAATGGGCTCTACAGGCCAGTTTGCTCGTAGTTTAATCGTAAGTTGCAGACCAGAACTATGTCGTTTGGTGATAAGTCGTAGAAAATGGCAGAATCTTATTATGTGAGATCGCAGAACATCGTCGCGTTGCCGGTACTTGAATGGCGCTCGAACACCTCAAAGCCGAGGCTAGTAAAAATTGGTTGCGAAGCAGGTACGGCGAAAGTTACGATCTCTTCGCAGCCAATTGACGCACAATAGTTTACTGCGCTTTTCGCGAGTTGTTTTCCATATCCGCGAAGATGGTATTTGGGATCCACTGCAAGCGAATCGATTTTCGCAAGTTGTGGGCTACATAGCATCACACTAGCCGCCCCGATAACCTGCAGCTGGTTATTACGCTTAACAAAGTAATCAAGGCCCATCATAAGCAGGCGGAGCGTCTCCGTGTCTTGCGGGTCATTGAGCGCGAATCCTACGTCTGTCGGAATCTGATTCCATAGCTTGCTAATCGCTACTATGTCACGTGTGCGACTTGGGCTTAGGCTCCCGGACATATCAAAACGTTGAACTGTCATATCAGTATATATAGTAACATATTTAGCACTCTTTGTCTATATAAATCGCTATACCTGCCCGAATTTGCTATAATCACACTATAAACAAAGGATTTATATGAGCAAAGGCCAAGACAAGAAAAAAGAAGTTAAGAAGCAGAAGAAAGCTAAGTAACGCGCTGACGGTCATTGGACTAAAGTGTGCCAATTAATCAAAATGCAACGACTCCGGTTTGTTGCATTTTTATATTTTGAGTGTATAGTATAGATATCGTTACCCCACCCTGGGATAGCGCGCGCACCTTGGAGGTGAGTACATAATGAATAAGTGGATCAAAACCGGCGTTTTGGCGCTGGTCGTTGCCTTTGCCATCTTCTACCTCTACACGAGGCCGGAAGCGGCAGCTCACGTCGTGAAGGCTGCCCTAGGAATCGTAGATTCCATTGGCCGGTTTTTCGGCACGTTGGCGCAGTGATATGCAGCTGCAAGACGTACATGGACCTGAACCAAGTCCAATATGTCCTCACCACTCAAGCTAAACCGCACTCTGCGTACCCCAAAAGGGCACGCCCGGTGCGGTTTTTCATTTAATGCGATACGTACCTATTGCCGACTATAAAATAGCGCCGTTTAGCCTGCTTAGCGCGCGATATACCAATGCGGGGCGAGGAGGCAATTTGCTCACTAGGTGTAAGTGCTCCAGTAATTAGCTTTAGTGGTGATTTATGTAAATCATGGCCATTCATGGCCTTATCAATACCAAGAGCTTGGCATAGCTTGGCCGGGCCATTTGTGATATTAACACCCGTTGCTTTGCGGCGCTGCTCAAATAGCTCCAGTCTATCAAGCGGCTCAACAGCGCGGATTAACGCACCGGCGCCATAGCCAGCTGGGCCGGCTACCACATTACAACAATAGTGCATACCATAAGTAAAATACACATATAAATGCCCGGCTGGCCCAAACATAGTAGCGTTACGCGCCGTCTTACCGCGGAAAGTGTGGCTTGCTTCGTCTGACTGGTCATACGCTTCGGTTTCGACAATACGAACACGCACAGTTTTACCGCCAAGCTCCCTCTCTAATATGCAGCCAAGCAGGCGCTGGGCGACACTATCAACCGGTTCATTCAAAAAACTAGGAAATTGGCCGCTCATAGCATTTAGCTATATTAAAGCTAGCTTTGCTTAGAACTTTCGCCCGGCTTGTCATCTGATAGAACTGTCTTGAATAAGAACATAGGTAATATAATAGCGGCAACAAAAACAAATAACCAAATGACTAATGGGGCTAATATCCAGGTTAAGATATTATCGATTTGTAGGCCCCTGGTAAACACAACCGTAACTAATAGCCCAGCAAAAGTCGTAAGTAGGGCAATAAAGCCGCGTAGGGCCGGCATGTATTCAGAGGTCATTTTTTGGACAAATGGCTCGAGTAATATCTCCATGCCAGTGAAAAATACTACGCTTACGATGAAACTTAGCAAGTTAATATGAAACCCAGGCAGTATAAGTGAGGCCATTAGTAGCCCGGCTGCATTTGCAAGCAACGTTAATGCGCTCTGCGCTAATAGTTTGACCATAATTATTCCCCCTTTACGCTTTCTAGTTTAGCTTTACCACTGGCCTCGTCGTTAAGCATAGCGGCAACGTTACGCACAAAAATGACTAACCACGTAAATATAATAGCGGCTGCAAGTAGCTCAAACATCGTGAGGTTTAGGTAGTGCACCGACCCGCCAAGCCAAGCACAAGCCAACAGGGCGCCAAGTAGTGCGTATGATGCAATAAAGAATGCCTTAGGAAAGCCTGGTGTAAGTATAGGTAGCATTGCGATGATAATTAAGAACAAAATACCCATACCGCCAGCTGAGAAATTATGTATGCTAGGGAACTGATCGTAAATAAACAGGCCAACACAGGCGAGCATTAAGCCGATCCCAATGAGGAGGCCTTTTAGTATCCCAGCCTTAGCCCGCCGGGAAACTGTGCCACTTGTTTTAAGCCTGTTAAAATCGTTCGTGATATAGCTGGTTAAGGCTACTACAATTAAACCAGCCAGTATTAGGGTTAGGTTAAAGGCATAGCCCGATACGCCACCGCCCGCCCCTAATGAGCTAAAGTGGAAATACCACCAGTGCGGATCGCTCGATGTCAGCATGCTTATAAAAATACCACTCACCATGAACATAGCTAGGAGCATGGATACCCTCACGCTAGTCATGGATGAAGCCGATAAATAGGCTGCATAGGCCGCAAAGCCGGTTGATAAAGCAATAATCACCGATGATGCCCACATATCAATCTTGGCATCTTTAAATGACTGGCTAAACATATAGAATATAAGGGCGTAGCCTAAAAACGCTAATAGGCCGTGCACCAAGGCTAGCGACCACGTATCAAGCCGCTTTCTCCAGGGCGATTCTTTTGTTAGCACGACATCATTAGTTGAAGCGACCGCGAGGAACGTAACGAGGGCCGCGACTCCGCCAAATATCGAACCAACAAAGCCAAGCGATAAACCTAGCCCAAATAACGATACACTGCTGTTCCAAAATAGTATCAGCCCAACCATGAACCCAGCCGCCCCGCTTATAAGCGCCGCATAGATTGCGCGCGACTCAATTGAGCTATGGTTATTGCTTGGAACGCTTGTTTTTAAAGCTGCACTTTTAGTAACATTCATACTACTTGGAGCCTCCTCTTATACAATATATTCTACCACTAGCCTGCTGGGCGTGCACTGTTAACTGCAAAGTGTTCAAGTGTATAATAGGTATTATGATACTAGGTGGCACTGTCCATAAATTACCAGCCGACCTAAAAAAGGCCCTTGCTGGTGATGCCAAAATGTTAGCGGCCTGGCAAGATATTACACCACTGGCTCGCAATGAATTTATTTGCTGGATCACCAGCGCTAAGCAAGATGAAACCCGGGCTCGCCGCATACGTATAGCCAAGGACAAACTTAACCGCGGCGAACGCCGACCCTGTTGCTGGGCTGGTTGTCCGCACCGCGAACGAAACGGTACCTAAACTAAGAAGGCCTGGCTATGAATGTACAAATTGAACGAATATACGGGCCATACCAAGATACCGGGCAGTTTAGGATACTAGTTGACCGCCTTTGGCCAAGGGGCGTTAGTAAACAAAACGCCCATTTAGATGAATGGTTTAAGGATATTGCACCAACCACTGAACTACGAGTTTGGTTTGGCCATAAACCGGAGCACTATGCTCAGTTCCGTACAAAATACCTAGCGGAGATAGCGGCGAACCCTAAGACTCCTGAGTTTATCCAGCTTGTGGCCGAGCATCAAAACGTCACTCTACTTTATGGTGCCAAGGATACCGAGCATAACCAGGCCACCGTACTACGGGATTATTTAATAAATGCCTAGCGTAACCCTACTCGCATAAGTCCTTAAAGGATTTTTTAGTGCAATTCATACTACAAATATAACAGTAAGCCTGTTTGGTCGCATAACCATTGTTCTTATGGTATTATTACAACCAGGAAAAGGAAAGATGGGTATACTACAAAAGAAACACGGAATCTATTTTGCTATTTTTGGCGTAATAATCGCCATCACTTTTAGTATAGCTCTATCTCATATAAGTAAAGCCCTGTCGGGCACTACGGCCCTCACGGATAAAGGCCTCACCATGCGCGCAGGCACCGACGTAGTGTGGAGCGATACATTCATAAAGCAGTTCATGGACTACAGCTACCCTATCGCGTCACCTCAACAGGGATTCACCCTGCAGCGTAATTCCAGCAATGGGTTTATAGATATCGACAAGTTGTCCATTACCTGTAACGGTGTTGCTATGCCCTCTACCTTCATAAACCAGAGGACTGGCCAAGATGTTACTAGCCTACTCTCAGCCACAGACCACTTTAACCTTACGCTGTACCTAGATGACCTAATAATGATTCATACTGCGCCCTGCGCCGGTAACCAAGTAGTGCACATAAATGTTCATGAGGATGACGAAGTCGGCGTAGGCCCTATTGTTAGCCCATATACCCAGGCTTCTATTAACTACACTAGTGGCAGTACAACACCGGTTGATACTAGCATGGACGGGAACATTAGTGCGATAGATAGCTCTGGCTCAAAGCCAGTCTTTACCGAATTATGGCACCCTAGCACTGGTCACGAGACGAGTAACACGTATATATATGTCAGTAATGACGCCGACTACTACTACCTCACGGCCGACATCACCGGTGACGATACTAATGAAACCCGCGGCGAAGATTATTGGAAGGTTAATGTCCTAAACGGCAAAACCTATAAAGTCACCGACCAGGCTTCCGCTGATGGAGTATGTGGCTTCACAATGACCTCAAAAGTAAGCTATCCGCACGCCACCTGTGAAATGAAAATCCCGAAGAGTGATATACCGTCAAGCAAGCTTGCGTTTACTATGCTGTACTATGGAACACTGGGCGGAGGACTTGTAGAGTCTGACATACCAGTTAGTATGACCAAGTCATCGAGTGCCGCTAGCGGTATAGCTATGCCAGGCCAGGTGGTTACCTACACCATAGATGTCAATAAGTTGATGGTACCCGACCCAACGACACAGTACCTTATATATACTACATTTACTGATACCCTTAGCCCTTACCTCACAAACCCAACTAACCTGACATATAGCACCGGGTGCCAGCCAGGGAATGGGTCTGGCTTTAATGGGTCGACACTAATGATCAATACTCTCTCTACAGGGGTCGGTATTGGTTCCTGCACCATTACCTACGACGCCACAGTAAGCCCAACCGTCCTGGCTGGTACAAAGATAGACAACCTAGTAACGGCGACGTCTGTACGTAATCCAGCCCAGTCCCTCACGGCCTCCGCCCCCACCCTAACCGTTGGTATCGCTCATGTGTTCGATCCACCCAGCGCCTTCAAAACTGTCGATGCCAGCAAACTTCCTATCATGACCTGGAAGATGGTGTGGATTAACGATGGTAATACCTCAGCCCTCAATACACAGGTCATTGACTCAGTCCCAGCTGGAACCACCTATGTAGCAGGTTCTCTTATCTGTACGCCAAAGGGAGCTTCAGTCACGACTACCTGTACCTATGACGCCGCTCAGAACCGTGTCCGCTGGGAAGGCAACATTGCTCCAGATGCTGGCGGTACTACTGAAGCTAACTCACCTAACGCTGTGGTTATTACCTTTTCAACTTCAGTCCCAGCTAGTATGAACTCAGTCCAGAACCAAGCAATGGCTTATTACGATGAGAATGGTAATGGCTCTTTTGCTGACGAAGTAGCGGCTGGGCAAACCGCTATATTAACTAGGGACCCAGGGCTAGCTAGTGGCGGGGCGACTGTTTGGAGGAGGGTGCTTGCTAGTACGGGGCAAGACATATCAATAATCTCCGCCTTTAGTGGACTAATTATAGCCATTAGCATTATATTGGCTATAGAATCAAAGCGTAGGTTACACCAAAGTTCACGCTAGGGCAGCTACCGGACACCTCGCTAGACAATCTTTA
This sequence comes from Saccharimonas sp. (SeqCode), assembly GCA_032229905.1. GTDB lineage: Bacteria > Patescibacteriota > Saccharimonadia > Saccharimonadales > Saccharimonadaceae > Saccharimonas. Next base: position 67,711 of record JAVTWQ010000015.1, read on the forward strand.
GAACCTTAAGTAGCGCATCAACCGATTCATCCAGCCGAAACTCTTGCCTAGCGGCGGCCCGCTCTCTTTTAGTTGGTGCGCCTAAGGCGCTTGCCTGCTTAATACCGGTTATAAGGGCTAGCGGACTACGGGGTTCTACTAGGGTCAGCAGGCCACAGTTCGTCTCTGGCAGGCCGCCAACATTGCTCGCCACCACGCGGCACCCAGCATGCTGCGCCTCCACCGATAGCATGCCAAATGGTTCGGCAAACACTGAGGGCATGAGGAGTATATCGCTATGAGCCAGTAGTTTTGCCATATCAGCCACCGATTTTTGAGCCGGAATAAGCTTCGCATATGGATAATCCTTTAACATACGGGCAATCTCTCGCCCAACCGCCACATGCTGCCCGGCGGTTACGATACTTAGGCTAAACCCATTATCCTGCATATCCTTTTGATGCATCATTTCGAGCACGGTATAAATACCCTTTTCTGGGTGCAGCCGGCCAGCAAATATAATTCGTTTACGCTTCGTTGGCTTTGAGCGGACAGCACTACCAAATATTGGATCAGCAAATGGCAGCACCACACTAATCCGCGCGTTTGGTATATCTAGGTATAGCGCCCACTGCTGGGCACTGTAAACACTGGTTGCGATCACATTCTTATTCACAATATAGCCCTTAAACCTATCTTGGTCAGATATTTTTGGTATAGAACAGTGCAAAATGATTGTTGCCTTATGTAGGGTCGGCACCATATAGGCTTTGTTCACAAATACCACCGTGCCCTGTAGCTTGCTAATCTCGCCCTCACTAGCTAGCGCTACAAACGAAATATCTTTAAAATCTTGGCGGCCATCCTTATTGCCATGACCAATAGTAACTACCTGGGCGGCAATACCACGCCGCGTTAGCTCGCGCACGTGCCCGGCCGTATAGGTCTCGGACCCGCCGGTGCCGCCTAACATCGGTTCACCGGGTGGCCATACAAATGAAATCATATTACTTCCTTTACTTTTTAGGTTAAGGCCAAAGGATAGTAAGAGTGATTTGTGGTGAAAAGTCTTAGAACAATTTAGCTATACTAATTATACAAATGTAATTGGGTTTTGTCAAATTTACAACACATCCAGACCAACTTTATAGAGGTCTACGATCATAAGCTACGATTTTTAAACCGTTCTGCTTGACTTTAAATCTACATAGAGTATATCTAGTAGTATAACGTTACATTAACTGGGGAGGTTAAAATGAACGAAGTAAAGAGTTTTGCGCAGCAAATGTGGTGGATCAACGTACTACAAGGCTTAATGACACTAGCACTGGGTGTCGTCGCGCTGTTCTGGCCTGGCCTTACCTTAGTAACATTGCTATACGTCGTATCGGCTTATGCAATTATCGTCGGTGCAACCGATATCGTGTTTAGCATTTCATCAATCAAAGTTAATAAATCATGGTGGCTCATGGCGCTTGGCGGCGTCGTCCTTATTGGCGTAGCAGCTTTCTTGCTACGAAACCTAGATGTCGCTCTATCAACCTTCGCCATCTTAGTTGGCCTAGTATTTGTAGTACGCGGCACGCTAGAGGTTATTGCTTCTGCACTTGGTGAATCACTCGGTAACCGTGTGTTGATCTTCGCAATGGGCGCCCTATCAGTTGTTGCCGGTGTCGTAGTCTGGCTATATCCACTTAGCGGTAGCCTATCGTTCGTATGGGTACTTGGCCTATTCGCCGTTATCCGCGGTGCTGTAGATATCGCCAACGCTTCATCACTTTACCATGATGCTCAAGATTTCGAAAATCGCGCCAAAAAAGTCCTAAAAGGCTAGTAGCGCCTTAACTAAAAAACCACCGCTTAAAGTATAGCGGTGGTTTTTTAGTTCTTGGTAAAACTAGTACGGGCAATCGTGAGTGATACTACTAGACTTAATATGTTGGTCTTCGAATATATAGGCGTGGCTCTTCCAGTAATCAATGCTCTCCTCAGTCGCGGCCTCTGTACCAGGTAAGCCTGGCCTAAACGGCCCAGTCCACATATCGTCTAGGTAATAGCCGTCGGTTTCGCTATGGCTTAGTACCATCGTTAGTAGGTTGGTCGAAGCCGGCGTGCCCTTTTTAGTAAACGGAATATATACTTCCTCTTTAGCTGGTTGAGCATAAAACACGATATCGGCCGTAGCTGGCTCAACTACAAAGTCATAGCCAATCGGCCGACCCATGTTGTAGGTCATTGTCATACTACTGTCATTAAGCTCAATTTTACCTACGATTTCACTAGCCAAGCTTAAAAAGTGGGGGCGCCTAGCTATCAACTGGGCTGCGCCAGAACGGACTAGATCGACATTAACGGTAATGCCATTACTTGTTACTCCGATAGTATGCATCATAGCACTCTCCTGCTCTCACTTTATTTGCTTATTAGCTCATCCAGCTGAGTATGGTATTAATAAGCCCAAATAGGGCACTAATACCATCATACTCAGTTAATTTTTTAAACTAACGTCGGCTAAAACCGCCACGGAAATCTCCACCGGTACGTGGGCGATCTTCCTTTGGTTTGGCTACGCTAACAACAATTGTGCGCTCTTCAAAATCCTTGCCGTCTAGAGCATCGATAGCCTTCTGAGCATCGGCTTGTTCTTCCATTTCAACGAACCCAAACCCGCGTGAGCGACCAGTGTCGCGGTCAACTGCAACCTGTGCGCTTATAACCGTGCCATACTGCGCAAATAAAGCCTGCAAGCTTGCATCGGTTGTGTTAAATGATAATTTGCCTACGAATAATTTTGTGGCCATTATGTTTTTTGCCTTTCTATCAGCTAATATTATGCGAGATAGGGTCTGCTGTAGTAGCCTAGGATAAAATGAGCTTTGCGAGTGCCGCACCGTATGCTTGGGTTAAAGAGTAGAATAACCTGCTGTGTTTTATTATACCATAGATATACCCTGTTATACAGTTGTTCCGCTTTAGGCTTGATAGGTTTAGCAAAAAGACTATAATATTCATTACGTTCATTGAACGTATATGGGGAAAGTGCAGGGCAACCTCACTTTCTCCACCAAATTTAGCCCCTAAAGTTTAGGGCTATTTTATTTTTGACTTTATAACGCTACGCAAGGCCCGGTCTGGCATATAGGCCTTGGTTAAGGCAATCGATATAGCCGGTAGCTGAGCCTCATCCTTATAGCACATATACATTGGCTCAAAGTGTGGCTTAAACTTACTCTTAAAGTTATGGAGGCTCTTAAACCCGTAATATGGCTCGAGCCTTTTAGCTAGCATATCAAGCAAGGCCTCAATCGGCCCGGTTTTAGCGGCGCCGTGGCTGAGCGGCGAAGCCGATAGGCTAATGAACTTATAACCCTCTTGCTTAAATGCCATGGCACTTTCGGCAATCAGGTATTCAATAACACCCTTCATTGTGTCGTCGCTAAGGCGGCGCTGCATTATGTCTATCGTCCAGCCAGCTATCTCACCCTTACCATATACTGGCATCCAGCTGGTCATGCCATGCACCGTGCCTTCACTATCAATAGCGATATGCATGATCACCTCTGGGTCGGCTGCCTCTTTTAGGGTGCCTAAGGTAAATTCTAGGGCCGGAAGCGATTTATCATTAGCCCAACTAGCAGCGATTGCCTGTAGCTGGTCTTTTAGGCCAACTGGCGCATCTTCGTAGCGGATAGCTTGCATACTAATGCCAAGTTTATCAGCCTGGTTTATAGCACTCCGCACACTTTGCCACGACTTGCCGCTAAAAGCTAGCTCAGGCAGGTCAATCACTGTATCTTCGCCCACCACTATGCTTTTATAGCCCTGTTTCGCCATAAGCTTGCGGAACGAATCTGTCACAGCGTAAAACACCGGCCTCCAACCGCGCCTATCACACATTTCTATAAAGCTAGTTAAGCTAGCCGTTACCGCCTGGCGGCTGCCGACTGGGTCGCTTAAAATGATGGCAAAATTGTTTTCTAAGCGATAGGCAAAGCCAGCAGTTTTTGATAAGTTCACCCAGTAGCTCATCCCCTGCCAGCGCGCCATCCAGCCTATAGAGGTAGAGCCACTTTCATGCAACAGCTTGTCATAACTATCAAACATCCCCCTCCCGTCGCGGGCGCGCAAAGTATTAAAGACTAATATGCCTAAGCCTATAAATAACGCCACGACCCAAATATAGCCCACTATCCCAGTGTATATTTCGGCGGCGGCTGTTTGCGGGACTAAATTGCCAGTCGATATACCAAAAACGAGCAGCACCGATTCGACCACGGCTGCACCAAAGTCTGGCTCGGGCGCAAAGCTACCCCTAAAGGCATAAATCACTAAGGCATTGCTAACAAATACGGCCAGGGCGACTAAGGCTAGGTTCCTGTATACACTCCGCCTGATGTACTTGTCGCCCACAACGTTAAAAGCCTTTTTAAATACTATCAAAAGTATGAACAGTATAAGGTTAATACCCAGGTTCAGCGTGATATTAACTGAGTCAAAATCAAACATCCGGGCAAGGACGTATAGCACCAATATAGATAAAATATTGAACGCTAGTATCACCCGCCAGGCGAACTTTCGACCAGCATATGTTCCGTAGGCCATTAAGCCTAAAAAGGCCGTACCAATCAATAGTAGTATGGCGTTCGTGGCGTCGGCCTCCTCAGCAGCAACACCCTTAACTGGCGCCAAAATCGTCACAAACATCGACACAATGTTAAAAAATAACACTTGAGCAACTAAATTACGTTTTTCCTGAACGTTTAGCTTATAGCTAGGCTTTTCGTATGGTCGCTTGATTACTAATGGACCAATCGCAAAACCAACTAGTAACGCTGTCATGTGCGTAAAGTCCCAAATAAGGCCCGAAAACAGCGCGAAAGCCAAGCTGTATAAGAACAGTCCCGACCTAACCCGCTTGCGCCAAGCGGTGGCTAGGGCAGCCGTACCAACGCCTATCGCCCCAAACCCAGCGTTAGACATGCCAACGTCTTTAATTTTGGCAAACTCAACCGCTAGCGGCACACCCATGGGCTGTAATACATAAATAAACAGGCTCACAATCGCTACCGAGGCAATGTGTGTTGCAAAAAGTGTTACGAGCATCCTAACGGCGCCATATTTATATTCAATATACCCACCGCCAAGGATAATAAGCGGCAAAATAAGCAAGTACATCCAAGGTTCTGGAGCAATAAAGGCGCCTACGAGTATGGTCCACCACTTCCCCTCAGCAAATGCTGGTAGGCCCCAGCCGTAGGCATCCACTAAGCCGGACGATTCAGCCGGCAGCCAAAGATCCTTAGTTGCTATACCGATCGACAAAGTAAGTAAAACTATGGCCGTCGTTACAGGTGTTTTTTTAACCCACCAAACTATCTCACGTAATATAGTTTTCATGCTTTTCCTTTTATCCTAGGTACTTTAATATTCACCTTTAATAACAAAAAATGATCCACGAATAGTGCCGGCTAGCCTGGATTTCTGCCTAGCGAACTTAAACTTATCCGCAAGCTCACTTGGTATATCCATACCCTCCGAAAGCTTAAAACCCACCGCTCGTTTTTTGGGGTCGTCGGTAGTATAAAGCACATTCACCTCTAGCCCATCTTCATAAAACACATATGCCCAGTCGATGTTATCGACCTTAAATCGCGTGGCCTCAAGGGGCCTCGCAGAAAATTCGATATCCCGCTCCTGCTTCAAGATGTTATGTACGTAGTCTAATATGTCCTGGCTTTCAGCCGCTGGTAGAACAGTAAACTTATGGCCATATTTATTCATAAAATACCGCGCTTCGTTAGCCCGAAGACCAGCTAACGCTCTAGCGACCGGTGAGGTTTCAAGGCCTACCGTCGATACTACTTCATAGTCAACACTGTATGACATATCGTCTCCTTACACTTTTATGGCTAATAGCTGGCAGCGTACGCTTTTCATATGGTATTTATTATACGCCTGACGTTGCAGAGGTTATATTATAAAATAGCAAGAAATTTATTGATTTGTATACAGCCTGTAGTATACTGGCTGTATACAACCTAAATAAGGAGTATATGCTAACGAACTACGACTATCAACTTCTCGAGTCCTGGGAGAGTTCATATAAGCAAGGCCAACTAACCCTTTGGATACTACTTGCACTCTATGAATCCCCCAAAACCGTACAAAGTATTAAACTTTATATTGCGGCTAAAACCAACGCCCTTTTTAACGCCGACGACAAAAGCATTTATCGATCGTTACGACGATACCACGATGCAGAAATCGTCGAGTTCGACCTACGACAAAACCCTAAGGGGCCTTCTCAAAAACAATACCACCTCAGTTCAATTGGGCTGGCGTTAGTTGAGCAGTTTGTCTCCCGCAATATAACCCCACTTATTTCAAATCAACAGATTAAGGAGATCCTATCGTGAAAGAATTATTTTCTACCCTACTAAAAGATGCCAGCTCTCGGTCATGGCGTGGCGGCCTCGTGGCATTTATTGTCTCAACCTGGTCACTCTGGCTATACTTCGCTCCGAACAAGTGGCTTGGAGGGCCGTTCATCGTCATAACCATCATCGCGCTCATTATGTTAGTACTGACCATCAAAAGCGACCCGCGCCGCTCTATGCGGTCGGACCGTGGCAGTGTCTATGGAATGATCATCTTAACATCGCTAACATGGACCGCGGCTGTTGAGTCTGTCGTCAGACTTCAAAAGGGCGGCCAAATCTTTTCATGGCAAGTCGAACGAGCTGCCGACAATACCCTCACTGGTTTTTACTTTCAATTTTCACCAATAGTCCTAGTTGGAGGTATTGTACTGCTGTCACTCCTCAGTATGTATCTTGAGTACAAAATAAGTCAAAAACAAAAACCGATAAAGGGCATGAAGAGCAGCAAGCTCTTTCAATAGTAGCCCCAAAGTGCCAAGCTGTCACTTTATGAGGCGGCGAAACTAGCTCCTAGGGGTGTCAAAAATATAAGAAATACAATATAATATTATTATCGTAATACAACGCTTATGAGATATTCACCCGACCACAAAGACCTCACTCGTCAACGCATTATCGACACCGCTTCTCTGTTGTTTAAAGAGCGCGGGATTGATGCGACTGGCATAGCGCTCGTCATGAGCACGGCAGAGTTAACAAACGGTGCTTTTTACGCTCACTTTACTTCCAAAGAAGCCCTGGTTGAAGCGGTCATCACCGACCAGGTCGATAAGCAGATCGAAGAGTTTGCTGAGTTTCCGCACACCATCGAAGGCGTGAAGACGATTGTCGCTGCCTACTTATCGCAGAAGCACCGCGACAACTGCGCGGCCGGCTGCCCATCGGCTGCTCTGCTCGATGAAATCGGTCGTCGCTCTGAGACAACGAAAGAGGCATATAGCGCTAACATGCTACGCCTGGTTGATAGCTTTCAGGATCATTTTTCCGACCTCGACACCGAGCAAACTCGGTCGCTTGTATTTTCACTCCTTGGCCTGCTCATTGGCACGCTGCAACTGGCGCGGGCTATGACGAACGGCGAAGTTTCGGACACTATCCTCGAGAGTGGCCAGACTGCCGCTCTCCGCCTGATCGAAACCCGCTAACACCTCTCTACTTTTGGTAGTGCGAGAGTCTGTTACTGTCTTTGACATAAGTCAGCGCCTCAGATACTTCGTAAGCGTGAACCGCCGAAGCGACCGAAGAGAGTGTGCTCGATAATTCTTTAACTGCGTTACTCTTCATGAATTCTTTGGCGGCCGCGTCGTCAGCAAACCCTACTATAACTGAGGCGTGATATCGTTGATCGGTCGGGTTGTCATGCGCAACGTTTGGCGTGTCCCACAGCTTTTGGTTCCATGGCATGAATGTTTGAGTTCGCAGTTCTTTAAGCGTGCCAGCCCCTGCGACAGTCTCTACAAACTCACCCGTAACGAACGTACGAAACGCTCTTGTACCCACGTTGTCCTTTTTTCGGATATAAATAAGCAGGCGCGCCCCTACTTTCTCATTCGGTCCGGCCACATTATACCAGCGCGGCGTGCCCGGAAGCCCGGCATACAGGAGCGTCCGCCGAAACACATTTATCTCATCTTTATAAGCCATCGCTGTTTGTTTTCGGCCTAGTAGCGGCGCAAATACAGACTGAAACGTCACTTCAGCCACGCCATCGACCTTGCGGTCGGCCGGTATGGCAGTTTCAAGGCCTGGAGTGTCGGGCCATAGCCCAGGATTTTTCTCAGCCAAATGAATCTGGCGATATTCATCAAACCCAGGCGTCGCGCTAATAATTCCAGAATGCGGGCCCTTCCAGTATGCCATGCCTTTTGAGCGCGGCTGGTCGGTGCGCATCCATAACAAGATAGACGAAACAAATGGTTTTTTGGTGTAGGTGAGTTGACGCGTCATAGTGACAAAAACCTCGCAGCAATCGGCGCAAACTCTTCATGGTATTGGAACACCCCGCCGTGACCCGAGTTTGGGTAGATGATAAGTTGCGAATTTTTGATGCGAGCATGCATGTCTTCAGAAAGAATCGACGGCACCATACGGTCGTTGTCACCGTTCGCGATTAGGGTCAGCTGGGTAATAATCGATAGATCATCGGGCGTACCGCGGCCCCATTTTTTGATGGCCGTCAGCTGAGTCATAAACGCGCTGATTTTGATATCTTTGTCGCGGTCAGCCGTTCGTTCTTGCAAACGAGCAACGAAAGCTTTGCTGGCTACCTTACCGGCCGCGTCCCTGTTAAAGAACAAGAATTCCTTCGGGTCAGAATGCGTCAACGTAGCGCGGAGCATATCGTAGTACGTGACACCCACTACCTTGTCCATATCTTTGCCGCCTTTTGGCCCGGTGCCAGTGAGGACTAGTTTTCGCACGAGTTCAGGGTGCTTTACGACAAGAGCCTGCGCTACCATGCCACCAAGCGAGAACGAAAAGATGTCTATTTTATCAAAACCAAGAGCCGCTATGAAACTAACAGCGTCTTCAGCCATCTGCTCTATCGTGTCTGGAACGACACCGGTCAATCCACCCACGCCGCGGTTATCAAAAGTTATGACATGGCGGTTTTTCGCAATCGCATCAACGATACGAGGATCCCAGTTATCGAGCGTACCGGCCAGGTGAACAAAAAACACTACTGGTATTCCACCCTTAGGCCCCAGCTCACGGTACGCGTACGTAGTATTGCCCACGGCGACACTGAGGGCCGGTGCCTCGGCGTAAGCAGTTATCGTTTTTTCGCTCGCACTCATAGTTTTTCTCCTGTTAATTATAATATTATATTCGTAATACTATGATTGTAACTACTAAACACAGTGGATGCAATAGTAATATAACGACAAGTCGTTATATAGTTTTAGGAATAAACTGTAGCGAAATCGAGTTTACACAGTACAGTGTGTTTTTAGGAGTTTCATGTTCACCAACAAAGACATGCCCCAGGTGCCCGCCGCAGTTAGCGCAGGTTATTTCTGTTCTCATGCCATCAGCGTCGAGCGTTTGCACGACAGCCCCGGGCAGCGCATCGTCAAAGCTTGGCCAGCCGCAGTGTGAAGCGAATTTATCATTCGAGGTATACAACTCGGCGCCACACTGCCGGCATACGTACATACCTTCATCCGTCGCATCAACATATTCGCCGGTAAACGGCGCCTCGGTTCCTTTGTCTATAATGACGTGTTTTTCAGCTGGAGTTAGCTCTTTCATTAATATGAGTATAGCATCTACAACATACTCTATTATCTAGCTTGGCCAGTGAATTCTGCTTTATCTTTTGTTACTATTAAGTTTCTCATTAATAGTAGCGACCTCCCCGCGCAGACTTGCCAAGCTAAACATCAAAACAAATAGTATTAGCGTTCCTATGACTGCGCACACGGCTGTTATGAGCGGTGAGATAAGGACAGCGTTAGCTAATACTGTTTGGCCATTGTCGGTAGCTTGAGTCCCAATCCTTGGTACATAGGTGCCACTTTTACTTTCCGCAGTAGAATTGCTATCAATGTTGCCGCTAGGAGGTGTCGTCCTAGGAATAAAATTGAAAGCGCTAGGGTTAGCATACATAAAATAGATTAAGCCAATCAATATCACAACTAAAAACACAGCCATGACTACCAGGCCATTCCTCTTATTCACGCGTTTATTACTTATGGCCGGTTCTAAACCACTATCATCCAGCTCTGTCAGCTGACTCGTAACAGCAGCCTTGTCATCGTCTATTTTCAATATATTTTCATCATCGTGCATATACTTATCATATCAAAACCCACCCATAACAATAACTTTATAATGGCAGGATACTAGGGCGCTGGTATAATCAAAACAATGGCAAACGTATTTAAAAACCTGCTTGGGCTTGCTCCAAAGCAAACCGACGATGGCGCTTATAGCCCGTCCTCATTTGCCCTCAAGCTCGCAACTTCTGATGTTACAGATTATAAACAATGCAAGTACGAGAAGCTTCCTAAAAAATACAAGATATTGATGCTGTGTTCCGAGCAATCAAACGTACCGATGACAAATGGTACATATTTTTCGTCGGGCAATCACCCAGTGGAGACATTTGTGCCTATGCTACACCTTGAAAATGCAGGTTTTGAATTTGATGTTGTAACGCCAACAGGCAAACCGGTGAAACTCGAGATGTGGGCGATGCCCAGTAATGACAAAAGTGTCCAGGTAATTTATAAAAAGTATAAAACTCAATTTGATCATCCGAAAAGTTTGACGGAACTAGCAGAAGATAACTTCGACACCGCCCACGACTACATCGCCATCTATGTTCCCGGAGGGCACGGGGCCTTACTTGGCCTCCCTACCGACAAACATGTCGGTGACCTCATCAAATGGGCGCATCAAAATAGTTTGTTCCATTTATCAATTTGCCACGGGCCGGCGGCGCTACTTGCAGCTAAACCTACTGGCTATGAGCCATTTATTTACGACGGCTATAAAATTGCAGCGTTCCCTGATGCCGTCGATCGCCGCACGCCGCTAATCGGATATATGCCTGGGCAATTAACCTGGTTTTTCGGCGAAAAACTCCAAGAGCTCGGGGTCACCATCATCAACAGAAAAGCCGACAAAACCTGCCATGTCGATAGAAAACTCATCACCGGCGCCAGCCCGAAAGCCGCCAATGAATTCGGCAAACTCGCCGCAACGACACTCGTCGAATACGTAAAGCAAAGCAGTTACTAAATCCTCACCTTGTCTCCCCGCTCCTCACCGCCAAACCGCAACCATGCGCCAGTAAACTGGCGCGATCTCTGGCTATCGGTTATGTTGCGGAGTCAAACAAAAATACCCTGTGCGTGAGTTTATCTTTACTTGGCTCACAATGATAGAGGGAGTTATAAATGTGATAACGACAAACCTATCATACATATTTGCCTAAATGCTTGATAGAATATAGTTAGATGTCAGTAAGAAGAAAGATCGACAGTACGCTCCGTAAATTTGAGAAAAACTTTGAAACTCAAAATCTTATTGAAGTGTCTAAGTCGGCGTTGATTAGCAATCTAAATCTATTCGGCAAAGTAAGCGGTAAGTCGGTTATACCTGTCCTTAAGGGCAATGCATACGGTCATGGTATTGAACAGGTTGCGACTGCATTAAAACATGAGGAGCTCACATATATAGCCGTAGATGGCTATTTTGAGGCACTACGCGTCAGAGAGGTTAGTAAGCAGCCCGTGCTAATAATGGGGGCAATTATGCCCCAAAACTTCAAGCATATTAAATATAATGACTTTACGTTTGTGGTTCAAGATGAAGCTACCGTACACGCACTCGGTGCGACTGGTAAGAAAGTAAAGATTCATATTGAGTGTAATACTGGCATGAACCGTTATGGCGTCAGTCCTGAAGGTGTCGAAGCTCTCACAAAACTTGTTCTGAACTATAAGAACCTTGAGCTTGAAGGCGTCATGAGCCACCTAGCCGACAGTGACGGCTATGATGATAAAACCGTAGATACAGCCGTGGAACTGTTTGACGCAGCTATCGATACGATATTCGCTTGTGGAGCAACTCCAACGATCTTTCATGTTGCACAATCTGCTGGAAGTATAAAAGCGAAATCTACATACGCCAACACCATACGATTAGGGATTGGATTATACGGCATAAACCCATTTTCTGTTGGTCATAAACTGTATTTAGAGCTTGCCAATAAGCTGCAGCCAGCCATGAGGCTTATCAGCACTATTACTAAAGTTACTGGTTTGAAACAAGGTGATAAGGTCAGCTATAACTACACCTTTACCGCTCCAAAAAGAATGAGGCTTGGCGTTTTACCGCTAGGCTACTTCGAAGGTGTCAATCAGGCTCTAAGTAATGCGGGAACAACAAAGCTAAACGAGACTTACCTGCCTATTGTTGGTCGTGTATGCATGAATCACACCATGATTGACTTGGGGGATAGCGGGGCAAAAGTTGGGGACAGGGTAATCGTTTATAGCAATAAGACCAGTGCTCTAAATTCGATTGATTCAGTTGCAAAACAGCACAAACTTTTCAGCTACAACCTACTTACTTGCCTAAGCTGTGATGTTAGAAGAGCCCTGGTAGATTAATTATTGCTACCATTACTCTTGGTCTCAATTCTAGCTTACGCATATAAAAAGTCAGAACTATCTTCACAGTTCTGACTTTTTCTTTTGCAGCTTGAATCCCCCTAGTGGACGAATTTCGTAATATCTATGCATTAATATTGACTATTCATCATACTTATGCTAATATGATATCAAATGATTGAAAAACAAACATACGCAATTGAAAAAGAAGATATCAAAGTCCCTAACCTCTCAAAGGGCGAGTCCGCAATCGTTTTCCAGCGCCACGGTAAATATGAACGCGACAAGGCAAGTCCAAGCAGCGGGTCAATTACTGAAGATGCTGTAGAAGATTTATCAGCGGATGGTAAGGCATTCTTTGACGAACTGCTCTCTAGCGAACAGAGCCCAGGAGATGTGATGGTCTTCTTCGTATCAAGTGACACGAAGTACGGTAAGGGCTACCGATCGATGGAAACGGCGCAAATCGCCGAAGATACTGCTATTGAAGCATTCCGTGCAGCGGGGCTTGATCCAAGTAAGCAGATCATAAACCTAAGTCCGGATTTCAAAACGAATGCCTTTGATAAAACAGGGCAGGCTGTTCGGCCAGATGCGAAGATCCATGAACCTGAGTTCTTAGATAATAGAGGCTACGTCCAATTCCTGAAGGATAAGTATAGCGATGGTGAAATACTCACGCCTAAGGCATGGGCTATGCACGAAATGGATACCGACAAGGAAGTCCGCGAGGAACATGGAGCAGAAGGTGTCCATGATATCGTCGAGCGAACTAAAAAATCTCTTGCTATTCTGGAGCGATATGCTCGAATCTTCCACGCAAACAATCCCGGCAAAAAACTGATTATCTGGGCTGCGTCACATTACGATACGCTCAGCCCACTGGTAAAAGATGCTACCGGTACCGATTTTGGTGATTACCTTCCCGTGGACTATGGCGCTGGCATTACCATCGAATTAAAGAATGGCCAGACGCCAACATTTGAAGTTGCCGGAGAGCGGGTGGCGCTAAGCTTAGCGTCTGCCGCTGCTAAGGCTGTTGAGTCAAAGCTCTAGTTGCCTCTTCTATCGATTTATGGAGTGGGACACCGTGTTCGGTGTTCCACTTTTGGATAATCTCGATACCCTTTTTCAGCTGCTCGTGTTGGTCACTCGTTAGTCCACCATCGTAGCCATTTTCTTGGCGATTTTCGATTTGAGCCGTTAGTATGTCCCATTCTGGAATGACGATTGCATCGGGTTTTAGCCAGGAGTTGATAGAGGTCATGATCCAAAATCCCTTATCGACACATTGCTGTGTAATAACGTCGCATCGTTGCTCTACGCGCTCAATAACCGGCACACCTTGGTTCCACCAATCATTTTTGGGTTGAGCCCCTGAGCCAGTAAGCACCGTGTCGCCATCGATCCAGTGCTGCTCCTCTTGTCTCGAGCAAAAATATGTCTTACCCGCTCCAGACGGAGTCATAATAAATAACCCTTTTGGATGTTGGACGTACTTCTTACCTAACTCCTCGAAAAAACTCTCACCACTTGCATATATGACAGTATCGATATTCATATATTTATCATAACAAAATACCCCAGAACAAACTGAGGTATTTTAATCATAAGCGTTTTGGCTCCGGCTAGTAGACGAATTTCAGAACACAGGCTACAAAGAACTAGGATTTACAGAGTCGATCGTCACGCTCACGTAAATTTTACTGATCTCGTTGCCTGTCAGAATAATTGGCTTATAGGCTTCTGCTTCTTTCGTGAGATAGTCCTGCCATTCCATGAATCCCTTGCGCTGTTCAGGTGTCTTTCCAAATGGATTTACGCGTTCTTGGCTTGAGAGATTATTTAGTAGCTCATCCTCATTCTTTTGCATGATGAAGATCTTTCCAAAGAGCCCGTAGCATTCGGCTACATTCTCTGCTGAACCACATAGGATAGCTTGAGGATTGTCACTCAGAAACTGCTTTAACCTCTCGGGCTTCCAATACCAACCATATTTGGCATACCAATTGTCTTCGCCGTTATCTTTATGCTCTGCTACGGGGCCAAGTACCTCGCCTGTCTCGAACTCGCGCCACTCACAGAGACCTTCGAGTTCATCTGTATCGAAAAATCGATTATCTCCGACAGACTGGGCATACCGAACCAGTGTAGTTTTACCGGAACCGGGTGTACCGGTAACGAGAATATTCATACCATTATGATAACAAAATACCCCAGAATTAACTGAAGTATTTTAACCATAAGCGTCTTGGCTCCCTACTATAGAGGCTGTCATAACTGCGATAAAGCAAGACCTAGCTGTTGTATAGTTGAACAATGACAAGGATAAGCCCTGAACGCATTAAGGAATTACAGAAGCTTCTCAAGGAGCAAACCGGCAAAGATTACAGTAGTGAGGAGGCTCAAGAAGCAGGCCTAGCGATCATGCGTTTCGTGATAGCTAAAGAGCAGCGCAAGCAACAACTACAGTCAGAGGCCGAGCCCACGCAAGTTGAGGACAAAAACTAAGTAGGGCTTCGTTCGATGGAGGGGGGGTGGGCATGCCCACTTGGACTATTACCCGTTTATACATCCCACCCGAAAACTTTTTGATTTTTTACCAAATTTTATCAATCAAACTCTATAGGAGCTTGTGCTGCGGCGTAAATGTCTACTTGCGTTTCAACGTTAAGAGGCTCGACGAGCCAACCCCGGAGCTGACATTGCTGAACAAAGCTATCTATTCTATTCTTACCGTTTATCTCTTTTAATGTAGCGACTACGCCGAATTTTATATCCTTGCCGTCACCGTTATTTAAGCGGTCGTTTGTCTTAACACTTAGACCCCAAAGTCCTTTTTCAAGCGCAACTTTTGACCTTGTTCTTGAAGTATATTTATCCTGAACCCTTTTTGTATTATCCCATTTTCGATAAAGTACACGTGCGTCCTTCTCGTTCACGGTAAATCTTTCTCCACTAAGAACTTGCTGCACGTTGCCGTTAATAGATTTAACGTATTTGCTGAGCTTGCCCTCTGCGATACGTCCAAAATATAGGTCTAACTCTGTGTTCGTATAGTCAACTCCTTGATTGATAGAACACTTAGGAAAATAACAAAGAGTTGCACGTGCAACAAAGGGATGGTGACCGTTCTCAACTGGCACGGGGAGGTTGTAGTTATAAGTGTCCCATTTTTTTGATGTACCGCTGATTATAAAGCGTATTTCATCATCGGATGACTTGACGATGTCGTTGATGTGAGTAGGCACAATGCCGTGGCCAATATAGGGTGCCATAGCATGATCGATTGTATTTGTATCCCATTTTGCTGCCGAGTCAATTATAAGCGCTTTTGCGACTTCTCTAGGTAAGCCAAGTATATGGATTAGGTAGGCCAGCTTACGTGTTACCCAAGGGGCAGCGAATGATGTTCCTGCCTTGCTACCTGCCCAGTTATCTGGAGTGCAAACCGTAATAGAGTCTCGACCTTCACCACCCTGTGCACAAATATCAGGCTTATTGAAGAATGATAGGACGATACCTTTTCTTGAATACGATGCAGATGTGCCTGAAGAAGTGACTGAATTCACGACCACTGAGTTTATTGAGTCTGCGGGTGCACCGATAATTTTTTCTGAATCACCATCTAGGACACCCTTATTTGTGCCTGCAACTACGAAAATGATGTCATTAAACTCGTACTGAAGCTCGTCTAACATTGCAGCTTCGGGTGATATAGAGTTCCTGTTAATTTCTTTGTCAGACCCGAGTGACAAATTCCAGACCTTTATATCGCGATGCTTCCTGACTATGTCGCGTATCAGCTTCATGACTGTAAATGAACTGAAGTTCTTTCCTGTAGCGACACCGAAATGTCTGACTCTGAATTTGCCACACCCGTCTTCTAGGTGGCGATTGAACGAGGGACCATCTACTATTATTGATGTGACGGCAGTTCCATGCACCGCATCATCTGAAGCCCGCGGAAGGTTTTCGTCCAACATGTCGTGGTATTCAACCCAGTCCTTAAAATAGACCTTATCGCTAAAAGCTTTATCTATAACACCTATCACTGGTTCGTCCCCGGGTGGTTCGATCGTAATGATGTTTTCCGTTACTTCATCATCAGTCGAGATGTCTACATCAAGACTGGTTTCTTCATCAGCCGACATGGCAATCAGAAATGGCGCTTTTTCATTTAATATCTCTATTTCATTTTTTGAGAGCAATAAGGTTGACGTGTGGACTAGATTACCCGGCAAAATTTCAATCTCTAGCTTTTGCATGAGTTCAAAAATATCGAGTCCTGTATCGTAGATCGTCACGATGGAGTTCTGGCTTGTATCAACGGTTCTTTGAGGAATTCTAAAATTCTCAATGTGATATGAATCAACAATAATATTAAGAAATGAGCTTTTCGAAAGACCATAATCGTCGTATATAATCGAGTCGTCCAGCTTATCAATTTGGTCATAGGTAATTTGACCATCGAAACGATCGTCGGCATCAAGTATTAACTTGGCATTTTCTAATTTTTCAATCGTTTTCTCTACGACAGATAGTTTATCGAGGTAGTGCGTAATTACATGCTTCTCGCCACCTTCAGTAAATCTAGCACCAACAACACTATCGTTTGCCTTTTTGCCGTTGCCTGAAAATAGGGCCTGAATCCGATTGCTTTTTGGCACTACCGTTCTGTACTCCACGTCAATAATCGCGCCGGGTAGCAGATCTTCTTTATCCCACCATTCAAGTGCTGACTTTAACTGTCGTATTAATAGGTCGATGTGCTCTATTTTGACAAGCTCATTAGCGTGTATATTTCTTGGTCCGCCACCGGGTCCACGATCTTTTTGCTCAAGTCGATTACTCATTTGCAGGATGTTATTCATCTAAGCGCTCAGCTCTCTCGATACTTGGCTTTTTGACGTGCCGGTTATAACTTCAATTTCACGAACGGTGTAGCCTTGCTTCTGAAGCTTCTTTATATCTGGTTCACCTTGCTTTGTGTCATTTAAAGCTTCATATATTCTCCGCAAATAGTCATATTCACTGCCCGGATCACTAAAAGCAAGGGAGGTTTTTATGATATTCTTCAGGTCGCCTGGATATGGCAATCTATTACTAGATGCAAGAATCTTCCTGAATAGCCTGACGTTACGGCTTGCGAATTTAAACCTTGTTAACAACTCAGAAAGTATGGCATCTGCTGAATTAATTAGATCATCTTGGCTATAGCGATTAAAGTTGATAACAGCATCAAATCTTCGCGCAAGTGCCTTATCAAACTGCTCGTATAAATTAGTTGTTGCGATCAATATGATTCTTTCATCTAGTCCATCCATAGCCTTCAAGAAAGAGGAAGTCACTCGACCCATCTCTCTTACATCTCTCGAATTAATCCTATCGAGTGCGATGGCATCAATTTCATCAACCAAAACTATAACGCCCTCAGGGTGAGGTAATTTTCTTAACTCTTCGAAAACAGCGCTGATATTCTTTTGGGTCTCCCCAAGTCGACTGCTTATTAAGCTGTCGAAATCAATCATGTACAGGCTACGATCTAGGATTGAAGCAATCTGCTTTACGCTCTCTGTTTTACCAGTACCAGGTACTCCTTCAAATAAAAACTTATGAATTCCAACGCCATGTCGGATAGAGTTCATGGCACCAACGATATCGCTTTCTATGGCAGCCGGAAGCGGAAGTGCTCCACCTGTATTGGTGTTCACTTTTACAAAGTATGGCATGTCATCGCTGTGCTCTTGCGGCGAGAAGGTATTAGCACCAGACATAACGGCCATAATGTACTCAGCTAACTGCGTATCTCCGATACTGTTAAAGTATCTTGCAATATCGTAAGCCTCAGCCCTAAAGCCAGCATCATTGTTCTCTGAATAGTACTTAATTAGGTTCAGGATATTTTTCTTTTTGATTGGTTCTTTCATACTTTCTATTGTATCAGTTCTGGGACATAGTAGCAATACTTTGGGACAAAAATGCCTTGTGGAAAAATATAAGCGGTGCTACTCTAGGTGTAGAAACGACGAGCCAATAGGCTCTGGATACAAAAAGCCAAATAAAACTCTGAGGGTCAAAATGAGTTAGAAAGGGGAACTTAAGGTATGGCAGCAAGTCGCAAAACAAGCGCTCGCGTGGCAAAAGTAGCATCAAAAGTGCTTAGCTCACCGGGTAGCAGCAAGTCAGTCCGCAAAGTAGCTGCATCGGCACTATCGCAGCGGGCGCCGCAAAAACGCGGCAAAAAGTAAAATCGCCAGATTTGCATTCGTTTAGGAGCGAGCAAACTGACGATCGTTGGGGTGATAATCAAATATCACCCCTCCAATATATCATATAAACCATTGGAGGATAAAATGGCCTATTTCTATATTAACCGCAACGCTCAAGATGATGGATATCACGAAGTTCATGACGATAGCGCGAACTGTTCACACCCACCGCTACCCGAGAACCGTGTACGCATAGGTTACTACAACACTTGTAGCCAGGCAATTGCCGCAGCACGAGCGGCTAACCCGACCTTGTCTATCGACGGCTGTTACTATTGCACCGATTGCCACACTCGCTAGTCCTGGTTCGGGAGGAGTAGGATCTTCAAGTCGAGCTCCTACTCCTTACCGCACCATGGGTCGTGCTTAACGGCCAGCAAGGCTTGGATTAATCACGTAACCTGCTGCGGTTAGTATCTTTTTATTTTGAAATTTATGCTTGGATTTAACGAAATTTGCAAACAATGGATGGGTGGTCATCATATACTTTACGTAGCTACCGTCCGAGTGCTGCGCCCTATCATCCGGGCCAGCAGCTAGACGACTGCCTCTGGCTTTGCCTGTAGTCATAAATTCCGTTGCTTCTGCCTCAGTCAACTTTGAGTTTTCAGAAGCACGCATGTACGTACCTTTTATCTGAGATTTGTAACAAGCGGCTACTGCATATATAAACGCATTCTGGAACAAAGCAAGGTACTCAGCTTTGCGATCGCTTTCATTAAAATCTTTGAGCATAAATCCTTGTACAAATTCTTCGGGGTCGTGTTTAACGAGAATACCGAGTGAATATATTGTCCTGAGTGTTTCGCGCTCTTTGACACCCATTTGAAGTACGAGTGCTCCCATTACATCTACAAAGCTAAAAAATGAGTTCTGAAATACTTGCTGGAAGTGCTTACTGTGTTGTACATCTTCTAGGATGCTACCTGTAAGGCTGTACTTATTACCAATGTGCATTTTATTAAGTGTCGGTCGAGTCTTCATATCCATTTTCGTTATCTCCTAATTAGTAAGGATGCCGAAAATAAAAAACGACACCGCAAGGTGTCTAGCCATTCACAAGTCAGTGTTAACCAAAATGCTTATGCGGTGCCGATTTTAACGGTTAACCGCAAAGAACATTTGCGTTCTGACTTAAATAATAGCTAGACTATTTGATTATATCATCGGTATGTCTTTTAGTTAGGTTGAACTTTGTAGACACTTACGGTGTCTACAACTTGTTGTAGCAATATCAACATATATATTACCCCTAAAACAGAGGTGAGCTAATGTCTACAAAACGTGTAATTAACAGATGTGAGCTTGTAGACACTTACGTGTCACCTATTCGAAAAATAAATTCACGAACGCTAAAACACTCTTATGTTTTGGCTTTTGTTAGCAATATTAGATAATTAGTCTAATTATGAAAATGAATATGATCGCTGGATTGCCACCTACAAAATTGATTAATAAATTTGTGTCTAAGCAAGCCCTCGATACTTACTTCAAAGCTCCATCCATCGAAAAACTAATAATGGACTTACGAAAGCTAAGGAGAAGCGGCTACTTAGATTTTAACGTAAGGGTTAGCGCTGAGTATTTTGAATGGCAGCGTGATCGCATTGACCTAAAAATACGTGCAGATGTTCTACGCCACCCTGATCCGTTCGGCATAGCCTACAATGACGAATATGGATTAAGTGCACTACGCGATGATACAGACCAAGGTAAGCCACTCAGCGAGCAAGAGATCATAAAAGTGATATCTACCCTACCGAGTGATGTCGCGGAGAAATATCTTGAAATACAGATTTGTAATTTAGATCGCGACGAAATGAAAAAATTAATACCAAAAGCAAAACAAAAAAAGCGACATGAAGATATTGAGTATAAAGGACTTAAGATCAGTAATGCTCGTGTTACATACCTCGACCAGCAGATCGACATGCAATTCAGAGAGATAGAAGCACTACGTATTTTTATGCAAAAGTACGAATCACTGGTGCCAGCGAACGATTTTATATCTAATCCTGATATATTTAGCCCAAAAAAAGAATATCCTTACCCTCATAAGACATGCAGTAAACTGGTGCACGATATCAGTAAAAAGCTGTCAGCATCAGTGGGTCAGAAGTGTATTTATAATCAACCCCTAGATGGTTGGAGGTTGAAGATCGCCTAGTAATTTGCAACTGAAAACTGAATGAACGCCTCTTCGTATTCTGAAGAGGCGTTTTAAATATTTGGAGGATGTAAATGAATGAAAAACAGACGTTAAAGATAAGGGATCTTGGATTGGCCGCTGCTTTAGTCAGTCTTGGACACGACATGTGTGCCACAGATCGTGATACGAATGGTCGTTCTTATTTCATATTCTTACAAACAGAAATGCTTGAGCGCGACGTAAATGGCTACTGGGCTGACACACTCGATGTAAAAGCACGGTAGTACTTTGACGATATCAAAATGCTGAAGTCGCGGATTTACGGCGAGCGTTAGTCATGAGGCTCAGCGTAGCTTTAGTAGCAGAGTTTCAAGAACTGCACTTCAAAAAGTTCGGCGAGGTGATCTCGTCTGAGGTCGCTGAGCTAGAGCTACTAAGTCTTGCTGAGCTAATACGAATTACCCAACCTATGAAAACTAAGGAGATCGAAGATGAATAAAGAAATGGAAGCTACTAAAAATACGCCCAAAAATAACAAAGATAAATCAATCAAGAATAAAGACAGTGATAACTCGACGCCAAAGCCAGCAGATGGCCACATTCCTCACACTCAAGCACTCATTAAAGCTATTGAAGCCAGTGATGCCGTGCTGTTTCACGACCAGTACCACGACACATACATTGCTTACGACGGCAATGGCAGTAACGTCAGTAAGATCAATTCAAAGATCAGTAAACTTTGGCTGACAGGCTATGGCTACTCAAGTCTAAATAGTGTTCTTACACCCGATACAATTAATCGCGTATTACAGACACTGTCTGCCAATGCGCATTTTCAAGGCAAACAATATCCTTTAGGTGTTCGCAGTGTTCATAACAGTGAAGGATTATGGTACGACCTCGGAGCAAGTGCAGTACATATAACTGAAAGCGGGTGGATGATTACGGACAGACCACCTATTGTCTTTAAGCGGTTCCCTCACCAGAAAGCTCAGGTTACGCCTGTGCGTGGTGGCGATCTGCGGTTACTGCTCAAGTACATCAACATCACCAATGAAGCTGAACAGTTATTGTTTCTTGTTTATGTGGTGGCAGCATTCATTCCTGACTATCCTCACCCATTGCTGATACTGCATGGAGCGCAAGGAGCTGGTAAAACGACACCCATGCGTGTAATGAAGGAGTTGATTGACCCTTCAGAACTAGGTGGTTCATCAGCACCGAAAAATATTGAAGTTTTTGTACAAACAATTAGTCACCACTCTTTTATGTTTTACGATAACTTATCAAAAATGCATGAATGGTTCTCTGATGCACTAGCTAGGGCTGCGACCGGTGATAGCTTTAGCAAGCGTGAACTGTACACCGATGACGACGACGTTATTTATAGATTTCAGAAGACGATTGCGTTGAATGGCATTAATCAAGTTGTTTACAAATCGGACTTACTTGACCGCTCAATCTTACTGAACCTTGAGCGTATTAGTCCTGAGAAACGCAAAGAGGCGCAAGTTTTTTGGACTGAATTTGAACTTGACCGACCACTAATACTTGGTGCTATTTTTGACGTGCTAGTTGAAGCCCTCGCGCTTTACCCGAAAACTAAGCTAGGAAAGTTGCCTCGCATGGCTGACTTTGCCCGCTGGGGTTACGTTATCGCAGAATCATCGGGATTCAGTGGCGAAGCATTCATAAAAGCGTATTCCAATAATATTGCCGTGCAACATGATGAAGCAATCGAAGCCAACCCTGTAGCGCAAACTATCATGGAGTTTATGCGTGACTGCAATGAATGGGAAGGTACACCAGCTCAGCTATACAGTTTACTAACTCCTATAGCGTACAGACTCCAGATTGGCCAGAGTCGAGGCTGGCCAAAAGATGCCGCTCGTCTTGGCAGAGCGCTTACACCTATAGCACCTAATCTAAATGCCAAAGGTGTTGATTTAGAGCGTTCACGCAGTAAAGACCGGCTGATCACTATAAGCAAATCTACTGTCATTACCGACGATGCTGACGTATCAGAGAGCAAACTAACTGATGGTGATGACGGTACGACGGTAACGTCAGTACAAGGAGAGCTGTTATGACTATGGATTGTCATCAAAAACATAAAGAGCTATAATGCGATTGTTGACACAATCCATAAAACACGCGCAGAGTGTTTTTATTTCCCGACCCAAAATGGGCGGCCGGTATCAGGAAATGGCTTTGCGCTATGGACTGTGTCAACAACCGGCCGTCCTTTTTGATGGAGATAAAATATGAATAAACGTGAACTAAAATATCTACGCTATAGGCTTTACGCTCGCAAGTCTACTGATACAGAAGATAAGCAAGTGCAGTCGCTTGATGACCAAATTAAGTACATGACAGAAGTTGCGCAACGCGAGGGCTTGCATATTGTTGGCGAGCCAATTCGTGAGAGTCAGTCAGCTAAGCGGCCTGATGTTCGACCTAAGTTTAGAGCTTTACTAGAAGAAATTGAAGACGGAAATATTGACGGTATTATTTGTTGGAAATTAGACCGTTTATCACGTAACCCTGCCGATAGTGGCCGGATCCAACAACTGCTACAGGACGGCAAACTGCAACACATTCAAACTACCGAGAAAAGCTATTTTCCAGAAGATAACGCTATCGTGTTTAGCGTTGAGGCCGGAATGTCTAACCAGTATATTCGTGAGTTAGCGACTAACACAAAACGCGGTATGCGATCTAAGGCAGAAAAAGGTGATAAACCTGGCGTACCACCTCCAGGCTATCTGAATGATAGGCTTAATAAAGTAATCGTCACTGACCCCGAAAACTTTACCCTGATACGTGTTCTGTGGGACAAAATGCTTACTGGTACTTATTCAATGGCGAAGCTTGCAGAAATTGCAGACAAAGAACTCAATATTCGCACACCAGTACGCGGCAAGACTGGTGGTAAACCTATCGCTTACTCCAGCCTTTGTGTATTGTTCAAAAACCCGTTCTACACGGGTAAGCTGCTCTTTAACGGCGCAATATATGACGGCAATCATCCAGCCATGATCACTGAAGAGGAGTTTGAACGAGTCCAACAAATCATTGACCCAGTTCATACAACTCGACCAAAGGACAGAACATATGACTTCCAACTACGTAACCTCTTTAAGTGTGGTGAATGTAATTTTGCCATAACCGCAGAGAGAAAGTATAAGAATATAAAATCTACTGGTGAACGTAAGGAATATATTTACTATCACTGCACTGGCAAGAATAAGCAGACTAAATGCAATCAGCCCCATCTACATGTTGCAGAAGACGAACTAATCAGACAGATCAAAGAAAAATTATCCAAATATACTATTGACCCTGCTTTCTATCAACTTGCTATCAAAGCTCTTGCGGAAGAAGAAGATGAAGTTGTTGCGAAAGATCATGCAAAGACCAGTAGCAGAGACAATGCTATCGAGAAAGCCAATCAAGCTATCGCTAACTTGCGCCGCATGCGTTATAACGGTGAGGCCGATGACGATGCTTGGTACTTTGCTGAGATGACTAGCCTAGAGAAGAACTTAGAAGCACTACAGAAAGACCGCAATAAGGCGGAATACAAAGCTCGCAACTGGCGTGAGGTAGCAGACGAGGTATTTAGCTTTGCTCGATACGCCAAAGAAGACTTTGACGGTGACGATTTAGAGAAGAAGCGTACTGTTATCATCAAGCTTGGAGAGAAGCTGTCAATTTTGGATAGAACCATACAGTTCACCCCTAATAAATACTTCATTCCTATCGAAAAAATGAATGATGCGCTGAATAATGCTCAAAACATGGTTAGAACCGAAAATAGCACTGAAAATATAGCCCTAAAAAGCAAAAAGACCCCTGTTGGGTCTCTTGCTGTACCTAATGAGTCGACATCCCTCTTGGATGCAAATACATCTTGGCTCCGGCAGCTGGGCTCGAACCAGCGACCTAATCGTTAACAGCGATCCGCTCTACCACTGAGCTATGCCGGAATAATGTGCCCCCAACTGGTGTTGGTACAAATGGTAGTTTATCGCAATTTTAATCTGTTGTAAAGACTCATGCGCCGGGCTTAGGCCACAAATAACCCTGCACTTAACGAATTTGCTCTAGCTGGCGAGTGAGATCGGCTATAGCCGACCAGCTGCTGCCATCGGTCATGACTGCCAGGACATACGTGCCTTTAGGGCCATAAACGATCGCCGCGTCGTGCAATAAACCATCCATGAACCCAACCTTATCGGCCACCTGCCCGCTAGCCCCAGCTGGTATACCCTGGCGGTAAACGTTACCAAGCATGGCGTTAGTAAGCCGCTGCCTACTCAAATCGCTAAACATCGTGCCACTTTCGAGCGTGCCTAGGTAAACAACCAGGTCATCGGCCGTAGTAAACGGCCCACCGGTTGTCGTGAAATTAGAGTCCATTAAGCCCAGGCTGTGGATATCATTAGTCACGTTTTTAAGCCCGACGCTGTACAAAAATGCCTCTGCGCAAGCATTGTCGCTCAAGCTTATCATCTTATTAAAGCAGGCCTGGTTATCATCCCAGCTCATCTGGCCGGCTTCTACCCGCTTTAAAACGCTGTAGGCCACAAATAATTTGTAGGTACTGGCCGTTACAAACTGCTTGTCGCCCTGGTAGCTCGCGAACCGGCGGTCTCCATACAGTTCGGCGTAAGATATGCCAAAAGTGCCTGGGTGATCAGTGGCATAGTTTTTAAATAATGCATTTAAGCCCTCATCGGTTGAGCTATAGGTACGGATATAGCTGATATTAGCTGGTACTACCATAGTAGCGGCCATAGCCGTGCTACCAGTACCGTGTAGTACAGCGTTAATTGCAGCAGTGGTCTTATCGATATCAAGGGCCTGACCATTGCCGCCACCGCTACGCGACACCTCTGCAAAATCCAACGTAGTGATAGTAATAGTGCTGGGTGCTACCGCCACTTTTGGCGCGATGTTCTTATCCATATAATCCTTAGCCTTGCTGGTGCTCACGCTCACCTCAACCTTGTTCGCACTAGGCGTAAAATCGAGCCAAGAATAAACATCGGCTGGCGCTAATACTACATTTTGCCCACTAACATTTAACGTAACGCCCAATTTCACCTGGGCCATGTACTGTTCCGCGCTAGCCTTAGCTACATCATCTTGAACAGCTGGCTTTAGTATTTTCATACTTATGCGCGCCGTAACTGGCTTTGTTAGGCTCGGCGTAATAGCCGCTAGCTCCTGTTTAACGGTTTGTGGGTCACATTCGCCACCGTCCTTAGCCGGAACTACCTCTAGTTTGTCGCCATTTGCCTTTAAAGTGGCATCTTGTGGCGCTACTTGGCGCTGCTTTAATAAGCCCGAAATAAATTCATCGGTTTTTGCGCTACTGGTGGCGGCTGGTGGCGAACCTGCGCTATTGGCCCAAAAGAGCGAAGCCGGCACGAACCTGAGCCACAACGGGTACTGTGCCGCATTTATCCTAGCTGTATTATCAACTACAATGCCAGCTTGATCTAGCGTAGGAGTGCTGACTGGATCGGGCTTATCGCCAAGGTAAACCGCTAATGTACGGCGGCTATAGTCTCCGTTAAGGGTTTGTGCCGCCTCGGCTCGTGTCTTCGCTCCAACGGCAACGTTATCAATATTTTGTAACGGCAGCAGCCTATCAGCTGGGTACAGTAACTGCACGGCAATCAAACCAACAACAAGCACAAGGCTAGTAATTATGCCGATACGCGGCCACGGTAGTGCGGCAAGCCAGTTGAGCCCACTCTGCGCTCGCTCCCTAAATCTCATATACTTATTATACTACTTCGGTATCTGTAGCGTCGGCATAGCCAAGTATAACTAAGGTTGCCCGCAGCACGTCAATTGCCTGGGCATTTTCATCTGGGTTAGTCTGCAAATCAGCGATTTTATCTTTAATTAGTTGCTCAGCTGAAACATTTATTGTAGCTGATTTTACAACATCTGTTTTGGGCTCTAATTGCGACATCACTACTGTCAGCGAGCGGGCCGAATTGTCCTTTTTGACCAACCAACCCCGGCTAATGAGCCCTGTTACATGCGTAGCGACCGTACTGACACTCTTATAGTCGAGTGCCCGCATAATTTCACGGTAGCTTGGGCCATAGCCGTAGCCCTTTATAAACCCATCGATAAAGTTAAGCAGCTCTTTTTGCTTTTTTGTCGGCCTCATACCCACACTATACTCGTTTCGCGTACACAATTACACGGTGATCCATTGTGGCATTACCATTAATCCATTGCCCCGTACAAGTCATAATATTTAACCCCTCCGCTGACCCTTGTGGGGTCAAAAATTTGGTCATATCGACCTTATCAAGTTCTATCACTTCACTCGTCATCACTTTATAGTTTAGTTTTTCACTATCGCCACGTTCAATGGTAATAATATCCCCTGCTATTAGCTTATCCAGGTTACCTAGTAGCCCCTGATGTGTTTTACCGGAAGAATGTCCATCAATCGCCACTGCTCCGGCCGCACCAGGCTGAGCACTTGAACTATACCAACCGGCGTCAAATATATTACGGGGTGCCTGTAATGAACCATCCGTATTAACAGTCATTGGTAGCACTCTTGCGTGCACGTTAATCTTAGGAATACTGATTAACCGTGGAGTATTAGCAGCTACTTTATAACTATCTACACTACTTGATGGTACCGGGGTTTCATCTTGACCTTCTGATTCCTTGTTTGTAGACTCATCACCAGATGAAGTAGGTAAATGAACGCTGGCCTGTTGTCGTATTTGGCTATTTGTACGTAGGGTGTCATACATCACGTAAGCAGTCGCCGCTAGGACAAGTACAATGGTAAGAGTAGTTACTTTCTTTGCCGAGAACACCTTACCCATTGGCTTCCGAAAGATTAACTGCTTACGTCGCTTACGGTGGATGCTAGTATGCTCAAGCCTAACTAGCGGTGGCTTTGCCACACTTAAATGATTGGTGACCGGGGAACTGTTGGCTACCTTTGGCTCAACCTGGGTATCGGCAACAGCAGACTGAGCGGCTAATTGTTTACGCATACGAAGACCAGCCGGAACTAATGCCTGCGCCTTGGTAAATTCGCCTGGGCTAGCATGTATTGCTTGGTCTGCCGGCACGGTCGATAACTGCCGATCTGTATTTGAGGATGCGGCTGTATGCGATGCGACTGTTGGCTTAGTCCTGGACTTAGCGTCCATGGCTAAGCCCGGTAATTGTATGCGACGAACCGTGTCTCTATTCGCTGCACTGCTACGGCTTGTGGCATATTGAGCACGTGCCGCCTCTCTGCGGCTAGCTGGCTCATCTCGTTTTCTAATGTTTGTTTGTGTCATAACCCTAACCCGTAGATTGTATACCGCGCTTGTCGATCAAGCTATGTTAGTGATCGAGCCCTACGTAACATATATATGCTTACTGAGGCCATACCTACCGTAAGCACCACGCCACCGTATGACATCGCCATAAAGCCAGTATTTGGCGCATCTGGTACAACTGTTGTTGTAACGTCTGGGCTCAACATCTTGAGGTAAGTATGTTCAGAGCGCGCACCAACACGGTTGGTATATATATCACCGCCCTTATTGCCCTTCGTCTGTAGTGTTACGGTGAGCGTCCGGCTCGGATCGTTAGGTTGCCACACGCCCCCTATAACACGTAAAGCCGTAATACCTGATGCAGGCTTAGTAGCCGTCCAACCAACAGTGCTGCCTGTAGTACTACCGGCGCTACCGTTAGTACTATCGCCTGGGTCTAAGTTAATTGTACTTGGTGCCGCTGTCGAATAGTAAATAGTTTGACCACTATTTACTACAACATCCCCAACACTGTAGCCACCATTGAAACTCGTAGCTGGTGTCCGTCCGTCGCCATTATAAGGTAATACATCAATCAGATCAGTATACGACTGTTGAGTTGGGTCATGGTTATCCAGCGTTAATGTGTATGTCATACTACCGTTTGTATTGATCTTGCTCTTATCAACCGCTTTACTTATCTGTATATAGCCATATTGAGTAATATTAATTGACTTTGTACTTGTGCGCTGAGCTACTGGGGTTCCACCATCGAGAGAAGCACCTGTTGCGCTGTTGAGAGCCTGTGTAACGACCGTGTTAATAACACCCACATTAGAGCCGGCAGTAACTTTAGCACTATAGGTGAGGCTTGTGTTTGAACCGTTAGAGACATTGGCTATATTCCAAGTTATTGTAGTAGTACCATCAGCATTTACTACAACTGATGTCGGCGCAACATTTGCACTTCCTGTAACATAGGCAAGATTAGCCGGTAGCGTATCGACAGCACGCGCAGTCACGCCAGATGAAGCCGAGCCAGATGAAACATTCGTTAAGATGTTTATCTTAAATGGAATGGTATCTCCAACGCTGTAGGTAGATTTACCATCTGTTGTAGTTTTCGTTGGTATCGTTTGGGCGCCTATAATCTCAGCGTAATCGTGGAAGATGTTTGTTCCTGGGTACTGCTTACCGGTAAGTGCCGTAATGGTGTAGCTCGGATTAGTGTTAAGGTCAGCTGGACGATTCCAGGTTGCTCCACCGTCTTGCGACAATACCCCATATTGCCACAGTTGACTACCGGCAGTCAGATTTGAGTTAGTTACCTGTGCGACTCGGAATACATAATAGAAGTCTGTTGGCTGGACAACGTGAACCGCACGGACACGGGTGATTGTTGTCGGATCTGATGGAGGCGTTGTCGACCACGGACCATCGCCTGCACCACACGTCGACGTGTCCGGATTAGGCACTGCCGCTGTTGAATACTCTACCGCATTCGCTATCTTTACACTTGTTGCCCCAGTTGTCTGATCAACATAGAGGCCTCCGCCACTATCAGTTGGATCAACATGCAAGCTTGGACTAATAATAGAACACATGATGACCGTATTGCCGTTCCCGTGAGCTGGAATGTGTCCCTGAACCGATGCAATACTTTGGCCTGGCAGCTTTCGTATTTGTCCTGACCATGGAGAAACTTCCCATTGTGATGTCCACGCTCCAGGAGGGATGATCGTATCAGTTGCATTATTATTCGTTACTATATCACCCGAGCCACTATTTACTTGCCCAGAAATAGAGGTCGTCTGATAATTTGAAGCGGTGAGTGTAATGCTTCCGGTTATAGGATTTGTACCACCAGTTGTCCAGCTATCTGGCACCCATAGCCATACTACGCCAGAGGCATACTGTACCTCTGTTGTCGGCAAGGCTATATTATTACCCCAAGGGCCAATACCGTTTGTTGGCTTTCTGAGCAATGAGCTGTCAATACCTGTAGCACTGAGCGTATAAACACCGTTGCTGCCCGTTAAACTACAGCTGCCAGAATTAGTATTGGCATTAATATCATTTGACGGTGTCACCCTTGAGTATGCCAGTTCGCCTCCGCCCGTACCATACTTCGGAATGACTACCATTGAATCATCACTCGTCGATCCACTATTATTCCAGTCAAGCGGCTGTCCTAAATCAGCACAGGCATTGCTAGCCGGATATGGCGTAATGCTAGAATAACTGGCGTTATCAGAGCCTGTGATCGTAAGTGTAGCAGTGAAATTGGTTTTTGCTGCTTCAGAACCAATACCCACCGCAACACGCCAATAATATGGCACTGCTGTACCAACAGCACCGGTTACAGGGTTTGTCATTGTTCCATACGTATTCGAACTCGCTGCCGAATATATACCTAGGTCTGAGGAGAAACCAGCTGAAATAGTACGCACCTGGCCACTTGCACTTGTAATACCAGACCCATCAGATTGTACGTCGCCTGTGATATTCGCTTGCGCACTGTTAGGTCCAAGCGCCCTGGCGGTAACATTAATTACAAAGCTGCTTCCCTGTTTCCAGTTTCCAATATTACATGTAAGCGTCATACGATTAGCCGATATCGACGAAACTGGCGCAACACCGCTTGTCATACATATTTCCGGCATTGCATCGAATACCGCGTTGGTTGCTTTGAGCGTTACGAACACATTCGTCGCATCAGCATAGTTCGTATTACCCCTAACTTCATATAAGATATTGTCGTTGTTTAAGACAGATCCTGCCTTTGGTGATACTGTCGTAATAGTTATCTCATGCTGAGACACTGTCGCATATGCAGAGATAGCGTGAATGATCGACAATGCACCTATACCCAGTAAGGCTAAGGCGGCTAGCGGGCGACCTACCGCCCCAAACCTCCTTTTATTAACAATTCTACGAGGGTGACCCCGAGACTCCATGCCAAACACCATATTTGTTTTCCTCTTCTCACTTTTTATGTTCTTATGGAACTTAATGATAGCTTAGCATTAGTGTTTTAAAAAATCAATTAGTAAGACAAACATTGCCTTATCATGACTATGCTAAAAGGTTATATAAAGATAGCTGAACCTCTACAGCGAGCGTTGTGTTATTTACATCTTGTTTGAATCTGAGCGATCTGAAACCATAACGGCGGCTAAGCCCCACCATATAATGCTCACGGTATCATCGGCCCAAACTGGTAACATAAGGCCAACTACGGCAAGGCCTAGCCCGCTACCAAACATGGTAAGGGCCAGCCAATCTTGCCGGCGACTCCAGAGCCCTATCATTATGGTTATAAATAAAGCTATGAATAAGCCCAGCCCAGCCCAGCCCACCTCATGGGCAATCATTAAATACTGGTTTTCAATAATAAGCCCATCGCCATTTAGTATTGAGGCCGAGCCAGTGCTGCCTATGCCGGCCCCAAATGGTTGAACCGCTAACCTGCCTAAACTATCCTGGAGGGATTGAAGGTGCCCAGCGTTCGAATCAACCGCGGCCCCAGTAGTGGGACTGTTATGCAGTACGACGTTTTTTATAAAATTAGTATCACGGAAAGCAAATAATAACCCGCCGGCAACTATGGCTATACTAGCTAGCACTACTACGCTGCGCCGGCTCAAGCGCCAGCCATAAGCCGCCACTAATATGGCAATTATGGCTACCAGTGTGCCCAGTACCGCACTGCGCGAATAGCTAATCCATAGCGCTACCGCTCCACCTACTGCCAAAAATACGTGCGCGAGTTTTACACCACCAGCAGCCACGCCGCGCCCTTTACGTACTCCGTAAGCTACTACCCCAGCTAGCACAATTGAGGCATAGGCCCCTAGTGGGTTAGGGCCGCGCAGGGTACTGTTATGCCTAATATAGTCAGGGTTTTGATCGACAGTCATATAGGGCTTAATGGTACTATCGCCGTAGCCCAGTGCCTCAAGTGAGGTCTTAGGTAAAAACAGCTGCATCACGGCAAAGCCAACTACAATAAGGGCCCCGGTAACGCCAACTAATATAAACGACTTTTTGTAGCTTGGGTAAAGAGTCAAAAATGCATACACAAGCACAAAATAGACTATGTAGCGCAAATCAATCATTAAACCAGCCACAGCTGGCTGCGCAGCCTGAGGGTAAAACCCTAAGCTAATAATATGGATGGCTATATAAAGCAGGGCTAGGGCAATAACTGGTTTTTTAATAAATTCCTTTAGCTGGCCCACCTGCATTAGCGCCACCACTAGGAACCCAGCTGCAACTAGCATTAAAATCTCTTTCCAGGCCTTAACACCAAGGGCTAGGCTAGGCACGTGTACACCCACCCACACCGTTATGGGGGCATGAAACACAATCAGGCCACCAATTGTTAGCAGCAGCCAAGCTGGTAAATATTCGAGCATAAATCGCTTCACATTACCTACTATACCGAAAAATGTTATACTAAGGCTACTATATGCTGTCTAAAAACACCAAATTATATAGCATTGTTTTAATGACCGCCGATTTTCTGGTACTTTTGGCTGCCTTTACGGTAGCCTATTTATTACGCGTACAACTAGACCACCGGCCCCTGGTGAACTCAGTCTACGCCTTTGACTACCTAGTGATGGCGTTAACAATCTTACCACTTTGGATAATTGTATTTGCTAGCTTAACTATGTACCGTTCGCAAACTTACAGCCGGCGGCTAGCCGAGTGGGGCCGGGCCTTTATTGGCTGCCTAATCGGTATCCTAATAGTAATTGGCTGGGAATATATGACTGGCAAGGTGTTCTTCCCGGCCCGTTTAGTCGCTCTCTACGCTTTTATCGCCTCCTTTACACTAATAGTCCTAGAGCGAGAGCTGATGCGCCTTGCCCGCTCGATGGCCTACCGCTATGGTGTTGGTATTAGCCGCGTACTTATTATTGGCGAAACGGCCGCCACCGAAGATATCGCCCTAGCGTTAGCTAGTACTGGCAAGTCAGGCTACCACGTTGTGGCTATGGCTACGCCTAAAAAATATGTCCCTTACCGGCGTGGCATAACGCACTATACCGATGTTGAAACCGCTTTAAAAAGCATAAAGGCCCAGCGAATTGATGCTATTATCCAGACCGACTTATCGCCCCATGATGATATTAACGACAAAATCCTCACAGAGGCACAAATAAACCACATCCGCTACAGCTTTATACCAGGCGCACCCGAATTTTATACCGGCAAAAACACCGTCGATGTGTTCTTGGGCTATCCAATGATAAGTGTGTACCAGACCCCGCTAGTTGGCTGGGGGGCCATTGTTAAACGCATTTTTGATCTATTTATCGCCCTTATTACCCTGCCTATTTGGGGCACATTATTCATACTAGTTTATATATTACAAAAGCTGCTGAACCCTGGCCCGGCCCTTTATAGCTCCACTCGCCTAAGCCAGTTCAGTAAGCCAGTTACCCTATATAAGTTCCGTAGCATGGGCCGCCAATATGGCAGTAAAGACGCCGCCGAAGAGTTTGAACAAATGGGCCGCAAGGACCTAGCGGCTGAGTACCGCAAAAACCATAAAGTGGTAGACGACCCACGCATCACCTGGTTCGGCAAGTTTTTAAGAGCCAGTAGCCTAGATGAGCTACCCCAAATTATTAATGTAGTCCGGGGCGACATCAGCTTAGTCGGCCCACGCCCAATCTTGCCACAAGAAGTTAAGTTCGCTCCTACAAAAACCGCCCTGCTCCACAGTGTAAAATCTGGCCTAACTGGCTTATGGCAAGTTAGCGGGCGCTCTAACCTAAGCTTTGAGGAGCGTATCGAACTCGAAACATTTTATGCCCAAAACTGGAGCTTTTTGCTAGACTTAAAAATATTATTTAAAACAGTCAAAGTTGTTATATTTGGCAGCGGAGCACGCTAGTGGCTGCGCCAAAAATCTGCATTGTTCACGACTGGCTAACCAATATGGGCGGTGGCGAAGAGGTAGTGCTGGCTCTAACTAAAGCCTTCCCGGGTGCGCCCATTTATACCAGCACCTATGACCCTAGCAAAATGCCTAGGTTCAAAAACCTAGATGTCCGCACAACCTACTTACAAAACCTGCCCTTGGGGCTATCAAAAGCCCATAAACTACTACCCATGCTTCGTGTTAAGGCCTTTCAAAAACTAGATTTAAGCCAGTTCGATATCATTATTAGCAGTAGCAGCGCCGAGGCTAAACAAGTCCGTAAAACCAGGCCAGGACAAACCCACATATGCTACTGCCATACGCCCATCCGTTACTACTGGAGCCACTACGCTGAATATAAAAAGGACCCAGGCCTAGGCAAGCTAAACGCAGTCGCAAAGTTAGCCATGCCCATATTGGTACCCTCCCTCAAAAAAGCCGATTATGAAGCCGCTCAAAAAGTTGATGTATTTATAGCTAATTCCACTGAAGTAGCTAAGCGCATAAAAAAATATTACGGCCGCAGTAGTACAGTCGTTTACCCACCCGTAGCGGTTGAGCGCTTTACGCCAGCCCGCGAACGCGGTAATTACTATGTTACTAGTGGCCGCCAAGTGCCCTATAAGCACCACGATTTAGCCGTAGCCGCCTGCACCAAGCTAAACCTGCCACTCAAAGTATATGGTAGCGGCCCAGAACATGAGCGCCTAGTGGCCATGGCTGGTCCTAGTGTGCAGTTTTATACCGATAGATTTAGCGATGCTAGCGACGACGCTCTAGAACATGCCCTTAACCATGCCAAAGGCTTTATATTCCCAGCCGAAGAGGATTTTGGTATCGTAACCGTAGAGGCCCTGGCGGCCGGTGCGCCAGTAATTGGGCTAAACCGAGCCGGCACTAAGGAGATTATTGAAGACGAGGTAAGCGGCGTACTATTTGATCACCAAACCGTTGATGATGTCATAGCGGCCATTAAAAAAGCCGAATCAATTAAGTTTTTGCCCGGCACTCTACGCCGCAAGGCGCGCCGGTTCGATACATCACTATTCATCACAAAAATGCGCAAAATAGTCAGCGACCAATCCTCTTAGCTATTCAACCGTTACGCTCTTAGCTAGGTTACGCGGCTGGTCAACATCGTTACCGCGTGCAACCGCCATATAGTAGGCTATTAGCTGCGACACAATATTAAATACAAGGGGCAGCGTAAGATCAGCCTTAGTACTAATACGCACCACGGTCTCAGCCTCAATCTTCCGTTTGCTGTTAGTTACAACGATCGCGTGCGCGCCCCGGGCATTCATCTCTATTAAGTTACTGAGGGACTTTTCAAAAAGCCAATTATCAGCAATAAAACACACCTCAAATATCTTGTCATCAATCAGAGCGATCGACCCGTGCTTAAGCTCGCCAGATGGATAACCTTCGGCGTGAATATAGCTCACCTCCTTAAGTTTGAGTGAACCCTCAAGAGCGGCTGGATATAGTGTATCGCGGCCAATGTATAGCGCATTTTCATAAATAGTATACTTATTTGCGATCTTCTGTATCTCAGCCTCATGGCTCTTAATAACGTCATCGATTTCTTCCGGTAAACGGTCAAGCTCTCCGATCCATGTGCCAAGCGTTTTTTTGCTCACACCCTTTGCCTCCGCCATAACAAGGCCAAATAGTATCATCGCCGCTGTCTGCGAGGTGAATGCCTTGGTGCTAGCGACGCTGATTTCGGCACCAACGTGCACATAGACTCCACCATCAACCTCGCGGGCAATTGAGCTGCCAACCGCATTAACAATGCCAAGGCAACGTACGCCGCGGCGCTTGAGCTCCTGCAGACAAGCTAGCGTGTCGGCCGTTTCACCCGATTGCGATACAATAAGCGCAACCGAGTTGTCGGCCACATTAAATGACCGGTAACGTAACTCCGACGCAATCTCAACTTGTATAGTAACATCTGGGCAAAATTGCTCAATAAAATAACTTGCCTGTAGCCCCGCAAAATAAGCCGTACCGCAACCAACTATAATAATATTCCGTATTTCGCGCAGTTCCCCAGAGGCCATATTGATGCCGCCAAGCTGAGCCCGTAGCTCATCAACTATAAGCCGGCCGCTAAGCGTGGAGCGTAAACTCATGGGCTGTTCATGAATCTCCTTTAGCAAGAAATGGTCAAAGCCCTGCTTTTGGATTGATTGAATATCGATCTCTAGTGTCTCAACCTGCGCGTCAACTACTTGGGCCTCAATATCATATAGCTGCACGCCATCACGCGTACAGACACCCATTTCGCCGTCGCGTAAATAAATAACTTTATCGGTATAGCCAACTAAGGCGCTAGCGTCGCTTGCTATAAATATTTCATTATCGCCAACACCAATTATCAAAGGGCTACCTTTGCGAGCGACGATAATTTCATGTGGGTTCTTGACGCTCATTACCGCAATCCCGTAGGCGCCAACAACCATCTTGAGCGCCCCGCTAACGGCCTCCAGTAGGCTGTCTGACTCACGGTACACATAGTCGATTAATGCGGTCAGCACCTCTGTATCAGTGTCGCTCTTAAAGATATAGTCCCGTTTTATGAGCATTGCTTTTATGTCCTGATAGTTCTCAATTATGCCGTTATGGACTAGGTAGATATCGCCAACGCAGTGCGGGTGAGCATTACGCTTGCTGGGCGCACCATGGGTCGCCCAGCGAGTATGGCCAATACCAGCCGTATCCTGAGTCTGGTGGGCCTCAACCTTATCGCTAAGCTCGCTCACTTTTCCTTTTGCGCGTAGTAGTGTCGGCTTTTGGCTCGTGTCCAGGGTCATTATGCCGGCGCTATCATACCCACGGTATTCCAGCCGTTTAAGCCCGCTCATGAGCACCGTCTGGGCCCTTTTATCACCGATGTATCCAACAATACCGCACATAGCTTATTCTCCTTTTAGGTTAAACAGTGGCTTCCTTACCCTATTTAAACGTAAAAGGAATATTAAGTCTATAAATAATTTATAAAATTTTATAAAAATCAAAAATTACAACACTTAAATCAATTAACCCTCTGCTTTTTAGTTAGCTATGGTTAAGCATTTATCTATGAATAAGCCCGCGGCTACCCTAAGTCGCACTTAGCCGTGGCTAGTAGCCGGCCCCGTGCTGTAGGTAAAAGTAGTCGGTTACCTTATGCATATCACCCTGGCCATCAGAGGACATTACGTAAAGCTCGTTGCTGTTTTTACTATAAATTATATAGTCATTGCCTAGCCAGCCGGCGGCTCTAAAGTTATCGCCACCACCAGTTTGGCGAGCGTTATTAGCGCTTATGTCGCCCACAAAGCTCATTGGTTTGCCGTCCCGGGTTTCGGTCCAGAATGTTTTTTCATTATTTGGCGAAGCGTAGTACGTTATTTGTTCACCTGTAAAATCGGCCTCGCTTAGCTGTACGGTTTCGATAGCTTTACCCGCCTGATAGCGATAATATTGGACATCGTTATAGTCATTTGTGTTAGTAACCTTAAAGTATACTAACCCGGGCTTTTTTACTAAGGTATCGCAGTAGCTAGGCTTAGTTTGGTCAAGCTGTTTTAGTGTAGTCACCTTGCCATCTGACAACATATTTAGGCTCACCTTTTGGTGCAGCTCGCTACCATAATAACCAACGTAGCTCCAACATTTGGCGTAGTATAGCTTCCCAGCGTCAAGTTGGAACCGTGAGCTAAGCCCTTGCTCAACTTGCCCACTAGTATCATTGCCTACAATTGACGTATCGACAACGCTGCGCTTGTTAGCGGCGGCATCATAACTTATTAACTGAAAGCGCCCATCGGCTACGGCGCCGGCCTGCATATTGTTATAGTTCGTAAAGTATAAGGTGTTTCCGGCCCAACCAATAAGTAGCGTACCGGTGCCAACATCAATCTTAGTGAGCGACTTACTTGCGGTATCGATAATGTATAAGCTCGGCTTGTTGGCTTCGCGGCGGGCCGATAAGGCTAGCTTTGACTGGTCTCCATTAGCTATAAGCTGCATTTCGTAAGATAGCTCCTGACCAGTTCCAGCTAGTACCACCTCTTGCCCGGTGCCATCTAACTGGCTGCTCATCACATCAATTGTGCCGCTACGGTTTGAAAGGAAGTACAGCCTACCACTAGGAGTCAGTACTACTTCAGATACTGGGGCCATGTCTTTAGTGTTGACCGTAAAGCTAGCCGGCGCGTAACCGTTTAGGGTGGCCGCACCCGGCTGGTCGCCAGCCTGGATAGCTAGAGCCACGTTTGCGACACCGTTATCACTGGTAACGGCGCTTGTATCACCAATTTTCACAGCCGCCCCAGGTAGGGGCTTGCCCGATATAAGGTTTTTAACTGTTATCGCCGCCATTCGGCCAGTGGCTTTTAGCTTTAAGGTTATTTTTGCCTCGCTAAATACTGGTACCGTATAGCTAGTGCTCGCCGTTTGGTAGTACTTTTTCTCAACGCTTAAAGGGTGATCGCCCACCGGCATATCCTTCAGTGCCACCACGCCATTTTTATCGGTCGTAGCATCGGCCCTAGCAAAATGCACCAACGCGTCGCTAACCGGCTTTCCTGTTGTATCATCAACAACAATAATAATAGCTTGTTTCTTTATAAAAAAGCCTAAAACAGCATAACGAGTCATAGGAACAGCAAAAATAACACCTGTGATAACAACAAAAACTACTAGTGTTTTACCCCAGCCACTCTTAAAAAACTTAGCTAATTTATGTCGCAAGGGATGGCGCCGACTAACTTGGCTCTCTTTTTCATCAGCCAAGACTAGGGTAACTGGTTCCGAATCTATCTTGTCAGTCTTAGTTTCTTCATCCTCTAAGATCTCGTCAACACTGTCGTCAACCGTACTCTTTTTGTTATCTTCTCCCATTGCCAAGCCGCCTTTCCCCTTATGCTAACAGTTTAGTTAAAAACACTATAACCGTCAATAAGGCGCCTAGCTATCCCTGTTGTTTAGACTGAATCAATTTAGCCACATCGCCACACTTCGCGCTAACA
Organism: Saccharimonas sp. (SeqCode); assembly: GCA_032229905.1. GTDB lineage: Bacteria > Patescibacteriota > Saccharimonadia > Saccharimonadales > Saccharimonadaceae > Saccharimonas. The sequence continues at coordinate 106,927 of JAVTWQ010000015.1, forward strand.
TCTTTGCGAGCGACAAGTATTCCATCTGCTGTATTAACAACAACAATATTATCGAGGCCTATTACCGCAATTGGCTTATCGGCCACTTCATTACGTATGTAAGAGTTTTCTGATTCGACTAAATAAACATCGTTACCCCTGATATAGTTACCCTGTTCATTCTTTGGCACTACGTCGTGTAGGTCCTTAAACGATCCTATATCCATCCAGTCAAAGTCGGCCGAAACAACCGCTAGGTCTGTGGCCTTTTCTAGTAAGGCAATATCAATAACCTGGTTATCAAGGCTCAGGTAGGCTTCCCGATACTCATCACTACCGTGTTCGCTAATAGATGCAAGCTTTTGGTAGGTTGCTTCGAGGTCTGGGGCAAACCGATTAATCTCACCAATAAACGTATTGGCACTTCCAACAAAATAACCACAGTTCCATAAGTAATTGCCTGACTCAACGTAATTCTGGGCCGTTTCGTAGTCTGGTTTTTCTTTGAACATGATAACGCTGTATGTACCAGGCTCTGACTTAATAGCTTCGCCGCGTTGAATGTAGCCAAAGCCGGTAGATGGAAAAGTTGGCTCAATACCAATAAGTGTGATGGAGCCCTGCGCCTGGGCCACCTCGCCCGCAACCGCAAATGAACCAGCAAAGCCCTTGACGTCACGTATATTATGGTCGGCATGGATAAACGCAATCGGCTCGTCATTATCATGCGTGCGTGCAATCTTATCAAGAGCAAACAATATACAGTGAGCAGTGCCACGCCTGCCTGGTTCGATTAAGAATGCCTCATCTGGCAGCTCAGGCAGCTGGGCCCTAAGAGCATCAGAGTGACTCGCCTCAGTAACAATATATACCTGGTCGCCAAGCTGCCTGGCCCTGTCATAGGCCTGCTGGATCATCGTCCGCTCACCTGTTAGTGCTAAAAGTTGTTTTGGGTTCTCTGGTGTCGAAAGCGGCCACAACCTTGTACCTGACCCTCCTGCAATAATCACGGTAATCATACTAACTATTATATACTAACCGCGGCAGCTTACCCTAGGTAAAGCCTAGCCTATATCCTACTGATTGCAGCCTAGGTTCGAGACTACCACCCCATCCTGTGAGTTTGAGTCTAGTGTGACTGAACCATTTGCTATAAATCTTACTTGTTGCGGGGAAGTATTAATGTCTAGCTGTTGCACAACATGGCCACTCGACCACAACTTTAGCGTACTAATGCCTTGTCCCGCTGTCTGCACGCCAAAGCAAACCTCTCTGTCTTGATCATCCTTGTCCCCAGAAAGGGATACGATGTTAATTGTGCTCTTTGGCGCCGATAGGTAACGCCAGTCAACAGCTGATCGAACATACGTCATGTTCCTGTAAAAACCTTCCTGCGGAGCAAGAATATAAGACTGTTTTTCTGTGACGTCCTTTAGGCTAATGATATACACATTATCTGTTTGAACTAGCGGAGAAAACCCAACCAATGTGAATCCGTTTGGCTCCGCGGTATATATAATCTTTCCGTATGGTATTTTCTGAGCCTCTTCCTTTGTTATACCATGTACAACAATTGCATCAATACCCATAGATTTCAAAACTGGTATTGTCTGTGGGTCATATAGGTCCTTTAAGCCTGTCTTTTTCTGCTCCTGTGTTGTATAGCCTAATGATCCATTAAACAGCTTCTTGCCATGCACTACCTGCATTGTTAAGTAATAAGCCATGGAATTACCCTCTCCTCCACTACGCTCAAGTGGGTATTCGGCAATTGTACCAATGTCTTTCTGCTCTTTAAGCCAGTTATACTGTTTTGGCACACTCTTTGTATAATCAAATGTTCCAAAGTCATTGCCCCTAAATGGTAGCTTAGCTGTCTGATATTCAATAATCACGGCCCCGAAGATTAGAACAAACGCCACTACTATCAACCTTTTATTCTTTACTAGCTTAAGCTTATCCACAAAATAAACCATCGATATGGAAGCAAGAGTAATCATTACAATGTTAAGCACAACAAATATGCGCGTTATCGTTCGCCATGTTGATGTAATCTGCAACATTTCATACGAAGGAGTCGGAATGCCATGGCGTATCATAGGCGGTAACCCAAGCAGTAAACACGCAAGGCCAACTGCCATTAATCCATATATCAAAATCTTAGGCTCACAACCTAGCAACTGGCCCATTCCAACTCGGCGGCGGTTCAGTCTATCCCATATAATCACAATAAAGCATATTAACGCTATCACAGACAAGGTGATGCTAAGCCCAACCACGTCCTCTCCAATCCCGCATGAGTAATGGTCCCTCATCATACTAACCGTTACGTCATACCTATCCTTGCCAGCAATGGCCTCAAATATAGGGTTAAACATAAACGGTACAAAATATTCGTGCGGCCAGTTACTACAGTACTGTGTTTCTAGTAAGATATTCCCCCTTGAGGCAGATACATTATTGGATATCTGTTTACCCTGGTTTATAAATACCATTACTAGGGGTAGCAAAAGTAAGAAAACGATACCGGCACTGATTAATAGCAGTTTAAGTTGTCGCTTTGTTGAAAGTCCATCAGCTTTCCTTGCCCAAAACCGCTTTAAAAATACTTTTCTGTTTAAAACAAGCCATGTTATGCCCAGCGGAAACACGATAAGGGCTATTAATAGTGAATAGTATGGATCCCAATATATGCCCAGCACCGACAGCAGTGCAAAGATTATCGCATCGCGTTTTCTATGTTTTTTAACCAGGTTGTAAAATGACCAAAATATGCCAATAAATATCGCTTGGAACCCAAAGCTAAAGTGGGCCCCAATCTTTAGCTGGAAATACGGCGCAAATGACACGGCGTATCCAGCGAGTAGCGCAATCCATCTATTCTTGGTGACCGCTAGTATAAACCCAAACATGACAAGCGCACTCAACATAAAGCCTGTCATATTGGCAATATTGTACCCACATATAGGCCCGGCAACTGTTGTCATGGTTTTAATGTAAAGTGACTGAGCAATCAAACTGTATCCAATAGGATTTTCGAGGTTATCGCCATAAGGAGCATTTGTCATAGATGTAAATGAGCCAATTGGACCCTGCTTTTCTGGTAATGACGCCTGCCAGATTGGCCCAGCGGTATTATCACCAAAACCATACACCGTCGTATTGCACGACGTCACAGATGGGCCCATGTAATAAAAAACAAAAAAACCATACACTAATATGGCAAAGAATGTAAACCAGTTCTTCTTAAGGTATGGGGCAATATTACCCATATTCAATCTCTTATGCATACAGCTACCATTCTACAGTATAAAGTAGCGGAGATGGTATACTATTATTAATCATGAAGGCCCCCCTAGTTAGTATCATTGCTCCAACAAAAAATTCAAGCAACACCTTAGAGGCATGCCTCGACTCAATACATAAGCAAACATACCCTGCCATTGAGATTATCGTTGTAGATAACTTTTCAACTGATGCTACCCCTGATATTTCAAAGCGTTTTACTAAGAACTTTTACAGCAAGGGGCCGGAGCGGAGTTACCAAAGAAATTTTGCCGTAAGTAAAGCAAAAGGTGAATATGTCTGTATTATAGACAGCGACATGAATCTTGAGCCTAATGTTATTCAGCAGTGTGTCGACCTTATGCAAGCTGATAAAAAAACTGTTGGAGTAACAATACCCGAAGAGTCATTTGGCGAAGGATTCTGGGCCCAATGCAAGCAACTAGAAAGGAGCTTTTATGTCGGCGTGCCCTATATGGAAGCTGCCCGATTCTTCTACCGCCAAGACTTTAATGCAGTTGGTGGTTATGACGTAAAAATGGTAAGCGGTGAAGACTGGGATCTTTCACAACGTGTTGAAACGAAAGGGCGCCTAGTCCGAACACATGCCTACATTCACCATAATGAGGGCCATATATCGTTATTTAAAACTATCAAAAAAAAGCTATACTATGCCCAGCTTTTTGCGACGTACGCAAAGGACTCCAACAATAAGCAGCGAGTAGGCCAGCAAACAAGCATACTCGGCCGCTATGCACTTTTCTTTTCTCACCCAACCAAGTTGTTCCGCAGGCCAATACTTGGGCTTGGCATGCTTTTCATGAAGACATGCGAGTTTGGGTTTGGCGGTGTAGGCTATCTACTAGCTAAACTTAAGAACCGCTAATCATAGAATGCGTAAAGCAACCATTTATTTCATCCTCCTCAGTATCATTGGCTCTGCAATAAACTATATTGCATACCCAACGCTATCGCGCATACTGCCGGCAGAACAATACATAGATATAACCGTAGCCCTCTCACTTCTTACGCAAATTAGCACTTTTATGTCATCATTGATAGCAATTACCATCGGGCTATCAAAGAGCCATAAAGATAGTAAAGAAACTGTCAGCAGGCTACAGCAGATTATACTTCAAGCATTCCTCGTTCTAGGCGCGCTGTATTTGCTATGCGCTCCCATTATCATGCCTCAAATCGGATCTCCTACTGTCTATGCGCCCCCCATAACCGTCATGATAATTCTATCTATCCCCATAACAATAATATCTGGCTTTCTGAATGGCCGCCAGCGCCTAGTCCAGCTCGGTCTCGTCTCTGTCGTTACGGCATCACTTCAGCTTGCGGCTGGAGCCACCTGTGCCCTAATCACACGCAATGGCCCACTAACAATGCTAGTCATGGGGCTTACCCAAATCATATCAATCAGCCTGCTACTAATACTATTCAAATCTGAAGGCTTGCCAAGCATACGGTCTAATATTTTTCACTTTGAAAGGCCAGAGCCTCATTTACGAAAGATAATAGCTTATACTCTAATCTCATCTGTCGCAATCATGATAGTAAACCTACTGCAAGTACTCGACTTAGTCACAATAAAAAACATAGGTGGCGCAGAAGCCCAACTATACACTGATGTGTATGTAATCAGCCGCATCGTGTTCTTTGCGGGTATGATTTTTATATGGCCCTTCTTGGGCAGTATTAAGCTAGATGAACCCAAGTACAATGCTAAGTTATACATGAGGCTCGCCTTAGTATTCGCGCTTATTGGCGTTATTTCCATAGCTGGCTTTGCCGTATTTGGCGAAACCATATACCAACTCATGTTTGGTAGAGCAATTATGATAAGCGCTATATTACCAGTCGTAGTTCTTTCGATACTCTACAAGGTTATTTTACTACTGATCACCGCTCTGACCCTTTACTTAATGGTCATCCGCAGCTACATGTGTATTGCCGTCTCTATTATTAGCTACCTAAGTACTGTGGTTTTGCTACAACTTAATCCAGGCGCCAACAATATTCTCTCAATTCTAACTACATTAGTGGTAGGAGCCTCAATCGCCTTAGCCGCTAGCTTAATTATTATATTGACACTCAATACCCATAATCCTAAATCACAGGTTAATATTACTTAAAATACCCTTAATAACAGTGGTGTCGGTATATCGTTTCATAAATTCTACCTGCCCAGCCTTAGTCTTAGCCCCCATGCTACCAATAACCTCTGGCCCAAGCTGTGTCCTATCGGCCAACTTAACATACTTTGGGTAATCGCCAAATAAGCTCCTATAGTGTGGTAGCTCATAGGTAATAGCCAGGCAGCCACAATACATAGCCTCAGCCAGTGCTATACCCCACCCCTCCTCATAGCTTGGAAAGATAAAGAGCTTTGACTGCTTCATAATGATATACTTTTCAGCCTCTGAAATGTAGCCTAATAATGTAATATTAGTTAGTTGCTTCTGTATAATTTCTTGTTCAAATGCCCGACGATCCTGCCCGTCGCCTACTATAATTATCCGCATCTCAGGGTCGTTATCTTTAAGAAACCTAGCACACTCAATGATATCAAAGATACCTTTTTGTTGCGTTAGGCGACCAACAAATACCGCCTGGTTTGGATTGCGACCAAATGTACCCTTAGAGAGCTCATCTATCTTATTAGTATCGATACCCGCATGCGCAACATACACCCCCTTCTCTGGGAGCCTCATCCGTAGGTCATCTCTAAGCAAATCATTACCAACCAAAATGACGTCAAAAAATCTATTGATTAAAGCTAGGGACGCTTTCTGTTCAAAGCGAGCAATGAGAAACCTTATGTAAGCCAAGGCGGTTGCCGCTTTACGCTCTGGTAAGATGTGAAATAGTATAACGACACGTTTCTTTGCCTTAGAAAATATAGCCGGCAATATGTCATATGCAAAAGGTGACGTTGAGATAACTACATCATATGTATTACGGTCCCTAGCGGCAGCAATCACTCCTTTTGCCGTACGAATCATGTAGCGTAATATGAGACCAAATAGTGATTTTGGCAATTTAGAGTCAAGTACTCTTATGGAATCTATGTTCTGTTGATCTGGATTAATCATTTCAAAGGCACGACCGGTCAATATTATGCTAAGACTAGCGGTATCCACACCTATGCATTCTATTAACTTCTTAACATAAACATCACCTCCACTAACTTGCTGAGAAGCCATGCCGTTCCATGTTAATAAAACCTTCTTCATAACTGTTATTATCGCATACACATTACAAAAGCTCCTATATCATTTATACTGTTGCTATGGCTTCAAAAATTGAACTCATCAGTATTATTGTTCCCGTATATAACGAGGAGGCAAACTTAGAGTGGCATCACGAGATAATTAGCAAATATTTATCCAAATTAAAAGAAGCTTTTGAAATCATTTATATCAACGACGGGAGTAAAGACGGTTCATTAAATATCTTGCGCCAACTTGCAAAATCCGACCCATCCACTCGCTACCTATCGTTCTCTCGCAACTTCGGCAAAGAAGCTGCAACAACTGCAGGCTTGCACGAAGCAAAAGGTGATGCCGCTATTATGATTGATGCCGACGGCCAGCACCCAATTGAGATGGTCGAAACATTTATTAAAGAGTGGCAGAACGGCTACGCAACGGTCATCGGGATACGCAAGAACGACGGGCACAATAACACCATAAAGTCCCTAGGTTCAAAGCTTTTCTATGCAACCCTCCGCACACTTAATTCTAACGAAAGTGCCCAGCATGGCCTTACTGATTTTAGGCTAATAGATCGCAAGATAATCGATGAATACAAAAAGTTCACAGAGCACAACCGCATTACCAGGAACCTCCTGGATTGGCTTGGCTACTCGCGTAAGCTTGTTCCTTTTGAGACGAAAGAGCGTCACGCAGGCACCGCATCTTATTCTTACGGAAAGTTACTAAGGCTTGCTATTGATGGCGTGGTTAAACATTCAACAAAGCCCCTGCAGCTCATTGGCGTAGCCGGAATGATTGTATCTATCCTTACAGCATTAGTGGGCGGTTTTGTCTTAATTGAACAATACATCCTTAACGACCCTATGCATATCCACTTTAGCGGTACAGCTCTACTGGCTATATTCCTAAGTTTCATGGTGGGTATAGTCCTTGTATGCCAAGGCCTCCTTGCGCTATATATAGAGAACGTGTATTACGAATCCCAAAACCGCCCACTCTATGTAATAGAAGAGCAATCCTAAGCTATGAATATTGTCTGGCTGTCGTGGAAAGACAGAGGCCATCCCCTTGCCGGTGGCGCGGAAAAAGTGTCGGGAGAGATAATGGATCGTCTTGCCGCTGGCGGACATAGCGTCCGGCTTATTACGGCCAAATACAATGGGAGTGCGGCGCATAGCTCGCCTAGTCCAAACTTAGAAATATTCCGGGCCGGAAACCGCTATAGTGTTTACACAAAGGCGCGTGGCCTATTTAAGCGGCTAGGGCGCGGCTGGGCGGATGTCGTAATAGACGAAATGAACACAATCCCTTTTGGAGCTGGACACTATACTAAGAATACAGCTAACATCTTAGTCACCTACCAGTTAGCGCGTGAGGTATGGTTCTATCAAATGCCATTCCCCCTCTCCTACGTTGGTTATACACTAGAGCCTTTAATGCTACGCTGGCTATCTAGGGGAGACTATGCCCGTATAGCCACTGAATCGCTCAGTTCTAAAAAGGACATGGAGCAGTATGGCTTCAAAGGTATTAAAACGTTCCGTGTTGGAATTCCAACAACTCCACTAACTGTTCTTCCCAAAAAGGAGAGCCCCTCTACAATACTCTCACTTGGCGCCATTAGACCAATGAAAAGGACGCTCGATGCAGTGAAAGCCTTTGAAGTTGCCTATAGAAATAACCCTAGGCTTGAAATGGTTATCGCTGGAGATGCATCATCGGGTTACGCAAAAAAGGTTATTAACTACATCAACCGTTCAGATTGTGCTAAAGCTATTACAGTACTAGGACGCGTTACTGATGAAAAACGCTCCGAGCTTATGAAGTCAGCTGCCGTAATATTAGTCACCTCCATTAAAGAGGGCTGGGGCCTTATAGTAACAGAGGCCAATAGCCAGGGTACGCCAGCTATTGTATACAACGTTGATGGTCTGCGCGATAGCGTAGTGGCCGATAAAACAGGCCTAGTCGTTCCAAATAAAGATTACTATGCAATGGGTGAAGCAATCAATAGGCTACTTAGTGATCAGCCTACCTATACTGCCTACCGCGAGAACGCTTGGCAAATGAGTAAGGAATACACGTTTGATAATAGTTACTTGGATTTTTTGAGAATTATCAATGAGGCAACCAGTCTAAAGAAATGACTTAAGCTAGCCCCCGAAAATATATTTTTGAGGCTATAGTGACGCCATCTTGTTTGGTAAATATTGGCATGCCATGCCTTAGCGGGAATTCGCCAGTTATGTTATTTGATATGATTATATGGCTTTTTTATTGTGTTTATATAAAGTTTATGATTAAATGGCTATATAATTATAAGTCGAGTACTAAATGCAAATCAACAGAGATAATAAACAAAAACGACGACGCGTTATAACTATACTGGTTATTGTGTTCATTATCACCCTGGCGGCAGTGTCGGCCCATCTATTATTAGGGCGCTACTTTAATAAAAAAACCGCTACAACATCTGAGTCCCCCTCTACAGCTACAGGCTCACAAAATACCGGCAGCACCTCCAACTCATCAGGGCCGGTAAATTCATCAACTTCTACCACTAATACGGCCGAAACTCCTACCGTTGATACATCCGTTACACCCACTGCCCCATCTGGTACATTTGTAAGCAATCATCACCCGAACCTTAGCGCAACTGGTGCAGCTGGAGTCATCACCTCAACCTGCTCAACTACACCTGGGGCTTCTTGCCTGATACAGTTTACTAGCGGTGGCAAAACTGTATCTTTGCCGTCTCAAAAAGCTGATTCTAACGGCAATACATACTGGACATGGACGCTCCAGCAGGTTGGCGCGACGTCCGGTACCTGGAAGATCTCTGCTGTAGCAGTGAACGGAACTAAAACCAGCACCACAAACGATTCGCTGGATCTGGTGGTATCACAATAATGAAGCGACTACATTTATCCAAGGTTACCACTATCGTTGCTAGTATGTGCCTACTGGTTCTTAGCAGCGCTATTGATCATACACCGGCCACGGCGGCAACAGACAACGGCTACCTGATCGACGATGCAATCTACTACAACACCTCATCAATGACAGTAGGCCAGATCCAAGATCTTATTAACAGGTTCCCAAAAAGCTGCTTATTGCCCTCCAACTACCCAGGCGGGCTCAGCTGGGCAACCTTCCGGGAACCAGCCGGATACTTCGACTACGGCAGCGTAGATGTCTCACCGGCCCAAATCATCTGGAAGGCCTCTCAACTTTATAGTATTAACCCACAAGTTATCCTTGCGACCCTAGAAAAGGAGCAGGCCCTGGTCAGCGGTAATACTGTATACGGGGGCTGCGTACCTACGGCCTATAACTCGGCCATGGGCTATAACTGTCCTGATGGAAGCGAGAATAGTCTAAAGGATTACCCAGATTTAGGTGTAACTAAAACCTGTGTAGCTAAAGAATCAAATGTTACATTCTCCCGCCAGGTGAATCACGCCGCCTGGCAGCTGAGCTTTGACGGCAAACGAGCTAATGGCAACCTAGCTTGGATGGGAGATGGTGCTACTTATTATTATGGGCGCATGACGGCCGGCATAAGAGCCCGTGTCGCCGGTGGCACCGAGTCAATGTACGATGGCTATACGACTATAGACGGTACTACTGTTTTCCTAAAGAATGGCGCTACGGCCGCCCTATATAACTACACCCCTCACTTCAATAGCTTCGCTACTATATTCTCTAACTGGTTTGGATCAACCACTACATCGATTCCCTACGCTTGGCAGTATGTAAGTCAGGCCGCGTATCTAGACGCGGGTTATACGCAAAAGATTAACTACGGTGATGTATCGGTACAGCCTGGGCAAACTATATATATTGAGATAGTAGCTAAGAATGTTGGCTACAAAGACTGGGACGCAAATACACACATAGGCACATCCCACTCAAATGACCGCTCTAGTATATTTGCTAACTCAAGCTGGCTAGGAGCTCAAAGACCAGCCGGAATTATGAATCAGCTACCCGTCACACCGAGTAACAATGGCACCTTTAGGTTCTCTATAACTGCCCCAAGCTCAAAAAAATCATTTAGGGAGTACTTCAGCCTCGTCCAAGACGGCGCAATGTGGATGAATGACCCAGGACTATATTTTAACTTTAATGTAACATCCACAGCAACAAACCGTTCTACCAACCGGTCGACACTTGGAGTAAATGAGTTACTAAAAGCAGGTCAGTACCTGTTATCTGATGATACAAATACCGCCCTGTACATGTCGCCCGCCGGTAACCTAGTGCTGATGAATAACATGCTAGCTGTCTGGTCAAGCGGTACATCGGGTAATCCTGGCAGCTATGCAGTGCTCCAGTCCGACGGCAACTTTGTGGTGTACTCAAAGAACAATCAACCACTGTGGAGCAGTGGAGTACTAACAACCACACAAGGCAATACCCTGTCGCTCAAGCTGCAGTCTGATGCAAATCTCGTGCTATTACAGTCAGGTATCGCTAGGTGGAGTACCAAAACTAATACCGTCCAAGATCAGTTAAGTGTTGTAAACACGGCTATTATCCAAGGCGGGATGATGCTCCCCGGCCAGAGTATCCAAACTGCAGATCGCACCCGTACACTAGTACTGCAGAGTGACGGTAATCTGGTTCTATATAATGCCTCAGGAATACCGCTATGGAACACTGGTACTAATGGCAAATCAACTGCATTCGCTATAATGCAGACCGATGGCAACCTAGTGATCTATGATACCAGTTATAGGCCCCTCTGGAGTAGCCAAACCGATGGACGTGGCATGTCATACCTAAGACTACAGGATGATTCTAACCTAGTTATCTACAACCTTAGCGCTCGCCCTACATGGGCAACCATGACAGATGGCAAATAGCCCTACACTAGTGTAAAATATCTCTATGGCAAAAAAAATAAAGATATTTGTTGATGGTGAAGTCCTTGTCGCGCCCCACTTTAGTGGGATTGGCCACTATACCCTAGGCCTACTCAAAGCACTTGATGATTTAATTACAGATAAACCGAATGTGGTTGTTGAACTTGGAGTATATTTTAAGAGAACACCCGAAATTCGAAAGTTTGGATTTAATAACTTCAGAATACGCAAAACATATCTTCCACTCCGCATAACAAACAAGCTAAAGATTGAGGGGATACAATTTTACTATGACTTATTGTTTGGTAAGCGAATATATCTGTTCCCAAACTATACATCATGGCCCCTGCTACGCTCAAAATCTATACCTATAGTATACGACCTATCGTTTGAGTATTTTCCTCACTACGTTGAACCCAATAATCAAAAGTTCTTGAGCGCAAATGTGAGAAAAAGTGTCGAGTGGGCTAGCCGAGTTGTAACCATCTCAAAGAATAGTCAAGAAGAGATCTCCGAATTCTATAAATTTCCAAAAGATAAAATCCAAATAATATATCCTGGAATTGATCAATCTGTATACTTCAGATACCCTAGCGATGCTGTAGCTAAAGTTAAGGCTAAATATGCAATACACGGTAAATATATCTTATTTGTTGGTAATATTGAGCCTAGAAAAAACCTAAAAAATCTACTATTAGCTTATGAAAAACTACCTATTAAAATTCGTAATGAATACTCCCTACTACTTGTAGGAGCCCGTGGCTGGCTTGATGACGAAATTTTTGCAATCATAGAGCGACTGCGTATTGCCGGTAGTATAATCCAGCAACCCCAAGGCTATGTTCATGACGAAGACATAGCTGCAATATACAGCGGGGCCAGCTTATTTGTATATCCTAGCCAGTATGAAGGCTTTGGTATCCCCCCTGTTGAGGCCATGGCGTGCGGAGTGCCCGTAATAACAAGTGACAACTCCTCGCTCCCAGAAGCGGTTGGTAAAGCGGCGATTACTGTTCCAGCTGACTCAGTAACTAAGCTGTCCAGTGCGATCCATAATGTAATTGAGGATGAAAAGCTACAGAAGACTATGATCGAGAACGGCTATAAGCAGGCCGATAAGTATCGCTGGTACCCTGAAGCTATGAAGCTGCTAGATTTATTCACGAAGGTATCGGATGAGTAAAGCTCTGAAAATCTGCTTTGATCTTAGGCCTTTGCAGATAGGTCACGAAAACCGTGGAATCGGTATGCACATTAAGAGTGTCCTATCAAATTTACCTAGCGATGAATCTTATGAGTACATTTTCTACCATTTTGAGGACAATAACCCAATGGAGAACCTTAATATAGTCGCCGGAGCATCATATACGTCAATTACGACCCCGCGACTCGCAACTCAAGTTAGTGGAGTGTCAACCATAGTTGATATTCTTAAACTTACATCACATAGTTTTAAAGAATTACGTGGACAGAATATCAATACATTCGTACAGTTTGACTTCATGCTTGGTATACCGAAAATCAAAGGCATGGAAACTGTTATTATTGGCTATGACCTTATACCCCTAATCTTCAAAAATGTTTATATGCCAAACATACCACAGGCACTAGGGCATGCTACTGGCAAAAAGGCAAAGATAAGGGCGGCCCTAAGGTCTGTCTACTACCAAATTCGCTATAAGTTGAGTTACTCGGTTTTTAAACGGGCAGATAAGATACTATCGATTTCAGACTCAACAAGGCAATCGTTTATCTCATTGCTCGGTGTCAGCCCAGATAAAGTGACCACCATCCCCCTCGCGCCGGTTGCACTATCAAGTGGAATAGACAATTCTATAATAAAGGCGATCTCTGATAAGCCATACATCATGTATATAGGCGGCACAGATTTCCGTAAGCGCATTGAAGATGTGGTCTACATATACAACATTGTCAAAGGGCGAGGAAATAACGTATCCTTAGTTCTTGCTGGCAACGAATTTACAGACGTAGAAACTATTCCTTCCGTTATCGGTCGAAGCGCAATAAAAAACAGCCCCTATCGTGATGATATTCATCTTATGGGATTTGTTACTGATCAGGAAAAGAATGCGCTGTTTCAAAATGCTGCCTGCTTTGTGTTCCCAAGTATTTACGAAGGATTTGGGCTTCCGGTACTAGAAGCGATGCTCGCTCCTTGCCCCGTGGTGTGTTATAACAATTCCTCCATACCAGAAAGCTCGGGCGGCCTAGCCACTATGGTCGATAGCCGAGACTTTACTACAGCGGCAAACTCTGTTATTTCTAAACTTAAAATGGACAAAGCCGAAAAAAGTAAGAGCCTTGAAGACGGAAAGCTGTATGCAGAAAGCCTCTCTTGGAGCGCTTATGTTAACACATTAATTAATGAATTGTCTTAGAATCTAAAGAATGCGCGTTGGTCCCAGTTTAAACATTATGCTTTATGGCCATAAACCAAGCCCTAGGGCTTGTGTCTCTTTACGTTAACCCAATCAATAAATATTGAGTTTAGGGCCAGCTTAATCCTTGACCTTAGCGGCCTTCCAACATAGCTAGTAGCTTGTAGTTCGTGTATAATAGCATCTTTCTCTACTATGCTGTTGGCTGCCTTACTCAGCCGTCCATCAAGCTCCCTCAGTCTATTCATTTGCTCCCTGAAAACATCATGCTGGTCTTTCCTCAAAAAACTTGCCCTAACCTTAACGGCCCGCTCGGCAAAGTCGGCTGTAAGGCTATCCCAGCGCTCCTGCGCGACGTAATATTCATTCAAACCATCTGCTATAAACAGCTTGTAGCCGGCCTGGTTGAGTAGGGGCCTCCAGTCCTTACTTACATGATTTGATTCTATGCATACGATATATGGCCTATACTTGTCCCATTTGTTGCTGGAAACTACATCATACTCAAGGCCTTCTACATCAATCTTTAAAAAGTGTATTGTTGTAACCTTGTATCTTTTGAAAATGTCGCTAAGTGGTTCGGTTTGTATTTCATACTCAGTAAGCGCAGGTGCAGGCTCCCCCTCTGCAACTTCTTTGGAGAATGTTGAGTGACCGTGACTCTCAAATTCTCTAAATAGAAGAGTTTGCCTCTTTCGGCTTACCCCAATATTCAAATTAATATCACGTTTTCGTTTTTTCTCTAAATCATTAAATAGCCGCGGAATTGGCTCTATATTTATCCCACTCCAGCCATTCTTATAAAAATATTTGGTAACTGAGTCTCTAGACTCATAGTTTGCGCCTACGTCAACATAAAACCCATGAGTAACCTCATTGAGTAACGCCGACAGTAGGATGTCTTCTCCATACTGGGCGTAGCTTACTTTCTCAGTCATGATCCCCGCGCCTCACTTCAATACTGAACCCTGGATCAATATCGTATGGTAAAAATCTTTTCTTGATATTTATCTCGCAGGCCTCATCCCACCAATCAGAATTCGTAATTCCATCCTCTAATATTATAGATGGGTCAACGACATACCGCCCCTCGGCAAATATATTAGGGATCCTCCAGACAATTTCAACCTGCTCGCCAGCTTCAATCTTGCCAATATTAATGCCCTCTATCTTGGTGTTTGTCCCCGTAATGTCGCTTCCGCTGGCGCTCCTAATCCTTATCCCAACGATAGGTGGTTCAGCTCGTCTTATGGCCTTAATGTGTTGGCGAATGGTTATATAGTCATCTGTCTTTTCGGCACGAATAGAGCTGGTTATAATGTCTCCATTACCCCACCTATCGGTACCACCCTGGTAGCTATCCTCGGCTTCATTCTCTAAAAAGAGTTTACTGTATTGCTTTGCGACATCATTAGCGGTCCCTGTACATTCTATTTTACTGTCGTTAATCAAGACTGCATTATCACAGTATTCACGTATTGCACTCATGTCGTGACTAACGAATATTACTGTTTTTTTATATTTTTTCAAAGTTTTAAAGTAGTTAAAGCATTTACGTTGAAAATCGGCATCACCGACCGCTAAAACTTCATCGATAAGTAATATCTCAGAATCGGCTAAAATAGTTGCGACCGAAAAGGCTAGGCGTACTTGCATGCCACTTGAGTAGTTTTTAAGCTTTTGGTCCATGAACCGTTCAAGCTCAGCAAAACTAACTATACTACTGTATTTTGCATCAACCTCTTTATCAGAAAAGCCCATAAGAGCACCGTTTAGGTAAACATTCTCACGGCCCGTCAATTCGGGATTAAATCCAACACCTAGTTCGATAAATGGCACTAAGCGGCCATTAACTGTAACGCCTCCTTTAGTCGGCTGGTAAATGCCGGCCATTATCTTAAGCAGGGTACTCTTGCCGCTACCATTCCTTCCAACAATGCCAAAGAATTCACCTTTTTTTACTTCAAAATCTATGTCTTTTAGCGCATGTTGAGTCTCGGTCTTTAAATGAGCCTTACTCTTAAATGGATTAACAAACAAGCTCTTAACTGAATCTACCTTTTCATGTGGCAGCTTAAAGTTCTTTGACACATGGTCAACTTTTATGGCTATTTCATCATGCGCCATATTAAATCTCCTCCGCAAACGTTGGCGATTGGCGCTTAAAATAAATTACCGATAGCACGAACGTTACTATAACAATTACCATTGGCACCGCTTGGATATACCATTTATCTATATGATTCCATATAGTTATGGTATCTGTTGATATAGCCGCCCAGCGCGCGTCTTGAATAATCTGAGCCACTGGGCTAAGCAGCATAACCTTAGAGGCTAAAACCGAAGTCTTAACAACCATGACCATCGGGTAAAATATCGGCGTGGCGTAAAAACCAGCCTGCAAGACTAGTTCCCAGATATAGTTTATGTCGCGTAGCTTAACGCAAAGGGCGCCCAAAAAGAAAGCGATGGCTAGCGCAAATACATATAGCTCAATTATCAGTGGAACCATAATCAATAGCCTAGGGGTAAGCTCAACCCCATTTATTACTGTAAATAACAAGACTACTACTAGATTAATCGCAAAGTTAATTAAGGCTGAAAAAGAGGCTGCCACAACAACAACGTACCTTGGAAAGTACAATTTACGCATCAGATCGCCCTTACCGACCACAGCCGACATTCCGTTCATGGTGGTTTCGGCAAAAAAATTCCATAGCACTGTACCAAGTAGCATATATACGGCAAAGTGCGGTATATCAGCTCCAAACTTTAGAAAATGTATAAACACTACATACATCACGGCAAATAAGGCGAGCGGCTTAAGCAGTGACCAAACATAGCCCAGGGCCGATCCTTTATAGCGGAGCTTAAAGTCTGTGATGACTAATTGTTTTAAAATAATCAAAGAATACTTATACCGGGCAGCCAGGTTGCGAAAAAAATCTGTCATCTATCGTATAATTATATACGAAATAGCCATCATTATACATAAAGGAGCGTAACATGCCACAAAATATTATCGTGACCGGCGTGAATGGTTTTGTCGGCGAGCATGTCGTAGACTCATTTAACAATGATTCCTTTGCGGTCATCGGGCTTGCTTATAACCCTGAGCCAAATAACAAGGTGGCTGGTAAGCTTGCCAGCTACCAGCCTTGTAACCTATTAGACGAATCTGCCGTTGAAACCGTTAGCCTAGATAATGTCCATGCCATTATTCACCTAGCGGGCCTATCAGCAGTCGGGGAGTCATTTGAGCAACCCCATAGGTATATTACAGAGAATGCCCTAATGACATATAACCTTCTTAGCTATGCCCATAATAATCAGTTTAAGGGTCGTATAGTGGTAGTTAGCACGGGGGCACTTTATGCCTCCTCGCAGCCCCTGCCATTGTCGGAGCAGTCTGCCACTAGCCCAAGCTCACCCTATGCTATTGGCAAACTTTCGACCGAACACGTTGTTAGCTATTTTAGTAACCGTGGGCTTGACGCGATATCAGTAAGGCCATTTAACCATATTGGGCCTGGCCAAGGTGAGGGCTTTATCTTACCAGACCTTTATAAGCAGCTCCAATCTGCCAACGAAACCGGTGAAATGTTAGTTGGTAACATCAAAACTAAGCGAGATTACACTGATGTACGCGATGTCGCCTCGGCCTATAAGGCACTGGCTCTAGCCAAAAGCCTAAGCCACCAACTATACAATATCTGTAGTGGCCACAGCGTATCAGGTATAGAAATGCTCGATCTGTTACAAAAAGAGGTCGGGCTTAATAATGTTAATGTTGTAATTGACCCTTCAAAGATTAGACCAACTGATGTTATGGATATATACGGAGATGCCTCGCGGCTCCACTCTGAACTTGGGTGGGAGCCAAAAATACCTTTGCAGAAGACCATCCAAGACTTTGTTAAATCTAATCAATAAAAATACCCCAGCCCAAAACTTTAGGCCGGGGCAAATTGCTTTCTTATGGTTTAAGCTTCGACTTCTAGATCATGAGCAACCATCAGCTTTACTAGGCCAGGGAAATCAACCTTTCGGCTCCAACCTAGCTCGGTCTCAGCTAATGCAGGGTTACCCAGTAGTAAATCAACCTCAGCTGGCCTAAAGAAATCTGGGTTTATGGTAATTAAGGCCTTACCGGTTGCTTTATCAACGCCCTTTTCATCAACACCGCTACCTTGCCACTCAATATCAACCCCAATCTCCTTGAAGGCTAGCTCGCAGAACTCACGGATAGAATGAGTTTCACCTGTGGCTAGCACGTAATCCTTGGGCTGATCCTGCTGTAACATCCGCCACATGCCTTCTACATAGTCGCCAGCGTAGCCCCAGTCGCGCATAGAATCAAGGTTACCTAGCTCAATATGGTCTTGCTTGCCGAGCTTTATGCGGGCCACGGCATTAGTAACCTTGCGTGTTACAAACTCTATACCCCGCCTATCACCTTCGTGGTTAAATAAAATTCCAGATACAGCATACATATTGTAGCTCTCACGGTAGTTACCCGTTATCCAGTAACCGTAAAGTTTGGCTACACCATAGGGGCTGCGTGGGTGAAACTGTGATTTCTCATCATAGCCAACATCTGGTCGATTATACTCGAGCCCGCCAAACATCTCTGATGTAGAGGCCTGGTAAAAACGAACTTTGTTCTCTGGATCTGTTAACCTAATAGCTTCCAGTATATTTAATACGCCAGCCGCTGTAACATCAGCGGTTAGTTGTGGGTTCTTAAACGAGTAGCCAACATGGCTGACGGCCGCCAGGTTATAGACTTCATCTGGTTCTGCCGTTTTCATAGCCCGGATAAGCGAAGATGTATCGGTTAGATCGGCCTCGATAAGGTGAACATATGGAAACTCTTGTTCAGTCTGACGACGCTTCGGGTTGTGCTGTCCCCTTATAATCGCGTAAATTTCATAGCCTTTATCGTGTAGTAATGCTGCCAAGTGGCCACCGTCTTGGCCTGTAATACCGGTAATTAATGCACGTTTTTGCATAGTGATTAAAATTACTCCCCTGATGTTTAAGATTGGTAGATAATACCCTTATTATACACTACCGCCTCAGATGGCTTTAGTTATTAATACCCCAATCATCATCTCCATAATATGACAATTCGCGCTATACTAAGTGTAGTATGAAAAAGAAGCTAACTATACTTATACCGGCCTATAACGAAGAGGCCGTTTTGCCGATGCTACAAAAAAGACTGGTCTCGCTAGCTGATAGCTTACCAGGCTATAACCTAGAATTTTTATTTATTAATGATGGCAGCCGCGACAATACTATGCAGATTATTCGTGACTGGGCCGAACAAGACGCTAGGGTTAGCTACGTCAACTTTAGCCGCAACTTTGGTAAAGAAATTGGTATGCTAGCTGGTTTTGACCACATAAAAAGTGATGCCACTGTTATTATCGATGCCGACTTGCAAGATCCACCAGAACTGATACCTGATATGGTCAAACTATGGGAACAGGGCTATGACGACGTTTACGCAAAGCGTAAAACACGCGACGGTGAAACCTGGCTCAAAAAGAAAACCAGCGAGTTTTACTATAAAGTTCTACAAAAATCGACCCGCATTCCAATCCAGCGCGACACTGGTGATTTTAGGTTACTTAGCCAGCGCTGCATAACTGCCCTTACTCAGTTACGTGAAAGTGAGCGCAATACTAAGGCTCTATTTAGCTGGATAGGCTACAAAAAGAAAGAGATTTTATACGACCGTGACCCTCGTGCCGCTGGCGTTACCAAATGGAACTACGCCAAGCTAGTCGAGCTAGCCCTCGATGGCATCACTAGCTTTACGGTGGCTCCACTTAGGATAGCCACTTACTTTGGCGTATTAATATCACTCGCGGCCTTCATATATATCGCCTACTTACTTATCCGCCCCCTATTTGGCGTCGCTACCGTGGCTGGTTACTCCTCGACCATGGCGGTTATATTGTTCCTGGGCGGCGTACAACTACTTAGCCTTGGAATAATTGGTGAGTACGTTGGCCGGATTTTTAAAGAGACCAAGAGCCGACCACTATACCTAGTCGATGAGTACCATGACGGATACGCTAAAAAATAGTAAATTGGCCCGTTTTATGGCCATTGGTGGAATTAACACGCTAATTGATTTTGGGTTACTATTTGCTTTAACCAAACTTGGGCTACCAGTGATTGTGGCTAACACTATTTCGACTACGGTTGCCTTTATATTCAGCTTTTTTATGAACAAAAAGTATACGTTTAAGACAACCGATACCAATATTAAGCGTGAGGTTGTGCTTTTTGTCGCGTTTACCTTGTTTGGACTATGGGTGTTACAAAACGCTGTAATTATCGGCCTTAAACCACTGGTTACATCGTTCGGTTTTAGTGATTCGATCGCCGCTCTCATCGCTAAAATCCCAGCCACAATCATAAGTATGGCCTGGAACTACCTCACCTATGACCGTTTTGTCTTTAAGCGTAAGTCTAGCTAAAGCCCCCTAGGCTGCGAACACCTCAACCTGGCCTTTGTCGTCACACCTACAATAACTTATACTTAATACTGTATGCATATCGTTCTAGATGTAAGGATATTAGAAACCAGCACCGGCCGCTACATGCAGCGCCTTATTGAACATATCAATGATAAATACTGTAACGATGGCCACAAATATACGGCTATTATGCCCAATAAATATGTTAAAAAGTGGCAACACCGGCTACCAAACTTATCAATAGTTGGTAGTGATGCTAAATGGTATACCATGAGTGAGCAGATTCAGTTTCGGAGCTTGCTTGCATCGCTTAAGCCGGATCTAGTCCACTTTACTATGCCTCAGCAGCCTATTTTATGGCACGGCAAATCTATAACGACCGTGCATGATATGACCCTAATTCGTTTTGATAATATCGACTCAAGCGATAACAAATATGTTTATAAATTCAAAAAGTCTGTTTTTAACATACTTATGCAAAAGATTATGCGCGGGAGTAGTGCTATTATTACGCCAACCAACTTTGTCCGCAAGGACCTAGGCCTAGTATATGGAGAGCGCTTTTTGCCAAAAATCCACGTAACCTATGAGGCCGGCGAAATACCAGATGAAAAGCCCGAGCCCCTAACAGATTTTATTGGGGTAGACTATATCTGCACAGTTGGTAACATGTTCCCGTATAAAAACGTGGAGCGAGTCGTGCTCGCCTTTGAACAGGCTGTTAAGCAGTTCCCTAAGCTTCACTTACTTTGCGCTGGTAAAAAAGATGAGTTCTCAGATAAGCTTGAAGCCCTGGTATTAGAACGGGGCATACCCAATGTTCACTTTTTAGGGTTCATCACCGATGGCGAGAAGCGCTGGCTATTAGAAAACTCTAAGGCCTATGTAACCGCCTCGCTGTCTGAAGGTTTTTGCATACCGGTGCTAGAGGCCATGTACGCAGGCTGTCCGGTTATATCGAGTAACGCTAGCTGCCTGCCAGAAACCGGTGGTAAGGCCGCCCTTTACTTTGACCCAAGCTCGACCGATGAGCTAACCGAAAAGATAGTCGATATCATGAACAATGAGCCCTTACGACAATCGCTTATCAAAAAGGGCTTGGTACACGTCAATAATTTTAGTTGGGAAAAGATGGCAAAGCAAACTCACGCTATCTACGAGCAGGTTCTAAAACCTTAAAGTCGCATTTCTTTAAAGGCTTTTTGCAACAGATCTAGCATGACAGAATAAGTTTCAATACTTGTGCCGCGCTCGTTGGTATATAGGTACACTACGTTATCGACTACCTCTATATTTACATCAAACGGCAAAGCTTCGAGCTGCTCCATATAGGTCGGGTTAAGTAGTTCAAAGCTTGTAGCTTGCTCGGGTGCGCTAGCATACACTTCATACTTTTTATTAAACTGAGTCCATTCGGTCTCAACCCGTTCTAGCCCCCGGATCGGTAGCTGCAGGGTCTTTTTACGCCGTACCACAATATTGCCGTATTCACGAGGCACATTCACCTGGGCCACTACATAAGCTTTAGTGTTATTTTGCGGGTCTTTAACGTAGCTATACAGTTGCACCAACATTTCGCCCTTATATAGGCCTACTATGTGGTTATTGATATCTGAGGTACCAAACTTAGCCCCACCAAACAGTTGCCCACGCTTTGGTATAAACAGCCAGCCCATATCTGGGCTATAGCAATATTTATTCTGCTGGGCTAGTAATTGTAGCTGGTTATTATTAGTATACGGGTTAGCCGTCGCCTGGCTAATTACGTCTAGTAGCCAAGTATCGCCACTACGCCTAAACGTCCAGTATTCGGTAAAGCTGCTCGTATCCTTAAATATCAGGCTATCGTCAAGCGCCTCCACTAAGCTGTCCTCAGCCGAAGCGCTAAACCCAACTGTATAATAATCGCTGTTATTGTCTTCGGCATCATTCATATCAATAATTTGAGCATTACTTATATGAACATTTTCCATAATGTCTTTGCGCTTCATGGTCTTAAGGGTAAAGACTAGTAGCGAAGCGTGGTAATGATACTGCGGCGTCATATAAGTTTTCATTGAAGCCGTATTTTGGCTAGACCAATCCTGCTGGTATTTTAGGAAGGTCTTTGTGGCATGATCTAGTAGCTTCTGCTCGTCCCAAGCGGCATCGGCCTCGGCGGCTTTTTGTAAGCGTCCTCTCATGAGCGGGCTCTGTTTTATCTTGTCAAACCAGCCGTATAACCCAGCTGCCATACCTACTAAGGCGGCTGCCCCAATAATCCAACCCATGAAAGCCCAGGTATTAACCCAGAACATAGCGTAAAATATTGCGATAGGCCAGCCAATAAGTGATGCAACGACCGCCATAGCTAGGCTTTTCTTTTTTAGCCTGGCTAAAAGCGAACCTACAAAGTGCATAGGCAAGTAGCCAAACAGGACTTCGATACCGCCACCGGATCCTCCTGAACCACCAGAGCCTCCACCGCCCCCGCCACCACCAGAGCCGCCTCCGCCAGCACGAGCAAGCTGCTCTAAGAGCAGCAGTGTCTCGTGAGGCAGGAGGCTAAACACTAGTGAACCAGCCTATTATTAAAACTTTACTTCGACTGGTTTTTCGATTTGAGCCTTTTCAGCTTCGCTTACATCAAAGAATTCTTTGTCTTGGTTAAAACCTAGCATGCCAGCAAATATGTTGGTTGGGAACACTTTACGCTTAGTGTTAAATGACGTTACGGCGCTGTTATAGAAGCGGCGGCTAGCGCTAATTTTATCCTCAGTATCAGTTACCTGAGCCTGTAGCTCCATAAAGTTTTGGTTAGCCTTTAGGTCAGGGTAGCTCTCAGCTACAGCAAATAAGCTTTTTAGGGCACCAGATAGCTCACCATCAGCCTTAGCAGCAGCAGCTGGGCCAGCCTGGGTAGCGGTCATAATAGCCGAACGGGCCTCAGTTACCTTAGTAAATACTCCACTTTCGTGGGCAGCGTAGCCTTTTACGGTTTCGACAAGGTTAGGGATTAAGTCGGCCCGGCGTTTTAGCTGCACTGTAATGCCACTCCAAGCTTCGTTGGCCTTTACATCTGAACGGACTAATCCGTTATACATCCCAGCAAAAATTGCGACCAGTACCAGTACAATGGCAACTGCTATAATTATTCCTACTAACATTTTTGTTCCTCCTTATTTACCTTACTTAATTATGAACTCTTTTGCGCAATAATAATATGCCTATCGTGTCCTTCGCCTTCGCTAAAGGTCTCGATATCATCGTACTCACCAGCTACACGGTGAACTACACGCCTGTCAGCTGCGTTTATCCGGGCTACGTAAGAATCACCACTCTGGCGTACGCCCTCTATCCATTCGCGGGCCTTTTCAGCTAGCTTTTCTTCACGCTGCTTTTTATAATCGGCTACGTCTACATTTACGCGCACTAGCTCAGCGTTGTGGCTCCTGAGGGCCGTGCTAACAATAAACTGCAAACTACGCAATGTCTCGGCATTACGGCCAATCAAGATACTATTTAAATCGGATGTTTCAATATGAAGGTTAATAACCTCATCTTCAACACTCGCCTCGACCGCAAGGTTCTGCCCAAAGAACGCTATGATATTTTGTAAATACTGCTGCGCAAAATCTAACGCTTCTTCCTGGTTCATTACTTATTCCTCCTTCCAGAATCCTTAGCCACAATCCGTGTCACGTGGGCTTCTTTAGCCGCGCGGGCCCGGGCCTCAGCTGCTCGCTGGTTCTTACCTGTCGTTTTTTCAGCGGTTGGCTCAGAGGCAATTTCTTCCATTTCCTCTTCGTCCTCCTTTAGTATATAGGCTTGCTGGGCCACTGCTACCATGTTAGACACTACATAATAAAGGGCAATGGCGCCGGGTAAAGATATCATGATAAAGAACATCATGATTGGCATAAACTTCATCATATTGTTACTTACGGCCTGGTTCATATCGCTTTGATCATGCTTTTTGCCGTCAGCTGCCTCGGACATAATATCGCGCAGTTTACGCTTTGGAACGTTTTTAGGCATAATTTGCTTACTCATTATGTACTGAGTACCAGCTCCAATTAGGGCGATAATCATAAGTGGCCAATAGATCTGGCCATTTTGAACAGCTGTTTTATTTAGGTCAATAAACCCAAAAGCCACGTGCGACAAGCTACCGGGGTTTTGGATAAGGTTATGAACAGCTGGTAGGCCTTCTAAAAAGTCATAGGTCCACTTACCAATCTGGTCAGGTTGCTCAGCAAATATCTTAATAACACTAAACAAGCCAAAGAATATCGGTAGCTGGATTAGCAATATACCAATCGAGCGCCATGGGCTGACATTATACTTTTTATATAGCTCCATCATGGCTACGCCTTGCATTTGGCGGTTGTCTTTATACTGGGCCTGGATCTTTTTCAGCTCCGGCTGCAGCTTTTGCATAGCCCGCGATTGATGTAGCTGCTTTTTAAGCAGTGGGTACAGGGCAAAACGAATTACAATTGTGAATATTACTAAGGTGATACCAAGGTCAGCCCCCGGCACCACGCTATAAATAATGACTAAGATATTGAAAATTGGTTGTACGATCAGCGAGTCAAACATTACTACTCCCAGGCTAGATTATTTTCACTATTATACCACTGTTGCGGCGCCTAAAATAGGGGTTTGGCTTAAGGAAGCCTTGATCGTTTCAGATAAATCACTATGACTAGCGGCTAATAGCTCGCCCGATATAATAATAACGGCGATATCATAGGTACCACTAAACCCGGGAAGCTCATTACGAATAATTTCATAAACCCGGCGGCGCGCCCGGTTGCGCCCAACAGCCGATTTATGCACCTTTTTACTTATAACAACACTTATGCGGCTATGTTTCCGGCGTGGGTTGGGTGAATATTTTAGGGTCAGCCAATGAGACCGAACGGATGATCCGTTTTTATAGAGGTATTTTAGGCTCCCATGGCCATGAAACCGGTTAATAGCTGACAACATATGATCTTATTATACTAAAAACCCCGGGTTATCCGGGGGTTTTAGTTAAACGCTTAGTTTAGCGCGGCCTTTAGCGCGGCGGCGCTTAAGCACCAGTCGGCCAGATTTTGTGGCTACGCGGGCACGAAACCCATGCGTTTTAGCACGGTGGCGTGTGTGTGGTTGGTGTGTTCGCTTTGGCATATCTTTGGTATTATACCCCTTCTCTCTCTTAAAATCAAACCTGGCTTTTTGTAAAGTTTGCAAATATATATACTCGCCATATCCTTTATCCCCAATTGGTGTAGAATTATCCACAGAATTAACAGGGGTAGTTTGAAACTGTGGATAATTATCACCCCTATTCTCACCTATCTTGTTGTTACTGAACCTCAGGTTGTGGAAAACTACCCTACTCTTGTATACTTAAGGTAGTATTGAAGCATTTAGAGGGGGTTTTAGCTCGTGCAAAGCGCACTATGGCAGAGTGTTTTAGGGGAGATTGAGTTGACCGTTAGCCACGGTAACTTTACCACTTGGTTTAAAAACACCGAGCTATTAGAATGCACTGCCGACAAAGTAGTTATTGGTGTTCCGAATGTATTTGCCATTAGGCAGTTCGAGGTTAAGTTCGATGCAAATATCAGGAGCATCCTAAAAAGTAACGGTGTCGATACCGAGGCCGTACAATATGTTGTACGCTCCGCTAAAAAACACGTTATAAACCGCGAAACTACTGGTGAATCACGCCATGCCTCGGCCGCAAACGACCTACTGTCGCCTATCACCCAAAATAGCGCCGGCACTACTAACCGCCTAAGCCTTAACCCCCGTTACACATTCGATAATTTTGTTGTTGGGTCTTGTAACGACCTAGCTTATACCGCCTGCCAAGCCGTTGCCCATGAGCCCGGCACTAAATATAACCCACTATATATTTATGGTGGAGTGGGGCTAGGTAAAACCCACCTTATTCAGGCAGTTGGTAACGAAATATTAAAGCGTAACCCATCAGCTAAGATAATATACACCACCACCGAGGCCTTCACTAAAGAGTTCACCGATGCTATCCGCTACAAGCGCAAGGTGTCTGACCAATACCGCAAGGCCGACGTATTAATAGTTGATGATATGCAATTTATTGTCGGTAAAGAAAAAACCCAAGAAGAATTTTTCCATACCTTTAATGAGCTCCACCAGGCTAATAAGCAGGTTATAATTAGCAGCGATAAGCCGCCACGCAGTATCCCCACCCTAACCGAGCGCCTACGTAGCCGGTTTGAATGGGGCATGACAATTGATATTCAAATGCCAGATTACGAAACCCGCTGCGCTATCATCGAAACCAAAGCCGCTCAATCTGGTATCACACTAGAGCGTGAAACGGTTGAATACCTAGCCGAGAATATCAAAAGTAATATCCGCGAACTTGAAGGTGTATTAAACCAATTACTCGCCTACGCCGATATGCGCGGCATTACGCCCGATATAAATACAGCCGAAGGCTTACTTGGCAACGTAAGGCATAGCCGGCCTCAGCATATTACAGCTAAGCAAGTAATAGATAAAACTGCCAGGCATTTTGGTATCGAGGTGCGCGAAATCTGTGGCAATAAGCGCGATAAGCATATAGTTGTACCCCGTCAAATTGCTATGTATTTACTAAGGAGCGAACTGCACTTATCGTTCCCTAAAATATCGCAAGAGCTTGGCCGTAAAGACCATACTACCGCAATCCATTCGGTTGAAAAGATTGAAAAGTCGATTAAGCTCGACCTACTAACCCGTGAGCAAGTCGCCGAAATAAGGGATAAATTGTATGCCTAATAACTGTGCAAAAAACGTGTACAACCTGTGGCCTAGCCGCGGTACAACCTGTGCCTATGAATCCACAACAAGTACTACACTTAGTACCAATAGCCTGCTTGTGTGGGTAAAAGTAGTTATACATCCGCTTTTTATCCGAGTGGCTTCCACTGTGTTTTCCACTGTTAAAATTACTTATTTAACTCCTACTGAACACTATTTGTACCCAGTTTCCACAGGCCCTATTATAAGGTTCACTAATTTAAAAAAAGGAAGGAATAACTAATATGGAACTTTCAGTCACCCAGGAAAACCTAGCCCGCGCTTTAAGTGCAGTTAGTCGCGTAGCAAGCAGTAAGGCCGGCTTACCAATCCTATCGAATATACTTTTTAGGACCGAAGGCAACCGCTTACTTGTAGCGGCCACCAACCTAGAAATCGCCGCCACCTACTATATTGGTGCAAAAGTAGCAAAACAAGGTAGCGTAACTCTGCCAGCCCGGTTAGTTAGTGAGTTTGTTAGTTCATTACCACGTGGCACAGTCGATATAAGCGTAAAAGCTGCTCATATGACCCTAACATCCGGCAACTACACGTCGGTTGTTAATGGTATCGATGCCGATGAGTTCCCGGAATTACCAACTATAGACGAAACAAAAGCCGTTACCTATACGGTTGTTACGGCTGACTTAAAACAGGCTCTTGGCCAAACTATCATTACCGCAAGTAGCGACTCAACAAGGCCTGTCCTAACCGGTGTTTACTGGCATACAGTAGATGGAGGCTTATACCTTGCTGCGACCGATGGCTACCGCCTATCGGAGCGGAAACTACTAGATAGCAATAGTGAAATCGCTGCTATCGTACCAACTAGTAGTTTGCAGGAAGTATTACGAACTATTAACGAAACAATTGATGAAGTCGAAGTTCTATTTGACGATACTCAGGTAAGGTTTAGGGTCGGCGAAGCCGAAATAACTAGCCGCCTTATTGATGGCAAATACCCAGATTACCGCCAACTTATACCGGCTAGTTCTGAGACAACCGTGAACATAAAAGCGGAGGAGTTTACCCGTACAGTTAAAATTGCTAGCTTATTTGCCCGCGAAAGTGGCGGTTCAGTTACTCTAAATGCCAGTAATGAGAAGCAAGAATTATCAATTCACTCAATCGCCTCGGAACTGGGCGAAAATACATCAGTTGCACCAGCTACTGTTAGTGCTGATGGCCAAATTACCCTTAACTCACGCTATGTAACAGATGCTTTATCGGTCCTAG
This sequence comes from Saccharimonas sp. (SeqCode), assembly GCA_032229905.1. GTDB lineage: Bacteria > Patescibacteriota > Saccharimonadia > Saccharimonadales > Saccharimonadaceae > Saccharimonas. The sequence continues at coordinate 135,213 of JAVTWQ010000015.1, forward strand.
ATAGCCCCGAAGTGACCTTCCGTTTTAGCGGCAAGCTCAGCCCCTGTGTACTAACGGCTACTCAAAAAGACCAAACCTACACCCACATAATTATGCCACTTAAAAGCTAATTACTTATAATTCGCCCAGAGGTCGGGCTAACTATAACAAAATGATAGCTATAATTTGTTGCCTTTGGTTCTTTATGGATACAATCTGAAACCTGTTTTATGGTAGTTTCTAGTGAGCTATCGCTAAAGACGTTTATAGTATATTGTTTGTCAGAACTACTATAATTTATATCAGTAGAACAACTATTAATTAGTGATGACACATCTGAATTATTTGTAATGGATGTCGATATAGTCGAACTACTATCACTTAATAAATAGTAGCTACTATCTCCTGATCTAAGCAATATAAAGTTATCAGATTGACCAACCACGCTTGAAAAACTAGCATTATTAGGTAGCACTGAATCTTTAGTGATAGTTAAGGGTAAACCCAATAATGACTTAGTATTATATTTAAGTAAGGCACCCCTACTATCATTATCAGATATAATTACAATGCGTCTGTTAATAACACCATAGTAATTATTAGTCGAGCTAACACTACCTAATGATTCCGTTTTACCGTTTGCTATATATAACTTAGCATCGTATGGCCCAGCGTCGGTGTATTCAACATTATCACTTACCGAACCAGTGGCTGTTAATACAAGCGTTCCGCTAGGGTTATCGATATGAGTAGCTATACCAGTGTATGAGGCTATCTTATCAAAAAAGTGATCAGTTAGCTTAATAATAGTCGAGCTAATGGCAGTACCGTCTTGGTTAATAGCGATAGCGCAAACTGATTTATCGCAGCCATAGATTGATGATATTGAAGCAGTGTTAGCCGATATGTCAGTAATAGTATTAACTTGACCAGTGGACGGATTATATTTCTGGAAAGTAATCAAACCACCGGGAGATTGAATAGCGTAATAGGCTAAACCACTGTCTGTATCGTAATAAACCTGGCTCACAACACTGTCGCGGGTTATGAGTCTAATATCTTTCGATGTAAAATCTATATACCATGAATAGTTTACGGCTTCTTGGTCTGTATCACTACCAAACACATCTATGCTATTTTGAGCCTTAGTGTATAGTACCGAGCCACTAAACTTTACTATCACGCCTTTATCCCCCACCCAAGCTAGGCTACTTATAGTAGGTATCCTTAGCCCATTAAGCAGGGTGGTAGTATCACCGGATTTTATATTTGTTTTCATGAATGCATCACCGTCTGTGCTATATATCTCACTATTATATAAGTGGGCATAACTATTACTTCCTAGAGCTAACTTGCTTATAACCGGTGAGCTAGCAGGGTTATTAGCTAGGGATAATATAACAATAAGTATAGTAATAGATATTATTAATGAGGCTATAATACGAATAACCTTAGGTTTATTTTTGAATAAATCAATAATATTTTGCATAGACTATAAAGTCGATCCCTTATTAGGTAATGCTTGAAATGTATTAAATAGCTGAGGTCCGATATCTCTAAAGAATTGTTGATTGGCTACAGGGCAATTTTCACGCTTACAGAATGGGCGCGAGCTACCTTGTACAGCATCGATATGCAGGTGAACCGTACCACAACCATTAGCAGCTGATCCAACTACGCCAACCTGTTGGCCGAGGTTTAACTGCTGACCTTTTGTTACCATTGAAGACGTATTCATGTGCATATAGGTAATAGTTTTATTATTTTCTTTATTGTATACTTCGATTGCTCTACCGCCACATTTATCATTGCCAACACTAACTACAGTACCTGACATGAAGGCAACGACTGGAGTGCCCGATGTGGATAATATATCAAATGCAATATACGGGTGTCCACTACGACTGGCCGTACCATTGGCAAACATGCCTGGATTAGTAACAACAGCCTTAGTGCCTTTTAACGGGAAGGCGGTGTCGCCTACAATAGACGCACTGCCGCCACCAGATCCACCAGTAGACTCTACACCGCTGCAGGCGCTTGATTCTGATATATTAGATAGAGTAGCGGAGGCACTAGTATTACCATTCATTTTTCCACCAAGGTACTTATATACAGCGAGTGCCCCCACATTGCCATCCTTCTTACCTTCTACATTATTTAGTTTTTTAGAACCAAAGTATGAATCAGCGTGAATCCAGCTCATGCCTATATGCTGGTCGTCAAGGTAGTTAGCAACATACGGCGACTGCTGCCAGGTTGCACCGGCCGATTTATACATACTGCCACGGTTATAGGCTAGAAACCCATTAGCTATAGCGTCTAATGATTGATCAGTTTTAATATTCACACCATACACACCTTTCACGTTACCGATAAAATGTTGTGCTGCTAAGATAGCATCCTGGTTAGGATCAGATGACATCCGTACACCATCTACAGATAAGCCATTTTTTAAAGGCTCACCATCGGCAATAGAACTAGTAGGGTTAAGTCCACCCTCACGGTAATGTAGGGCAGCTAGTATTTGCCAAGGCAAGCCAGTGGCGGACTGAGCGGCAGCGTAGCGTAGCATATTTGCCTGTACTTTTGCTAAAACATTACCACTTTTTAGTCTTGATAAGGTTTCAGCTGGTAAATCACCAGATACATTTACACTAACACTTGTTGTATCTGAAGTTGAGGTTGAGGTTGAACACGTTGCACGAGGGTCATAGTAGAATATATCGTTATCTTTGTAGAATTGTTCGTCTAAGGACGTACTCGGGTCATTAGATAAAGCTGAGACAACTGAAGCTATACTGCTGGATAATAAGATAACTATCAATAACAGACTAGAAGATCTTAATAAAAATTTATTTGTTCTTATTCTATTCACCACTATCATTCCAATAGATTACTTTACCATTAGGCATTTGATTATTGTTTGCATTGGCTGGATCAGCGTATTGTAAATAATAATCATATTTTTTACTACCAACCACCTGGCTAATGATTTGCAGTATATCATTATGGCTAGTGCCGGGCGCAGTTGATGTAACTAGCAAAATCGGACGATCTATATCATCTTGGGCTAATAGGTTAATCGTAACCTTATCAGATTGATAGAATGTAATAATACCACTTAGGTAGTTTTCATAAAACACTATGGGTATAGCTTTGTCTTGTTGGTACTGAGACTCTAACTGTTTTTTCGCATCTAAAAAATCGTTTAAAGTACTGGCCTTAATACAGGCTGAGTTATTGAAATGATTACAGAAACCAGCTGTAGTTAAGCTGTTTATTTTAATTGTGCCACTTGTGAGGTCTTTGGCTAGCGAGGCGGCGGCTAGCTCCCCAATGTCTATACTCGTATATAATATTGGGCTAATGTTGATGGTCTGTTTAACGCTATAATATCCGGTCTTAGAAACTGTTACTAAATGTTCCCCGCGTGATAAAAACTGTAACGAGCCTTGGCTAACAGGGCTAGTTGATGAATCAATAAATATACTAACTCCAGGAGTTGATGAATTTATAGTCACAACACCAGGTGCAAAAACGGCTAACATTATTAAAACAAAAATGAGTACACCTATAAGAAGCAGTTTCCGGTGAGAACTTAACCACTTGATTAAATACCTAGAGCTATCCGCCATACAGGGGTCCTAAATATTGGAAGTGCCAGGGTTCACAGGATGAGCCGCTACACCCACCGGCTGGCTGCATTTTCTTTGGGTTAATCCAGCCGAACTGGTAGGCGTTGCTTTTCATCCATGTGTAATCTGCAGATGTGAAACTAGAGATGCTAGCGCCCATGCCGGTTGCATTTGTGGAAATACGAAAATCAATCGCTAGTCCCCAACCATGGTTTGATGAGCCAACTGGCGCCGCTTCGTTGCCGCCGGCCTTAGTAAAATTATCCCAGGCAGCTTGTTGTGCTGATATACTCCTAAAGCAGGCGCCTGGTATTAGATATCTGCCTGGGTTTGCTGTGTCAAACGCACGCATAAGTGCGGTAGCCGATGCTGCAGCGTTCGGGTTGAATTTGTTACCACCACCATTGGTATTTAAAGTATTACTTTGAGGGCAAATATTACCACCGCTAACACCAATTGGGGTTAAGACACCAGTTGAACTATTGCCGTTACCTCCAAGGGCGGCTACCCATTTGTTCCATTGATCACTGCTTTTATTAATTAAACCATCGCTATCTTTACTTACCGCCCACTTGCTAGGGTCAACCATTGATACTGATCCACCACTGGTAGCGCTTGATGAGCCACCCGATGAATCACTTCCTGAGGCTTTTGGCTCATTGTCCATACCATCAATTAGCTGGCTATCGATTTGGTACAAGCCATAGTAGGCATGTTTTTTATCATCATCACTTACGGTACACTGCGACAATGAATACGAATCTCCACCGTTGCAGAGTGTTTTCCAGTTTTCAAGGTCGCTACCAGTAATAATTTTACCATCACTATCTATTTGTTTCTGATCATATAAGTACTTAACAACATCTCCTGGGTCTACCCCCATGTAACCAGCAGGTATACCATACTGCACATCGCAGAGTGGACCAGCTGCTACGCCAGATGTAGCAACGGCATAGTCGCCATCTTCTGGGCACATTTGCCAGTCTGCCTCGCTTGCGGCACTAGCCGATGGCGCTATAAGTCCAGTGGGTATTTTACCAACAAGTTTAAATAATGATCCAAATGCATTATCAACTGATGAAAAGGTGCTGTAGTAAGGTATAAGCTGGGTGGTGATCGAACCCATAAAAGTATTAGGGTTGGATACATCTAGTGGGCTGTGAGTTAAACGGTCTTCCTCAGCCCAAGCTAGTTTGACTGGTTTTGTGATTTGATCATCAAACACCATTTTTTGCCGTGCCTTTAGCGGTAAATTGCCTACATGGTTGGATTTACTTGCCATTACAGTTGCAAGTACTCCAACCATATCACCAAATCGTTCATTTTTAGCGTTTTTTACTAGATCACCCATAATTAGCGGGATTAAAGCCTTCCAGTCTATAACACCCTTAAGGACATCAAGAGCCTTGCTCATAACAGTCTCAATAATAGCGTTTAGTGCTCCTGTATTGTCTAGTAACATTACAACACCGTCTACGGCAAGTGCAATCCAGCCAGCTGGGCCACTGGATGCCTTGATCGCCTTGATCGCCGATGCCGTTACCTGGGCTTCATTACTACTCACTGCATCGCAAACGGTTTTTAACTGAGGATTATTACCGGCTGCCGCAATCACATTTAGGGTAGAATTGCCGGTATAGCCTGGCATATATTCTTTTACGGTTTTAGATTTAGCGGCGCTACCTCTATCGCCAACTACACCATAAAGTATAGCTCCAGAGTCCATGGCCGATTTACCAAGCTCCATTGCGCCAGTTGTAGTGTTCTTTACGTATTGTCGTTCGGTTAATAGGTTGCCTGTAATCTCTGTCATTCTTTCTGTTCCCTGGCCGGCTTTTGTAGCATCGGCTACTGTTAGCACAGTCGACATAACAACAGCCGCCATTTGCGCCATACGCAACTTACTTAATATGCTTACGTATACACCTGGTACTTTGGCGGCAGCACATATTCCACCACCAACCAGCAGGGCCGCATCACCCTTACCAGATAGGTCATGAGCGGTTGTTTTTGCAAACTTCTCGGCTTCGGTATCTAGCATTTCTGAGAGGCCTTTTTCTACGGCATCATCGGTTGCCCCGAGACCACTTGTTTTTGCATCTACCTTACTCGCGATGGCTTTATCAACTGCTTTCGAATCTGTGGCTTCAGATATAGATTTATCAATAGCTTTTGTCATGCCAAGTCTATGTAAAAAGTTCATCGCAGCGTCATCAAACCAGTTCACCCAGCGTGGGTTATAGGCTCGGCGGAAAGCGTTTCTAAATGCAGGGTCCTTTTCAAGAGCGTTTTTAAACTCAGCGGGTGTAACTTTTATGCCATCGGACGTTACGTAGTGAGCCGGCCTATCACCGGCTATAAGTCTGTTTTTTTCCATTATTGTATCGTCAGCGTTCAGCGCCTTAATACCGGCTGCATCAAGATCCTTAAGGAATTTATTTGATGGTTTTGAGTATTTTTCGCAGATACTAATGCCCTTGCATGTGATCGCCTCAGAAGCAAGTCGTTTATTTAAAATCTTATTTGCTCTGACTTCAGCAGTAATATTTTGTTGATCCCAGCTGAGAGTTAGGTTTTCCTTTAGGTTCATTATTAGTGAGCCCTGCAGGAATGCTCCGCTTAATAGCGCGCCAACACC
>JAVTWQ010000016.1:0-4150 GCA_032229905.1 Saccharimonas sp. (SeqCode)
GGGTTAGATACGCCACAATCAGCAGCCGGCGTGGCGTTATCGTTCTGGGTGGCAGAATTCGAATCAATTATATCATCGCTCTGACAGCGTGCGCTACTTGCCATAATAATAAAATACCCCTGAACTAGGGGTATTTTATTAGCTATTTTACCTACTAATCTACAACTTCAACGCCCATGCTGCGGGCAGTGCCGGCGATTACCTTAACGGCGCCGTCCATATCTATAGCGTTTAGCTGATCCATCTTGGTTTCGGCGATTTCCTCGAGTTGTTTGCGAGTAATTTTGCCGACCTTATCAGAATGTGGCTTGCTGCTACCCTTTTGGATACCAATTTTAGCACGGATAGCATCATCAACTGGTTGGCCTAGGCTTTTCCAGGTAAATGTGCGGTCTTCGTACACCTTAATGTGAACGATTACATCTTTACCGGCATCGGCTTTGGTGGCATCGTTAAAAGGATTGATGAAATCCATCATATTTAAGCCCCACTGGCCTAGGGTGCTACCAACTGGAGGACCGGCCGTAGCGCGGCCAGCTGGAATACGTAACTTTAGGTTACCGATTACTTTTTTTGCCATTTCAGTCTCCAAACTTTCCGGGATGCCCGCGAAAGTTTCGGAGGCAATGGAACGTATGTATTAATTTTACTAAATATATTTGAAGCATATTTAGTGCGTAACGGTGTTGATTATAGCAGTTTGCGGGTTATCTGGCAAGGGATTGGGATTTCGGGCTTCTATCCAAATACTGGTAGAGACACCGTCTACTACCTCGCGCTTATTTATGGAGGCGATTATACCCTTTGCTCGTAATGCGGCTAGAATTTGCTCTTCCTTAGTCAGTTTGCCTGTATCTGCTAGCTCAAAGGCCGTGAGCCTGAGTTCATGTGTCTCACCACCTGTCCCTATTATGATTACCTTTTCCGGTGAGATATCTTGCCGTGAAAGGGCAACACCTTTATTGAGTATATCTGTCATACGTGCGCGAATTGTTAAAATATGCTGTAGCGTATCTGATATTGAATCTCCAGTATCAGGGTCTATATACTCTGGGCACTCAAGCTCCCGCTTTGAAACTTCGGCAGCAATCATATCAACATCGCCAACCCTTGGGTATGAATCCATCGCAAGGGCTACTAGGTCTTTTAGGGTCATATCATCTAGCGCTTCCGCAAAATCTTGCCTGCTTTGATCATGTTCCGCGAGCCAGATCCAATCGCCTTCACCTGAGATTGCCATATCTTAACTCCAATCTATTACTTACGGATAGTATTTACAGTTATATTACGCCCTAGAGTGTTATTTGCAAGCATTAGTATTTTAGCTATCGGCTATTGTAAGGGCCCGCAGATATGGTATTCTGCGGGTCTCCTGCGGGTTATGCGCTCAGGGCCCCGAGGGCCTTGCCGCATACGTCGTCAGCTTCGGCGTGTAGGGCAGCCTGTCGGTCTTTGATGGCTTCGCGCAGGCCTCCCAGGATGTCGTCCAGTAATTGGATGTAGGTTCGGTTGCCGCTGGCTTGTCCACGCCTGCGCTTGACCTCCTTCACCATAGTCTCCATAAGGGTTGGGTCTGCCACTATTCCCTCAGTGATCTGCCTCACCGTCCTTGCTCGCTCTTCCGGGCCACTGATGGGCCAGCCCTTGTATGCAACTTCAATTGCACCTCTGAGATCAAAGCTCATTTCTTTCCTTCCGTAGGATAGTGTTGATTATACTAAATTTGACAATAAAACAAAATATATACAGAAAATTTAATCAGCACGAATGATTTCGTAGGTAGTCATCAATGAGCTCAATGTCGCGCCAATCTTTTGGTCGATTTTGCACTTGTTTCCATGCGCGCATATCTGTAAGCGACATAAATCGTATTCCATCAATAAGCATAGCCTGTGGCAAGTAATCATCAAAAACTTTACCATGAAAGCTGTGCATCAACTCGGTATCACCAACCACTATTTGCCCCGAGCCATCAGTGTATTGCGAGACGGCGTAGCCAATAGAGGCCACCCGCTGGAAAGTAGGCCTGGGCACCATTATGTCGATATCACTTTGTTTATGGAGACCTAGGGCAGCCAGTGCACTACTCCCAACTATAATCGCCTCAGCGCTATCGATTTTAAGTGTAGCTAGGCGCTGCTTAATAATATTGGTTATCATGTGGCTATTATATCCCTTGCCAAACAAAAAACCTCGCGGTTAGGCGAGGCTCCTTGGCTAAAGATTAGACTTTCTTAACCTGCAGAGCATCTAGCTCCACTGGGGTGTCGCGGCCGAACATGCTTACCATCACCTTAAGCTTGCCCTTGGCGGTGTCGATTTCGCTTACGGCGCCATCAAAGCCCTTAAACGGCCCATCGGTAATGTTTACTACTTCGCCTGGGGCAAAATCGATTTGGTGCTTAGGATCTTCGACGCCCATGCGTTTTTTGATCTTGACCATTTCGCTTTCGCTAACAGGGGTAGGTTCGGTGCCGCTGCCCACAAAGCCGGTTACGCCTGGTGTGTTGCGCACAATGTACCAAGTTTCGTCGGTCAGCTTCATCTCTACAAGTACGTAGCCCTGGAATATTTTGGCCTCAATAACCTTGCGTTTGCCATTTTTGATCTGAATTTGCTTTTCTTTGGGCACCATGGCGTCAAAGATTTTATCGGCCATATCTACACCCTGGGCGCGTTGGCTAATGCTATCGGCTACCTTTTCTTCGTAGCCGCTGTAGGTGTGAACAGCGTACCATTGGCGAGTGCTGTCGTAACGATTTTTTGACACTGTAGTTGAGCTCCTTATTTACCTAAAAGTAATTTAAACAATGATTGGAATGCGTAGTCTAGTAGCAAAATAACTGCTGCAAAGAATACGGTGAATAGTATGAGTGCGCCTGTCATTTTCCAGGTAGTTTTGCGGTCGGGCCAGCGCACGGCTTTAAGCTCTTGCCAGCTACCCTTAAAATAACCTGTTATACGGCCCAGTAGGCCCGGTTTTTTATCTGTCTTAGGCTGTTTGGGCTGCTTTTTAGGCAGCTTTAACTTGCTTTCTTTTGGTTGTTCTTTGGTGCTAGTATCGCCCGCCTTTATGCGGGTGATTTTAGTCTTGTCATTAGGAGCTGATGCCACGTTTGCTACCTTCCCTGCTATTAAAAATAGTCTGCTTAGGCAGACTGTCAAGTTACAGTATAGGCGTAAAGTGGTGATATGTCAAATATTAGGGTTGCGCCCGGCAAGCGATGGTTAGTCGCTTGCCGGGACCGGGGACTGATTGGTGAGCTATGACGCACTCATATCAAGGGCATCCGCTTTCGGCCACCCTCTCAATTTTTGCCAATCCCCTGGCACTTGCTAACAGTAAGCTAGTGTTATAACCAAATTTATCATATAGGGATGATATGTCAAACTATGTATCTACTTCTCTCTCTGTAGAAGTAGCAAAAACCACCTTCCTTTGAAGCAAAGGAAGCGAAACTGTTCTCTTTTTCGATAAGAGAACCAGAAGATCGACCCCGGGATATCCACCTTACGCCAACAGTGGCTATACCCAGGCTGCGGTCGCAAAAGAACTCCCGCTGGTCGGCCAGCAATATTAATTACTAGTTATGGATTGCTGGCGAGCTTTTGCGAACTACACCGTAGCCCAGGCCATAGCCACAGTTGGGTGCGGCGGCTCCCAAGACCCACTAGTTGATTGCTTTGCAAAATTATATAAAAGAAACAGGCCCGCCGGAGCGACCTTTGCAAGTATTACCTCGCGGGTCTGTCTCTTAGGCGGGCCTAATACCGTATTGTCTAGCCAGGGCTAGTTGTGCGTTAAGGTGGACGCGGAGGCGTGTCAGAGAATGCGCCAGCTTACCACGGTGCTGGTCTTCGACACCCCGATTCCCCTCATGAGCATGGGCTGCCCACGCAGGATGTACCTGGTAATGCAGCAGCTTGAGGGGGGAGAGGTTCTCCCTTTGGTCACGCTCTGGCTGTTGGTGGTGATCGAAACTCCATCAACCCACATGGTGTCGCGAGTGGAGTTCCTGACACGGACAATCCAGTAGGTCGACCCGCTGTTGGTCTGGACCTCCAGGGTGTCGCCGACGGCGAGGGTGCCGACGTCGAAAGTTGTCGTTGCCTGAACGCTGACGGTACGGTCGCTACTCATAGCTGATCC